>NZ_JBPYUI010000002.1:166667-287820 GCF_051858335.1 Klebsiella sp. K47
TTGGTATAGCGTCGTGGACAGTCATTCATCCTTTCTCCGCTATTCGAATAGCAAAGACCCCGCCGGAGCGGGGTTTTGACATAAAAAGGTGAAACTGACCGATAAGCCGCGTTCTTTTGGTATAGCGTCGTGGACAGTCATTCATCCTTTCTCCGCTATTCGAATAGCAAAAACCCCGCCGGAGCGGGGTTTTTGCGTAAAAGGTGAAACTGACCGATAAGCCGGGTTCTGTCGTGGACAGTCATTCATCTAGGCCAGCAATCGCTCACTGGCTCAAGCAGCCTACCCGGGTTCAGTACGGGCCGTACCTTATGAACCCCTATTTGGCCTTGCTCCGGGTGGAGTTTACCGTGCCGCGGACTGTTACCAGCCGCGCGGTGCGCTCTTACCGCACCCTTTCACCCTTACCTGATCCCGCTTGCGCGGGCCATCGGCGGTTTGCTCTCTGTTGCACTGGTCGTGGGCTGTGACACCCCCCAGGCGTTACCTGGCACCTTGCCCTATGGAGCCCGGACTTTCCTCCCCTCCGCCCGTCTCCCCCCGAAGGAGGACGACGACGAAGCGGCGACTGTCTGGTCAGCTTCAGCGCGCAGTATAGAGGGTTTACCGCCCGTTGTCATCCCTCAGTGGTCATCCCAACCTGCAGGGTGGCAGCAATATTACGCGACGCGCGGTAAATATTATCAAACGCCCCGCGAAATGCCTCTTCCAGCGTCGAAACGGAAGTTAACACGCTGAATACGGCATCGATACCGTGCTGGTGAACCACGCCGACATCGTGAGTCAGGCTGCCAGCAATACCGATCACCGGCTTACGGTATTTCTTCGCCACCCGGGCCACCCCCACCGGCACCTTACCGTGAACAGACTGGCTATCGAGCCGCCCTTCCCCGGTGACCACCAGTGAGCAGTCATGGATTTGTTCTTCCAGCTTCAGCGCCTCGGTAACGATCTCAATCCCGCTGCGCAGCTCCGCATTGAGAAAGGCCATCAGCGCCGCACCCATGCCGCCGGCCGCTCCCGCGCCGGGGATCGACTTCACGTCCACCTGCAGCGACGTCTTAATGACGTCGGCATAATGCGCCAGATTACGATCCAGCTCGACGATCATCGCCTCGGTCGCCCCTTTCTGTGGGCCAAAGATCCGCGACGCCCCACGCTCGCCCACCAGCGGATTGGTAACATCGCAGGCCACGTGGATCATCCTGTCACGTAAGCGCGGATCGATGGCGGAAAGATCGATCCGGCTCAGACGGCTCAAACTGCCCCCGCCATGGCCGATCTCTTGTCCCTCGGCGTCACAGAGGCGGGCGCCTAGCGCCTGCATCATACCCGCCCCACCGTCGTTGGTCGCACTACCGCCGATGCCGATAATGATCCGTTCCGCACCATGCTTCAGCGCCTGTAATATTAGCTCCCCGGTACCCCGTGAAGTGGTGATGAGCGGGTTACGTTTGTCGGGCGGAACGAGCCCCAGACCGCTGGCTGCCGCCATCTCAATAAACGCGGTGACGCCGTCGCCGGACATGCCCCAGCAGGCCTTCACTCTCTCACCCAGCGGACCCGTTACCCATGCGAAATGTTCCTTTCCCTGGGTGGCGGCAATCATGGCTTCCACCGTCCCTTCGCCGCCGTCGGCGACGGGCAGGGAAACATACTGTGCATCAGGGAAAATTTCCCGAAATCCTTTTTCTATCGCCTGAGCTACCTCGCTGGCAGAAAGGCTTTCTTTGTAAGAGTCTGGGGCAATGACGATTTTCATAATTTTGTAGCCTGACAGTGCCGCGCAAGGCAAGCATAACAGGGCGCGCAGGGCGCCCTTCTTGTTAGCGAGTGACTTCCACTTTCGCCAGTTTTTCGTAATAGCACGCCAGCGCGCTATGGTCTGCAGTGCCGAGACCGTCCGCGCGCAGCGCCTGCATCATCTCCATCACCGCCGCCGTCAGCGGCAGTTGGGCGCCCACGCCGTGTGAGGTATCCAACGCATTGGCCAGATCTTTAATATGCAGGTCGATACGGAAACCCGGTTTGAAGTTACGGTCCATGACCATCGGGGCTTTCGCATCCAGCACGGTACTGCCCGCCAGACCGCCGCGAATAGCCTGATAAACCAGATCCGGATTGACGCCGGCTTTAGTCGCCAGGGTCAGCGCTTCAGACATCGCCGCGATGTTCAGCGCGACAATTACCTGGTTAGCCAGTTTGGTGACGTTGCCCGCGCCAATATCGCCGGTATGCACTACGGAGCCGGCCATCGCTTTCATCAGATCGTAGTATTTATCGAAGATCGCTTTATCGCCGCCGACCATGACCGACAGCGTGCCGTCGATGGCTTTCGGTTCGCCGCCGCTCACCGGCGCATCCAGCATATCAATACCTTTGGTTTTCAGCGCTTCGCTGATTTCCCGACTCGCCAGCGGCGCAATGGAGCTCATATCGATCACCACGGTGCCCGGTTTCGCCCCTTCAATAATGCCGTTTTCACCCAGCGCCACCTCTTTAACATGCGGAGAGTTCGGCAGCATGGTGATGATCACCTCGCACTGTTCGGCAATCGCTTTCGGCGTCGTCGCGGTCTCAGCGCCAGCGGCGATCACGTCGGCAATCGCTTCCGGGTTACGGTCAGACACCACCAGCGAGTAACCCGCTTTCAGCAAATTTTTGCTCATCGGTTTGCCCATAATGCCAAGACCGATAAAACCTACTTTGATTGTCATAATGTTCTCTCTCTTCATCCTGGTGATTATTTTTTAAACGCGTCGGCAAGTTTCTGGGTTGCAGAACGGAAGACGCCCAGATCGCTGCCAACGGCGACGAAGGTCGCGCCCCATTCCAGATAGCGGCGCGCATCGGCTTCCACTGGCGCCAGAATGCCGCTTGGCTTACCGTGCTTCTTCGCGCTGGCGAAGATATGTTGGATAGCGCGCTGCACCTCAGGATGGGAGGCATTGCCCAAATGGCCTAAGGCGGCGGCCAGGTCGCTCGGGCCGACAAACACACCGTCCACGCCCTCGGTCGCGGCAATCGCCTCGACGTTGTCCACTCCGGTCTGGCTCTCAATCTGCACCAGAATGGAAATGTTCTTGTTGGACTGGGCGAAGTAGTCCGGCACGGTGCCAAACATATTGCCGCGGTGGGAAACGGAGACCCCGCGGATCCCTTCCGGCGGATAACGGGTCGAAGCCACCGCCTGCGCCGCCTGTTCAGCCGTCTCGACAAACGGCACCAGGAAGTTATAGAAGCCGATGTCCAGCATGCGCTTGATGATGATGGGTTCATTGGTCGGCACACGGACTACCTGCGCGCTGGAGCTACCTTTCAGGGCCATCAGCTGCGGAATGAGCGTGGTGACGTCGTTTGGCGCGTGTTCCGCGTCCAACACCAGCCAGTCGAACCCCGCCAGACCCAGCACCTCGGTGCTAATCGGGTTAGCCAAAGCGCACCAGCAGCCAATCTGCACCTGATGCGCCGCCAGCGCGGCCTTAAATTTGTTCGGAAAAATTGCGTTATCCATGATTTTTACCTTGCGTTAATCGTTGCTTACTTCTGCAATTCCATACGTTTGATATCGCCAACCACAAACAGGTAGCAGACCATCATCATCAGCGCGGAGCCGCCAACAAAAATCAGTGCGCCATTAAATGAGTGCAGTTCGCTCACGATATAGCCAATAACCAGCGGCGTGGCGATCGAGGCCACATTGCCAAAGACGTTGAATACCCCGCCGCACAGGCCAACAATCTCCTTCGGCGCGACATCCGAGATAACCGGCCAGCCCAGCGCGCCAAAGCCTTTGCCAAAGAACGCCAGCGCCATAAGCGTAATGACCAGCGGCGTGCTGGCCGTGTAGTTACACAGGATGATGGACGACGCCAGCAGCATTCCCAGCACAATGGGCAGCTTACGCGCAAAAGTCAGCGTGCAGCCGCGGCCAATCAGATAATCCGAAAACAGCCCGCCCAGTACGCCGCCAGCAAAGCCAAACAGCGCCGGAATCGAAGCCACAAACCCCACTTTCAGAATCGACATTCCCTTGTCCTGCACGAGGTAGATCGGAAACCACGTCAGGAAGAACCATGTAATGGTATTCAGGAAATACTGACCGAAAAATACGCCTAACATCATTCGGTTAGTCAGCAACTGGCGGATATAGTCCATCTTCGGCCCGGCCGCCGGGGTGGCCTCTTTTTTATGGTCCATATCGACCACTGCGCCGCCTTCTGAGATATATTTCAGCTCCGCGGCCGACATTCGCGGATGATCGGTGGGGTTATGCACAAACTTCACCCAGATGATGGTGAGCACAAACCCTATTATCCCCATCACGGTAAAGACATGTTCCCAGCCCAGCGCGAAGGTCAGCCAGCCGAGCAGCGGCGAGAACAGAGCCAGCGAGAAGTACTGAGCGGCATTAAAGATAGCTGAAGCCGTACCCCGCTCTTTGGCCGGAAACCAGGCCGCCACAATGCGGGCGTTGGCGGGAAACGAGGGCGCTTCGGAAAAGCCCAGCATAAAACGCATAAAGAACATGGAGACCCCGGCCCAGGCGAGCGGGAACACATCAATAAAGCCTTGCAGGAAGGTAAACAGTGACCAGAAAAACAGACTGTATGAATAAACCTTTTTCGAGCCAAATTTATCCAGCAGCCAGCCACCAGGGATCTGCATCAGCAGATAAGCCCAGCCGAAGGCGGAAAAAATGTATCCCATCGACACCGCGCTGAGCCCCAGCTCTTTCGCGACTTCAGTACCGGCGATAGACAAGGTCGCGCGGTCGCCATAGTTCACTGCCGTCACCACAAATATCATCAACAGAATTAAATAGCGGGTCGGTATTCCTTTTTTTTCATCTAATGTAGAATCCAAAATCATTTAGACATTCCTCGGGCACAGAACACCTTTTATAATTGTTTTAAGTGGTTTCTGATTTATTTAAAAGACGATATTGAAACTGTCTATTCGCATATCGATCACCTCAAAAACATGACTCAGTATAATCAGCACGCCCCCGCCAGACACTATGCATACCCACAATATAAAGTTATTATTTAAAGCCATAATTGTGCTTATGCCATAAGTCATGGGCGCTAATCCACACTTCTTACGATTGCCTGCCCTGCAGAGGTTAGCGTCATAAAAAGGAGTGATGCCGATCACATTTTAAAATCAACTCAGCTGACATCCTTTATTCCATCATACTGATACGTAGCAAATGAATTAGCGTTTTATTTTATTATTAGCACCTGTTTGGAGATGACTGGACAATGGCTGACATTGCAATTCGACAACAATCGCCGACCGCGTTTTATATTAAAGTTGACCCGACAGATAATGTGGCGATTATTGTCAACGATCGCGGCTTAACCGCCGGAACGCGTTTCCCGGACGGCCTGACGCTCGTCGAGCATATCCCGCAGGGTCACAAAGTTGCCCTGGTGGATATCCCCGCCCATGGTGAAATCATCCGCTACGGCGAAGTCATTGGCTATGCCGTACGCGATATCCCGCAGGGAAGCTGGATTGACGAGTCGCTGGTGGAGCTGCCCACCGCCCCGCCGCTGAATACCCTGCCGCTGGCCACTAAAGTGCCTGAACCGCTACCGCCGCTGGAAGGTTACACCTTCGAAGGCTACCGCAATGCTGACGGCAGCGTGGGTACCAAGAATCTGCTGGGTATTACCACCAGCGTGCACTGCGTCGCTGGCGTGGTCGATTACGTGGTGAAAATCATTGAACGCGACCTGCTGCCAAACTATCCCAACGTCGATGGCGTGGTGGGCCTGAATCATCTCTATGGCTGCGGCGTGGCGATTAATGCGCCGGCGGCGGTAGTGCCGATTCGCACCATTCATAATATCGCCCTCAACCCAAACTTCGGCGGCGAGGTGATGGTCATTGGCCTCGGCTGTGAGAAGCTGCAGCCGGAACGCCTGCTGCAGGGCACGGAAGACGTCAAAAGTATCCCGGTGGACAGCGCCAGCATCGTCAGCCTGCAGGATGAAAAGCATGTTGGTTTTAAATCGATGGTCGATGACATTCTGCAGGTCGCCGAGCGCCACCTGGCGAAACTGAACCAGCGCCAGCGGGAAACCTGCCCGGCCTCTGAGCTGGTGGTCGGGATGCAGTGCGGCGGCAGCGACGCCTTTTCAGGCGTGACCGCCAACCCGGCGGTAGGTTACGCGTCCGACCTGCTGGTGCGCTGCGGCGCGACGGTGATGTTCTCGGAAGTGACCGAAGTACGCGACGCCATTCATCTGTTGACCCCGCGGGCGATTAACGAAGAGGTCGGTAAACGTCTGCTGGAAGAGATGGCCTGGTACGATAACTATCTTGATATGGGCAAAACCGACCGCAGCGCTAACCCCTCCCCCGGCAACAAGAAAGGCGGTCTGGCCAACGTGGTGGAAAAAGCGCTGGGGTCAATTGCCAAATCAGGGAAAAGCGCCATCGTTGAGGTGCTCTCTCCGGGGCAGCGTCCGACCAAACGCGGCCTCATTTACGCCGCAACCCCCGCCAGCGATTTTGTCTGCGGCACCCAGCAGGTAGCCTCTGGCATCACGGTGCAGGTATTCACCACCGGTCGCGGTACGCCGTACGGGCTGATGGCGGTACCGGTGATAAAAATGGCGACCCGTACCGAGCTGGCCAACCGCTGGTATGACTTAATGGACATTAACGCCGGGACCATCGCCACTGGCGAAGAGACGATTGAGGATGTCGGGCGGAAGCTGTTCGAATTTATTCTCGACGTCGCCAGCGGACGCAAAAAAACCTTCTCCGATCAATGGGGCCTGCACAACCAGCTGGCGGTATTTAACCCGGCGCCGGTAACCTGATCGAGAGCGTAAGGATTTAACCACTTTTAGCCCGGATCTATCCGGGCTTGTTGGTTAGGGATGCTGGGCGGCAAGAAAAGCGGTTCTGCCCTTTTCTTCCGACATTTTTTCCGACATTTCTTCCGACATGTGGGAGGACGCTCAAGCAGCTCTTCACTATCTGAAGGGCTGCTTGCCAGGCTTCAATTGGGTTTACAGGATCACTCCCCCTGCTGCTCCAGGGCGTACTTATACAACGCATTTTTCTTCACGCCGTGGATTTCCGCGGCCAGCGCGGCGGCTTTCTTCAGCGGCAGCTCCGCCTGCAGCAGCGCCAGAGTACGCAGCGCGGCCGCCGGCAGCGCCTCTTCCTGAGCCTTGAAACCTTCGACGATCAGCACCATCTCGCCTTTGCGACGGTTTTCATCTTCCTTCACCCACGCCACCAGCTCACCAATCGGCGCGCCATGGATCGACTCCCAGGTTTTGGTCAGCTCACGAGCCAGCACCACATAGCGGGATTCTCCCAGTACCGCGCAGATATCCTCCAGACTCTCCACCAGACGGTGGGTCGACTCATAGAAGATAAGGGTGCGCGGCTCTTCTTCCAGCGCTTTCAGGGTATCGCGGCGGCCTTTCGATTTCGCCGGCAGGAAGCCTTCATAACAGAAACGGTCGGAAGGTAGGCCGGCGGCGCTCAGGGCGGCGATAGCCGCACAGGGGCCCGGCAGCGGCACCACGCGAATATTCGCTTCGCGGCAGGTGCGCACCAGATGGTAACCAGGATCGTTAATCAGCGGCGTGCCGGCATCGGAAACCAGCGCGATGTTTTGCCCTTCTTTCAGTTTGGCAAGCAGGGTTTCCGCCTTTTGCTGCTCATTATGGTCGTGAAGCGCAAACAAACGGGCGTTTATCGCAAAATGTTGCAGCAGCAAACCGGTATGACGGGTATCTTCCGCTGCAATTAAATCAACGGCTTGCAGCACTTCCAGTGCACGCTGCGTGATATCAGACAGATTTCCTATCGGAGTGGGCACAATATAGAGCTGCCCCTGAGAATTATCCGCTGATTCGTGTTGTTTCATTGTCTCGTCCGTATTGCCGATTTAATATTGAGCATTGAGCCAAAAAAATATCACTGGACACTTATGGTACCGTCAACATTTCTTCGTTCTAAGCCCGCGCGCTGCCTGCCCGTATTGCTGGCGACTCTTATTTTTGCTGGCTGCGGCACCCACACGCAGGATCAAAGCGCGGCGTTTATGCAGGGTACGTCGCAGGCCAACTCCAGTTTCTACTTACAGCAGATGCAGCAAAGCACGAATGATAGCAAGACCAACTGGCAATTACTCGCCATTCGTGCACTACTGCAGGAAGGGAAGAAGCAGCAGGCTATCGACCTGTTTAACCAGCTGCCGGCGAACCTGAACAGCACTCAGGCCCGTGAACAGTCGCTGCTGGCGGTGGAAGTGAAGCTGGCGCAGAACGATTATCAGGCCGCCCGTAATCTGCTGGCTAAGATCGATCCGACAAACCTTGAGCAGCCTCAGCAGGCGCGCTACTGGCAGGCGCAAATCGATGCCAGCCAGGGCAAACCATCGCTGACCCTGCTGCGCGCCTTAATCGCCCAGCAGCCGCTGCTGAGTGACGCCAAACAGCGTCAGAAAAATATTGATGCGACCTGGCAAGCGCTCACCTCGATGCCCCAGGACCAGGCCAATGCGCTGGTGATCAACGCCGATGAAAATATCCTCCAGGGCTGGCTGGATCTGCAGCGGATGTGGTTTGACAACCGCAACGATCCGACGCTACTGAAAGCGGGCGTTAAAGACTGGCAGACGCGCTATCCGCAAAACCCGGGCGCTAAAATGCTGCCGACGGCGCTTGTGAATATGCAAAACTATAAGCCTGCGTCCATCAACAAGATTGCGCTTTTTCTGCCGCTGAACGGTCAGGCGTCGATCTTCGGCCGCACTATCCAGCAGGGCTTTGAAGCCGCCAAAAACGGCGCGCCGTCGGTGACGGGCAGCGCGGTTCCCGCCCAGGTCGCCCAGGCGGCGAATGTCTCCGGTAATGATGATGTGGTGAGTCCGTCGCAGGCAGAAATCAGCGATCTTACCGCCGCCGGAAGCCGCGCGGATCCGGTTCAGGCCCCGACGCAGGACCAGGCAGCGCCTGCTGCGGAACCGGCAGCCCAGGCGCCGGCAACATCCGCCACGCCGCAGACTACCGCTTCCCCGGCCACCCAGCCGGTTACCGCGCCGGCCGCACAGCCGCAGCCCGTGGTCGCAACCGCCGCTAACCCTTCTGCGGAACTGAAAATTTACGACACCACCAGCCAGCCGATAAGCCAGCTGCTCGCCCAGGCGCAGCAGGATGGCGCCACCCTGGTGGTTGGGCCGTTGCTGAAAGAAAACGTTGAAGAGGTTATCAAGAGCAACACGCCGCTCAATGTGCTGGCCCTCAACCAGCCGGAAAAAGTCGAAAGCCGCGCTAACCTCTGCTATTTCGCGCTTTCTCCGGAAGACGAAGCGCGTGACGCCGCCCGACATATCCACCAACAGGGGAAACAGACCCCGCTGCTGCTGGTTCCGCGCGGCGCGCTGGGCGATCGTGTGGTTAGCGCTTTTGCCGACGAGTGGCTGAAGCTGGGCGGCGCCAGCGTCCTGCAGCAGCGTTTTGGATCCACGGCCGAGCTGCGCGCCGGCGTGAACGGCGGCGGGGGCATTGCGCTGAGCGGCACCCCGGTCTCCACCCTGCCATCAGCGCAGAACAGCATCCTCGGCAGTGCGGATGAGATGCCGGTAAGCAGCGGCGGCAGCGTCGATGCGGCCTATATCCTCGCCACCCCGGAACAGATTGCCTATATCAAACCGATGATCGCCATGCGCAACGGCAGCCAGAGCAATGTCACCCTGTACGCCAGCTCGCGCAGCGCCCAGGGCACCGCGGGGCCGGATTTCCGTCTGGAGATGGAAGGCTTGCAGTATAGTGAGATCCCAATGCTGGCCGGCAGCAATCCGTCGCTAATGCAGCAGGCGCTGTCCGCGGTGCGTAATGACTACTCGCTGGCGCGTCTGTATGCCATGGGCGCTGACGCCTGGTCACTGGCAAATCACTTCACGCAAATGCGCCAGACGCCTGGCTTCGAGCTGAACGGCAATACCGGCGATCTGACGGCCAACCAGGATTGCGTGATTAACAGGAAACTGTCATGGCTCAAGTACCAGCAGGGAAAAATCGTTCCGGCCAGCTAAGCAAACAGACCGGCGATGCCTGGGAAAACCAGGCGCGCCGCTGGCTGGAAGGCCAGGGCCTGCGTTTTATCGCCGCCAATGCCCGCGAGCGTGGCGGCGAAATTGACCTTATCATGCGCGACGGCACGGTCACCGTTTTTATCGAAGTGCGCTACCGCCGTAGCGCCCGGTACGGTGATGCGGCGGCCAGCGTCACTCCGCAAAAACAACAACGACTGCTTAAAGCCGCCCGTTTGTGGCTCTGCCGACAGAATGGGAGCTTTGAGACTGTGGATTGCCGTTTCGATGTGGTAGCCTTCACCGGAAACGACATCCAATGGCTAAAAAACGCCTTTGGCGAATAGCGTAATACCAGAAGTAAGGGATCCCGTGCTCGACAGAATCAAAGCCTGCTTTACCGAAAGCATTCAAACCCAAATTGCCGCAGCGGAAGCACTCCCGGACGCCATCTCCCGGGCGGCGATGACGCTCGTCCAGTCCCTGCTTAACGGCAACAAAATCCTCTGTTGTGGTAATGGCACCTCCGCCGCCAACGCACAGCATTTTGCTGCCAGCATGATTAATCGCTTTGAAACGGAACGCCCTGGTTTACCTGCCATTGCACTAAATACCGATAATGTGGTCTTAACCGCCATCGCTAACGATCGCTTGCATGACGAGATCTACGCCAAGCAGGTGCGCGCCCTGGGACACGCCGGCGATGTGCTGCTGGCGATCTCTACGCGCGGAAACAGTCGGGACATCGTCAAGGCGGTGGAAGCCGCCGTGACCCGCGACATGACCATCGTCGCGTTAACCGGCTATGACGGCGGTGAGCTGGCGGGCCTGTTAGGTCAACAGGATGTCGAAATCCGCATCCCCTCCCATCGCAGCGCGCGTATCCAGGAGATGCACATGCTGACCGTCAACTGTCTGTGCGATTTGATAGATAACACTCTTTTTCCACACCAGGACGATTAAGGAGAACACATGAAGGCTCTCTCGCCCCTCGCCATCCTGCTTTCTGCACTACTGCTGCAGGGCTGCGTTGCCGCCGCGGTAGTCGGAACGGCAGCAGTCGGCACCAAAGCCGCAACGGACCCGCGTACGGTGGGAACCCAGGTCGATGACAGTACCCTGGAACTGCGCGTCAATAGCGCCTTGTCGAAAGATGAACAGATTAAGAAACAGGCCCGTATCAACGTCACCGCTTATCAGGGCAAAGTTCTGCTGACCGGCCAGTCGCCGACGCCGGACCTCTCCGCGCGCGCCAAGCAAATCGCCATGGGCGTGGAAGGGACCACGGAAGTGTTTAATGAAGTGCGCCAGGGCCAGCCGATTGGTTTAGGCACCGCCTCGTCTGATACCTGGATTACCACCAAGGTGCGTTCGCAGCTCCTGAGCACCGATCAGGTCAAATCCTCGAACGTGAAAGTAACCACGGAAAACAGCGAAGTCTTCCTGATGGGGCTGGTGACCGACCGCGAAGGCCGGGCGGCGGCGGATATTGCCAGCCGGGTAAGCGGCGTATCCCGGGTGACCACCGCCTTTACCTACATTAAATAAAGCTGCAGTTTCCCGGCTGGCGCTGCGCTTAGCCGGGCTACCGCCCCCTGTCCGTTGTGTGCCGGGTAAGGCGTAGCCGCCACCCGGCATCCAATCCCGCTATGCGTACGTTTACGGCAAACTACACCAGCGCCAGCGCACCGACAATCGCCCCGCACAGCGCCACCAGTCCGCCCGTCAGCCACAGCGCTTTGGCCGGGAAGGCTTTACGCAGCATAATCAGCGACGGCACGCTCACTGCCGGCAGTGTGATGAGCAGCGCCAGCGCGGGCGCCGTCCCCATACCCGCCAGCATCATTGTCTGCACAATCGGAATTTCCGCCGCGGTAGGGATCACAAACAGGCAGCCGGCGATCGCCATCGCGATAACCCAGAACAACGTATTATCCACCACGCCATCGGCGTGCGGGAACAGCCAGACGCGCGCCGCTCCCAGCACCAGCACCGCGAGGATATAAACCGGGATCGTGTTCCAGAACAGCGTCCACAGCGCCTGCAGCCAGCGGCTAAAGAAGCCGCCCTGAGTCGCTTCCGACGGTGCAGCAGGCACCGCTACCGGCTGCGTCGCCGCCTCTTTCACCCATTTCTGCACCAGCGTCGCCACAGTTAATACTGTCGCCAGGCCCGCCACCAGGCGAACCAGCGCAAACTGCCAGCCCAGAACAAAGCCCATAAACACCAGCGTCGCCGGGTTGAGCAGCGGGTTCCCCATCCAGAACGCCAGCGCCCCGCCCATCGACACCTGCTGTTTGCGCATCCCGGCCGCGACCGGCGCGGCGCAGCAGGTGCACATCATGCCGGGCAGCGAGAAAATCGCTCCCAGCAGCGTGCCCTGAAACCGCGATTGTCCCAGGGTGCGTAGCAGCCAGTCGCGCGGAATGAGTACCTGAATCAACGACCCGAGCAGCACGCCGAGCACCGCCGCTTTCCAGACGGCAAGGAAGTAAACCATCGCATAGTCCCACGCCGCCATCAGCGGGTTAGCGTCGGCCTGGGCGAGAATAGATTTACCGATACTGTGGGTTTCCGCAGCGGTGAAGGCTTTCCCGTAGTACGGCTGCCATTTGACGTACCACAGACCAACAATCACGACGAGAAAGAAAAGCGCGGGTTTCCACCATTGAAATGGTGACGCCGCCTGAGATGAAGACTGACCAGCCATAGCATTCCCCAGCAAGAAATGTGGATATGAATTGAAGCCGTGAATACTACGCCGGAAGCCTGCGTTTGCAAACCGCTATTCAGCCTGCCGCGCGGCGCGCTCCCGTAGTTCCGATGATGACAGAATTCGCACCCCTTCGTGGGTGGGCGACAGCGCCTCCGCCAGCAGGGCGATCGCCACATCGCGGGCCGCAATGGATTTCCAGTTCCCCGGCAAGAGCCGGAACAATGGTGCGAGGAAGGTCTCATTGGCCCGCTTTTTTTCCCGCTTGCCTGACAGCATCGACGGCCTGGCGATGGTCAGCCGCGGCCAGTCTTGCTCAATCAGCGCCGCCTCCATTTCTCCCTTCACCCGATTGTAGAAAAACGGCGAGTGGGCGTTGGCGCCCATCGCGCTAACCACCAGCATATGTTGCGCACCCAGTCGTTTG
The DNA here is from genome assembly GCF_051858335.1 of Klebsiella sp. K47. Taxonomy (NCBI): domain Bacteria; kingdom Pseudomonadati; phylum Pseudomonadota; class Gammaproteobacteria; order Enterobacterales; family Enterobacteriaceae; genus Klebsiella; species Klebsiella sp. K47. The sequence continues at coordinate 179,877 of NZ_JBPYUI010000002.1, forward strand.
CCGGTCAGCGCGGTATCAACCACCAGCGTGTAGTCAGCATGGACGAAGGCCTCTTTGCTCCCGGCCTCCCGGCGCGTCGTTCCCAGGCAACAGAAGACGATATCCACCGGGTCAACCACCTGCGCCAGGGCATCGGTCAGCTGGGGATCGTGAGGATTAAAGACACCTTCCGCTGGTGCCAGCGGGCGACGCGTCGGCGCGGCGATGGTGCTTATACGGGGCTCATTCTGCAGCAGCCGGAGTAAGTGACCGCCAACTAACCCGGTCGCGCCGGTTAATAATACCTGACTCATTGGTTCTCCTTTACAGAATTCTCCGCCTTGCACTTTCGGGCTCATGTTCCAGGCTTAATACCTTACAAGGTAAGTATCCACCATCATCATGGAATTACCTCATTGACCATCCAGACAGTGGAGGAAGCATGAGTAAAAAGATAGCCGTCCTCATTACCGACGACTTTGAAGATTCTGAATTTACCTCTCCCGCCGAAGCCTTTAAGCTCGCCGGGCATCAGGTCATCACGATCGAAAAGCAGGCTGGCAAAACGGTGAAGGGTAAGCAGGGAGAAGCCGAGGTCGCCATCGACAGAGCCATCGATGACGTCACACCGGGTGAATTTGATGCCTTATTGCTGCCCGGGGGCTACTCTCCCGACCAGCTGCGTGGTGATGAACGCTTCGTCACCTTTACCCGCGATTTTGTCAACGGCGGTAAGCCGGTGTTTGCCATCTGCCACGGCCCGCAGCTGCTGATCAGCGCCGATGTGATCCGCGGACGTAAGCTCACGGCGGTGAAACCGATTGTGGTGGATGTGAAAAACGCCGGGGGCGAGTTTTACGACCAGGAGGTGGTGGTCGATAACGAACAGCTGGTTACCAGCAGAACGCCGGACGATCTGCCGGCCTTCAATCGCGAAGCGCTACGCCTGCTCGGTGCCGGCATCACGCCGCCAGTGTAATTTTTTCCCGAAACCCAGCGTGTTGTCGGTAAATTTGATTTCGTCCGGACGAATCTCCCATACCGGCGCCGACAGCATGCGGGCCACCGGGAAGCGCTTGACGTAGCGCTGGCGCATTCGCGCCTCTTCGTCACCGCTCAGACGACGGATCTCGCCTTTGAACTGCACGCCGCGGATCAGGGCCACCGTTTTTGGCTGGCCGTTAACCGTGCCGGCCACCTTCGCCCTCTGTCCGGTCATCTGGCCATGGCGGGTGTGCTCCTCGCTGAGCAGATAAAAGGCCACGGTATCCGGGTCATAGACGTAAAAGGCATTCGCGCACCACAGCTCGTCTTCACGGGAGACGCACCAGGTGACGACGTGCTGTTTACTCAGCCAGCGACCAATGGCGGCAAGCGTATCCATCTTTCTTCTCCATTATGCTATGGTGCACACACCTTACCATAGTGACTTTGTGACCGTGTGCTGGTTTCTGTATCTCATTCGAACCGCGGATAATCGCCTTTATACCGGCATCACCACCGACGTGCCACGCCGCTTTCGCCAGCATCAGGCGGGAAAAGGCGCAAAGGCGTTGCGCGGCAAAGGCGACCTGCAGCTGGCCTTTAGCCACGAAGTTGGTGAACACTCACTTGCATTGCGACTGGAATATCGCGTCAAGCAGCTAACGAAGCGCGAAAAAGAGCGCCTCGTTGCCGGAGAGGATGCCTTCGAAACCCTGCTGGCAAGGCTTAAAGACGATTAAAGTGCTCGCTGTATTCTACCTGGCCATGGACGCCGTCGAGGGCGTCATCCGCCAGACGGTGAACCTGGAACGCCTCGGCGCTGTCCGGCCAGCGGCAGCGGAGATCGAAGCGCGCGGCCGGTTCAAAGCCGAAGCGACGGTATAAATCCGGGTCGCCCAGCGTCACCACCGCGGCGTAGCCAAACTCATTCAGCGAGTCCAGCCCTTCATAAACCAGCTGCCGGCCAATGCCCTGTCCGCGGTAGCGTTCATCTACCGCCAGCGGCGCCAGGCCGACCCACTGCAGCTCTTCACCTTCCACCGCCACCGGGCTGAAGGCAACGTAGCCGATCACCTGGCCTTCATCATCCGTCGCCACTACCCCCAGCGTGATCAGTCCATCTTCACGCAGATCGTGCACCAGCTGCGCTTCGGCATCGCGGCCGAAAGTACGACGCAGCAGCGCGTCGATTCCCGGTGCATCAATCCCAATCTCCACTCGAATCAGCATGCCTCACCTACCGATGTCTGTTCAGGTTTCTGCGGGCTCTTCAGTCCAGCTTCGACAAAATCCGCCAGTTGCAGCAACATCACGCGCAGCGCTTTTGGCATCTGCTCGAGCTCAATGGCGTCCATCAAATTTTTTACATACAGCCCCAGCTCCGTATCGCCTTCAATGACCAGACGACGCTGGAAGAATAGCGTATCCGGATCCTGCTTGCGCGCGGCGATCATTAACAGATCGCTGGCGTCGGCGCTGAAGCTGACGTCGGCGTCGGCCTGCTGGCTGACCACCAGTCGACCATCGACTACCGAGGTATACCACAGCAGACCGATGTCACGCACATGAATACTTAACCAACGCCCCTCAAGAAACTCCAGCTCCCCCTCCGCCAGCGCCTGGCGAAACTGCCAGCTCAGCACTTGCTCCAGCACCTGGCGCTTGAGGGCAAAAGGCGCCAGCTTAACCGGCACGCTCATTAAAGACGGGCCAAAGTGGACCAGCCGGGAACGCAGTTTATCCAACACAAGCTTTACTCCATGAATGCAATAGTTCCGCTATTGTGCCATATCACATAAACAACATAGCGGCGTAAATCAACAAAAACGCGATGACGGCCGCCAGTTATTGGCGCCGCCAATACACTTTTAACTGCCTCAAATCAAAAATTGTCACCAGAAGGTTAACTAAAATCCCTGCTCGTTAACCATTCAGCGTCCCTGACGGGCCGCATTTTTCAGGAAAAATTATGGAGCTGCTCTGCCCAGCCGGTAACCTTCCGGCGCTTAAGGCGGCCATCGAAAACGGCGCCGATGCCGTCTATATCGGGCTGAAAGATGACACCAACGCCCGCCACTTTGCCGGCCTTAATTTCACCGAAAAGAAACTGCAGGAAGCCGTCAGCTTTGTGCATCAGCACCGTCGTAAGCTGCATATCGCCATCAATACCTTCGCTCATCCCGACGGCTACGCCCGCTGGCAGCGAGCAGTGGATATGGCCGCTCAACTGGGCGCCGATGCGCTCATTCTGGCCGATATCGCCATGCTGGAGTACGCTGCGGAGCGTTACCCACACATTGAGCGTCACGTTTCGGTGCAGGCTTCCGCCACCAATGAAGAGGCCATTCGCTTCTATCATCGCAACTTCGACGTCGCGCGCGTCGTACTGCCGCGCGTGTTGTCTATTCATCAGGTGAAACAGTTGGCCCGCGCTACGCCGGTGCCGCTGGAAGTCTTCGCCTTCGGCAGCCTGTGCATCATGGCGGAAGGCCGCTGCTATCTCTCTTCCTACCTGACCGGCGAATCGCCCAACACCGTCGGCGCCTGTTCGCCTGCCCGCTTCGTACGCTGGCAGCAAACGCCGCAGGGGCTGGAATCGCGTCTCAATGAAGTGCTGATTGACCGTTATCAGGATGGCGAGAATGCCGGTTATCCGACGCTGTGCAAAGGCCGCTACCTGGTTGATGGCGAGCGCTATCACGCGCTGGAGGAGCCCACCAGCCTCAACACCCTGGAACTGTTGCCGGAATTGATGGCCGCCAATATCGCCTCGGTGAAAATCGAAGGCCGTCAGCGCAGCCCGGCTTACGTGACCCAGGTGGCGAAAGTCTGGCGCCAGGCGATCGATCGCTGCAAAGCCGATCCGCAGAATTTCGTACCGCAGTCCGCCTGGATGGAGACCCTGGGCGCCATGTCCGAGGGGACACAAACTACCCTTGGCGCTTATCACCGTAAATGGCAGTGAGAAACATGAAATATTCATTAGGGCCGGTGCTGTACTACTGGCCAAAAGAGACGCTGGAAGATTTTTACCAGCAGGCGGCAAACTGCAGCGCCGACACCATTTATCTCGGCGAAGCGGTATGCAGCAAACGCCGCGCCACCAAAGTTGGCGACTGGATCGAAATGGCGAAAACGCTGGCCGCTAGCGGCAAGCAGGTGGTGCTCTCCACCCTCGCGCTGGTGCAGGCCTCTTCTGAACTGGGCGAGCTGAAGCGCTATGTCGATAACGGCGAATTTCTGATTGAGGCCAGTGATTTGGGCGTGGTAAATCTCTGCGCCGAACGCAAGCTACCATTCGTCGCCGGGCATGCGCTGAACTGCTACAACGCCGTCACCCTACGCCTGCTGCGGAAACAGGGCATGGTGCGCTGGTGCATGCCGGTGGAACTCTCCCGCGACTGGCTGGCTAATTTACTGACCCAGTGCGAAGAGCTGGGTATCCGCAACCAGTTTGAAGTCGAAGTGCTGAGCTACGGCCATCTGCCGCTGGCTTATTCCGCGCGCTGCTTTACCGCCCGCTCGGAAGACCGGCCAAAGGACGAGTGCGAAACCTGCTGCATCAAGTACCCAACCGGGCGCAGCATGCTGTCGCAGGAGAACCAGCAGGTGTTCGTGCTCAATGGTATTCAGACCATGAGCGGCTACGTCTATAACCTGGGCAATGAGCTGACCTCCATGCACGGCCTGGTGGATATGGTGCGCCTGTCGCCGATGGGCAACGAGACCTTCGCCATGCTCGATGCCTTCCGCGCCAACGAAAACGGCGCTGCGCCGCTGGATCTCACCAGCAATAGCGATTGCAACGGCTACTGGAAACGATTGCCAGGACTGGTGCTTCAGGCCTGATAAACCGCTCACTTTGTTAACAACGGTGCTCAGATTTTAATGCATTATTAAAGATGCAGCTTTTCTGGCTGGCGCGTCCAGGATGCGCCAGGCTGGAAGAAGACCTTCAATCTGATGACGATGCTGTAGCAAAGTGAGCCTTTATGACTGACAAATCTGTTCCATTCTCGGTGCTCGATCTGGCGCCGATCCCGCAAGGATCTTCTGCCAAAGAAGCTTTTACCCACTCTCTGGATCTCGCCCAGCTGGCCGAATCGCGCGGCTATCATCGCTACTGGCTGGCGGAGCACCATAATATGGTCGGCATTGCCAGCGCAGCGACCTCGGTGCTGATTGGCTATCTCGCCGCCAACACCACCACCCTGCATCTCGGGTCCGGCGGCGTGATGCTGCCTAACCACTCTCCACTGGTGATAGCTGAGCAGTTCGGCACCCTGAACACCCTTTACCCCGGGCGGATCGACCTCGGCCTTGGCCGCGCGCCGGGCAGCGATCAGCCGACCATGCGCGCCCTGCGTCGCCATATGAGCGGCGATGTCGATAATTTCCCGCGCGATGTAGCGGAACTGGTGGACTGGTTTGACGCCCGCGATCCGAACCCGCACGTGCGCCCGGTTCCCGGCTACGGGGAGCGCATTCCAGTATGGCTGCTGGGCTCAAGCCTCTATAGCGCGCAACTGGCGGCGCAGCTCGGCCTGCCGTTTGCCTTCGCCTCGCACTTCGCGCCGGATATGTTGTTCCAGGCCCTGCATCTGTATCGCAGCAATTTCAAACCTTCGGCGCGGCTGGAAAAACCGTACGCGATGGTGTGTATCAATATCATCGCCGCCGACAGCAACCGCGATGCGGAGTTTCTCTTCACCTCCATGCAACAGGCGTTTGTGAAGCTGCGTCGCGGCGAGACCGGTCAGTTGCCGCCGCCGGTGGAAAATATGCATCAGCTGTGGTCAGCGTCCGAGCAGTATGGTGTGCAGCAGGCACTGAGCATGTCGCTGGTCGGCGATAAAACTAAAGTCCGCCATGGGCTAGAGTCGATTCTGCGTGAAACCGAGGCGGACGAAATCATGGTCAATGGCCAGATCTTCGACCACCAGGCGCGTCTGCATTCTTTCGATTTAGCGATGCAGGTGAAAGAGGAGCTGTTGGGGTAACACACACGTCAGCCCGGTGGACGTCGCGCCACCGGGCAATAGCTTTACTGATAAACCGGCAGCAGATTGACGCTCGACAGGATATGTACAACCGCATTGCCGAGGCCAAAGAGCAGGATCAGCACAATCATTGGCGTTCCGCCCCAAACGCGGAACTGTGGGCTGCCGAAGCGTTGGCGTGAGGCGCGAGCCAGCAGCGCCGGTACAATCGCCGCCCAGATCGTCGCCGCCAGGCCAGCATAGCCGATGGCGTAGAGGAAACCATCGGGTTTGACCAGTCCGCCAATCATCGGCGGGATAAAGGTCAGCAGCGCGGTTTTAAAGCGTCCCATCGCGCTATCGTCAAAGCCAAACAGATCCGCCAGGTAGTCGAACAGCCCCAGCGTCACGCCGAGGAATGAACTGGCGACGGCAAAGTTCGAGAACACCACCAGCAGCAGATCCAGGCTCCGACTATTCAGCACGCCGCTCAACGCCTGCACCAGCACATCAATGTTGCCGCCCTTCTGCGCGATGTCGATAAACTGCGGACGAGGGATGTTACCCATCGTCACCAGCAGCCAAACGACATACAGACCCAGCGCCAGCAGCGTACCGTAGGTTAAGCAGCGAATGATGGTGCGCGGATCTTTTCCGTAGTATTTCATCAGGCTCGGCACGTTGCCGTGATAGCCAAACGAGGCCAGGCAGAACGGGAGCGTCATCAGCAGGTATGGCGCATAGGAGGCATTCTTCTCCGCAACGTTAAATAGCGTCGTCGGCTCGACGTGCCCGAGCAGGCTACCGAAGGTCAGGAAGAAGGTGATCACCTTAGCGCCCAGTACGATAGCCGTCATGCGGCTCACCGCTTTGGTGCTCATCCAGACGATAAACGCCACCAGCAGCGCAAAGCCGAAGCCCGCCGCGCGCGCCGGCACCTTCAGCGACAGTTCACTGAAGGTGTGGTGGAGGATCGAACCGCTCGCCGAAATATAGGCGTAGGTCAGGATATAGAGCACAAAGGCGATTGATACACCGTTCACCAGGTTCCAGCCCTTGCCGAGCAGGTCTTTGGTAATGGTGTCGAAGCTGGAGCCGATGCGGTAGTTAAGATTGGCCTCGAGGATCATCAAACCGGAGTGCAGCATGCAGAACCAGGTGAAGACCAGCGCCGCCAGCGACCAGAAAAACCACGCGCCGGACATCACCACCGGCAGCGAGAACATGCCCGCGCCGATAATCGTGCCGCCGATAATCACCACGCCGCCAAACAGAGACGGACGGGTTGCCGTAGTGGTTAGTGTCGCCATTTACCGAATTCTCCAGTCGAAAATACTTCGCTCACGTTGAGCATGACGCACTGTACCAGTACACGAGTACAAAGGGAATAAAAAAAGCCCCAATCATGACGATCGGGGCTGTATTATTTAGTTTACGCTAGCGGGCGGCGTTGATTACGCATCGCCACCGAAGCGACGGCGACCGGCTGAGTCATCGCGGCGCGGCGCGGATGCATCGTCACGACGCGGCGCACGGCCTTCACGACGTTCGCCGCTGAAACGACGTCCTTCACCACGACCGCCTTCACGACGTTCGCCACCGAAGCCACGGCCGCCTTCACGACGCTCGCCGCCGAAGCCACGGCCGCCTTCGCGACGCTCACCGCCGCCACGACGTTCGGTGCGCGGCTGCGCATCGCCCAGCAGCTGCATGTTCATCGGCTTGTTCAGGATACGGGTACGAGTAAAGTGCTGCAGCACTTCGCCCGGCATCCCTTTCGGCAGCTCAATGGTGGAGTGAGAAGCGAACAGCTTGATGTTACCGATGTAACGGCTGCTGATATCGCCTTCATTGGCGATCGCGCCAACGATATGACGCACTTCAACGCCGTCATCGCGACCCACTTCAATGCGATACAGCTCCATGTCACCCACGTCACGACGCTCACGCTTCGGACGATCTTCGCGATCGCCGCGCGGGCCGCGATCATTACGGTCGCCACGACGGTCGAAACGATCGTCACGATCGCGGAATTCACGACGTGGACGCATCGGCGCGTCCGGCGGAACGATCAGCGAACGTTCGCCCTGAGCCATCTTCAGCAGCGCAGCAGCCAGCGTTTCCACGTCCAGCTCTTCACCTTCCGCCGTCGGCTGGATTTTCGCCAGCAGTGCACGGTACTGATCCAGATCGCTGCTTTCCAGCTGCTGCTGAACTTTCGCGGCGAATTTTTCCAGACGACGCTTGCTCAGCAGCTCCGCGTTAGGCAGTTCCACTTCAGGAATGGTCAGCTTCATAGTGCGTTCGATGTTGCGCAGCAGACGACGCTCGCGGTTCTCAACGAACAGCAGCGCGCGGCCAGCACGACCGGCACGACCAGTACGGCCGATACGGTGAACGTAGGATTCAGAATCCATTGGGATGTCGTAGTTCACCACCAGGCTGATACGCTCAACGTCCAGGCCACGGGCCGCAACGTCAGTCGCAATCAGGATATCCAGACGACCATCTTTCAGGCGTTCCAGAGTCTGCTCACGCAGCGCCTGGTTCATGTCGCCGTTCAGCGCCGCGCTGTTGTAGCCATTACGCTCCAGCGCTTCAGCTACTTCCAGGGTCGCGTTTTTGGTACGGACGAAGATAATCGCCGCATCAAAGTCTTCCGCTTCCAGGAAACGCACCAGCGCTTCGTTTTTACGCATGCCGTAGGCAGTCCAGTAGCTCTGGCTGATATCCGGGCGAGTCGTCACGCTGGACTGAATGCGCACTTCCTGCGGCTCTTTCATAAAGCGACGGGTAATGCGACGGATAGCTTCCGGCATGGTGGCGGAGAACAGCGCGGTCTGATGCCCTTCCGGGATCTGCGCCATAATGGTTTCTACATCTTCGATAAAGCCCATGCGCAGCATTTCATCTGCTTCATCCAGTACCAGGCCGCTCAGTTTGGAGAGGTCCAGGGTGCCGCGCTTCAGGTGGTCCAGCAGACGACCCGGGGTACCGACGACGATCTGCGGACCCTGACGCAGGGCGCGCAGCTGCACGTCATAACGCTGGCCGCCGTACAGGGCAACCACGTTCACGCCGCGCATATGTTTAGAGAATTCCGTCATTGCTTCAGCAACCTGTACCGCCAGTTCGCGGGTCGGCGCCAGCACCAGAATCTGCGGTGCTCTCAGCTCAGGATCGATGTTGTTCAGCAGCGGTAAAGAGAATGCTGCGGTTTTACCGCTACCGGTCTGGGCCATACCCAGAACGTCGCGGCCGTCCAGCAGATGCGGAATGCACTCAGCCTGGATCGGAGATGGTTTTTCGTAACCCAGATCGGTGAGCGCTTCAAGGATAGGAGCCTTCAGGCCCAGATCTGCAAAAGTGGTTTCGAATTCAGCCATGTAGTACGTGTGCCTCAAAATTAATGGCGGCCAGTCTACATAACTCATCGTGAAAATTTACGGTAATTTTCATTGAAAAGTGTGAACCGGCTCAAAGTAGGTGTATTAACGAACAACAACGCCCTCACCCGCAAAGGTGATGGCAAGCAAAAAACTATGGGCTGATGTGTTCGTCAGCTATTGCTGGTCCGATTCTGCCAGGTCATCTTGCTCCTGGCCCAAGAGCGATAATTCCAACAATGCGTATCGGTGCTCAACGTAGTTGTGTACGTTGTTGGCGACCGCCAGTTTGAACAGTGCCGTAGCGCTGTCCTTGTCCCCCAGACTTAGGTAGTACTTACCTAAATAGAAGTTGGTTTCACTGAGATGCTCAGCGAGCGAGGTGTTATCCGTTGCGTCTGCCTTCAGACGAGTCATCAGCTCTTTTTCGCTAATGTCGCCAAGGTAGAACTCGACAATGTTCCATCCCCATTGCTCTTTATCCGACTTGTTTAAGCGCTCTCTGAGTGCTTCAAGCGCCCGCTTCTCGTCGAGTTTACGCTCGGCGATATAAAGCCACAGGCTACGGAAAGGATCATTGGGATCGTCTTGATAAAACGCCAGCAGATCATCTTGCGCTAACTTAGCCCGGCCGCCGTAATACAGGGCGATACCGCGGTTCAAGTGCGCGTAGTTGTAAGTTGGATCAAGCTCAAGTACAGAATCAAACGCTTCATAGGCAGCATCAAAATTGCCTGCCTGCGTTAAGTAAATGCCTAAGTAATTGAATACTTCCGGCATATCGGGTCGGATTGCCAGCGCTTGTGAAAAATCATTTCGCGCAAGTGCCCTCAGACCGAGACTATCATACAACACTCCGCGCTCATATAAAAGCTGTGCGCGTTCGTCATCGGATAAAGCCCGACTGGCAAGAATTTGTTCCATGCGTGCCAGAATCACTTCTTGCTGTAAAGTGGGTTGCAATGGTACTGCGAGGACGGCGTCCTTACGCCAGGCGGTGCTACTGCATCCTGCCAGCGTGAGAGCTGTCGCCACGAAACACCAGCGCAAAAAAGGCTTCATTTCCCACTCCCGAAGACAACGATTGGATGAACGTCCTGTTCCCCGGCTGCAAACGAGGCGTCCTGCCCGTAAAACGCCCTCCGCAAAAGCGGAGGGCTAACGGCAACCTTACTCGCCCTGCTCGGCAGCCGGAGCTTCCGGCGCTGCGGCAGACGGAGTCTGTTCAGTTGCTTCTTTAATGCTCAGACGGACACGGCCCTGGCGGTCAACTTCCAGAACCTTAACCGGTACTTCCTGACCCATCTGCAGGTAGTCAGTCACTTTCTCAACGCGCTTGTCAGCGATCTGCGAGATGTGAACCAGACCTTCTTTACCGCCGCCGATGGCAACGAATGCGCCAAAGTCAACGATACGGGTCACTTTACCATTGTAGATGCGGCCAACTTCGATCTCAGCGGTGATCTCTTCGATACGACGGATAGCATGCTGCGCTTTGTCGCCGTCGGTCGCTGCGATCTTCACGGTACCGTCATCTTCGATCTCGATGGTAGTACCGGTCTCTTCGGTCAGGGCACGGATAACAGAACCGCCTTTACCGATAACGTCTTTGATCTTGTCCGGGTTGATCTTGATGGTGTGGATACGCGGTGCGAATTCAGAGATATCGCCGCGCGGCGCGTTAATCGCCTGCTCCATCACGCCCAGGATGTGCAGACGCGCACCTTTAGCCTGGTTCAATGCAACCTGCATGATTTCTTTGGTGATACCTTCAATTTTGATATCCATCTGCAGCGCAGAGATACCGTCGCGGGAACCCGCAACTTTGAAGTCCATATCGCCGAGGTGGTCTTCGTCACCGAGGATGTCAGACAGCACGACGAAGTTGTCGCCTTCTTTCACCAGACCCATTGCGATACCCGCCACAGCGGCTTTTACCGGCACGCCCGCGTCCATCAGCGCCAGAGAGGCGCCGCAGACGGAAGCCATGGAAGAGGAACCGTTAGATTCGGTGATTTCCGATACCACGCGCACGGTGTACGGGAATTCTTCAATAGTCGGCATCACGGCCAGTACGCCGCGCTTCGCCAGACGACCGTGACCGATTTCACGACGCTTCGGAGACCCCACCATGCCAGTTTCGCCTACGGAGTACGGAGGGAAGTTGTAGTGGAACAGGAAGGAGTCGGTGCGCTCGCCCATCAGTTCGTCGATGTTCTGCGCATCGCGTGCGGTACCCAGAGTCGCGGTAACCAGCGCCTGCGTTTCACCACGGGTGAACAGCGCGGAACCGTGAGTACGCGGCAGAACGCCGGTACGAACGTCCAGACCACGGATCATATCTTTTTCACGGCCATCGATACGCGGCTCGCCGGCCAGTACGCGGCTACGAACCACGTTTTTCTCGATGGCGTGCAGGATTTCACCCAGCTCGTTAGCGTCCAGGGTTTCATCTTCAGCAACCAGCGTGGCGATGGTTTCAGATTTGATCACGTCAACCTGAGCGTAACGCTCTTGTTTGTCGGTGATACGGTAAGCATCGCTCAGACGGGATTCAGCCAGCGCAGCCACGCGCGCGTTCAGCGCTTCGTTGACCGCTTCCGGCTGCCAGTCCCAACGCGGTTTACCGGCTTCTTTCACCAGGTCGTTGATGTTCTGAATAACAATCTGCTGCTGCTCGTGGCCGAAGACCACCGCGCCCAGCATCTGGTCTTCGCTCAGCAGTTCCGCTTCGGATTCCACCATCAGCACGGCCGCTTCGGTACCGGCAACCACCAGGTCCAGTTTGCTGGACTTCAGTTCTTCCTGGGTTGGGTTCAGTACGTACTGGTCGTTGATGTAACCCACGCGCGCAGCGCCGATTGGGCCATTGAACGGAATACCAGACAGCGACAGCGCAGCGGAAGCACCGATCATCGCGACGATGTCTGGGTTAACCTGCGGGTTAACGGAAACGACGGTGGCGATAACCTGAACTTCGTTAACGAAGCCTTCCGGGAACAGCGGGCGAACCGGGCGGTCAATCAGACGCGCGATCAGGGTTTCGCCTTCGCTTGGACGGCCTTCACGGCGGAAGAAACCACCCGGGATTTTACCGGCAGCGTAGGTACGCTCCTGGTAGTTAACGGTCAGCGGGAAAAAGTCCTGGCCTGGCTTCGCTTTTTTCTGACCCACAACGGTAACGAATACCGCAGTGTCATCCATGCTAACCATCACAGCGGCCGTTGCCTGGCGCGCCATCATGCCGGTTTCCAGGGTCACGGTATGCTGGCCGTACTGGAATTTACGAACGATCGGATTAAGCAAAATTCTATCCTTTTTATCTATAAATCACGCCATATCCACGACATAGCGTCTATTGACCCGATCTTCTGCATCCTCGCGACTAATGACAACCTTTACCCGCCCCTGCGGATGAAGCCTCTCATTAGCCGCGCGAACCTCTGCATGAAGATCATTACTAGCAACAATACATGAGTTTTGAATGAATTGCTGCCGCCCGGTCGAAAAAAGGGGCCGTCAGGCCCCTTTTTCTGAAACTCGCAGAATTAGCGACGCAGACCCAGACGCTCAATCAGCGCAGAGTAACGGGCAACATCTTTACGTTTCAGGTAGTCGAGCAGTTTACGACGCTGAGAAACCATGCGCAGCAGACCACGACGGCTGTGGTGATCTTTTTTGTGCTCTGCAAAGTGGCCCTGCAGGTGGTTGATCTGTGCGGTCAGCAGTGCAACCTGAACTTCGGTAGAACCGCTGTCGTTTTCGCCACGACCAAACTCAGAAACGATTTTTGCTTTAGCTTCAACGCTTAGAGACATTTTATAACTCCAAAAATTAAAAGAAAGAAAGGGTGCCGATCTCTAATTCAGCGACCCCTGAGGCAACGCCCGAAAATGTTAAAACACGTTAGCGGACGTTAAGCGGCGATATTCTACTCGTAGCAGGCTTTTATCGCAAGAAAAGCGCTTACGCCGGGTATTCCACCACCAGACGACGCGGGGCCACGCGGCCTTCATCGTCAATTTCGCCCATGCCGAGAAACTTGCCGGACTCGCTCTCCATCACCCGCACCAGCCCGTTAAGCGGCGCGCCTGACTGACGTACCGGGTTGCCGTTCTTAAAGTAGACTGCGGAGGTTTCTGGAATATTAACCAGCGGGTAATCCGAGGCCGGGCTGTCCATCGGCATCAGCAGCGGATCAAGCAACTGAGCGGCAGGAATATCCTGCGCCGCCGCCTCATCGACCAGCGCCTGCAGCTGCTCGAGGGTCACCATCCGCTCGACCGGGTATTTGCTTACCGCCAGGCGACGCAGGAAAATCACGTGCGCGCCGCAGCCGAGCTTCTCACCTAAATCATCGATAATCGTCCGGATGTAGGTGCCTTTCGAGCAGTGGATCTCCAGCTCCAGCTCATCGCCTTCGCGGCGAATAAACAGCAGCTCATAGACGGTTATCGGCCGGGCTTCCCGCGGAACTTCAATACCCTGGCGAGCATATTCGTATAGCTTCTTGCCCTGATATTTCAGCGCCGAATACATCGACGGCACCTGCTGCGTCTCGCCGCGGAAGCTGTCCAGCGCAGCCGCCAGCTGTTCGTCGCTAAAAGTCAGCGGGCGCTCTTCCACCACCTGACCGTCGGCATCGGAGGTATCCGTGCGCTGGCCAAGTTTGGCGATCACGCGGTAACGCTTATCGGAGTCCAGCAGATACTGGGAAAACTTGGTCGCTTCGCCAAGGCAGATCGGCAGCATACCGGTCGCCAGCGGATCCAGCGCGCCGGTATGCCCGGCGCGGTTGGCGTTATAAATACGTTTTACTTTTTGCAGCACATCGTTACTGGAGGCGCCCTGAGGCTTGTCCAGCAACAATACGCCATGCACGTCGCGGCCGCGACGACGAGGACGACTCATCAGTCCTCCTTGCTGTCGTCCGGGTTCACACGACGTTCATCGTCGTGTTTCACCACGCTGGTGACCAGGTTGGACATACGCATCCCTTCCACCAGTGAGTTGTCGTAGAAGAAAGTCAATTCCGGTACGATGCGCAGACGCATCGCTTTCCCCAGCAGAGAGCGGATAAAGCCAGAAGCTTCCTGCAGCGCTTTGATGCCCGCTTTCACCGCGGCTTCATCTTTGTCGTTAAGGAAGGTGACATACACCTTGGCATAGGCCAGGTCACGGGACATTTCCACACCGGAAACGGTGGTCATCATGCCCAGACGCGGATCTTTAATTTCACGCTGCAGGATGATGGCAATCTCTTTTTGCATCTCCTGGGCCACACGCTGCGGGCGACCAAATTCTTTCGCCATAATAAGTTCTCCAGAATAAAGACAAAAAAGGGGCCAAAAGCCCCTTTTTAAAATGATTGCCGGGTGGCGCTTCGCTTCCCCGGCTGCTTAGCCATCAAATGATTAATCGATGCTACGCTGGATTTCGATGATTTCGAACACTTCGATCATATCGCCAACGCGAACGTCGTTGTAGTTCTTCACGCCGATACCACATTCCATGCCGTTACGGACTTCGTTAACGTCATCTTTGAAGCGGCGCAGGGATTCCAGCTCGCCTTCATAGATAACCACGTTGTCACGCAGAACGCGGATTGGGTTGTGACGTTTGATCGTCCCTTCGGTAACCATACAGCCCGCGATGGCGCCGAATTTCGGCGATTTGAAGACATCACGCACTTCAGCCAGACCGATGATCTGCTGTTTCAGTTCCGGAGACAGCATGCCGCTCATCGCCGCTTTCACTTCGTCGATCAGGTTATAGATGACGGAGTAGTAACGCAGATCCAGGCTTTCCGCTTCGATAACTTTACGCGCAGAGGCATCGGCACGAACGTTGAAGCCAACCAGAATCGCGTTGGATGCTGCTGCCAGGGTAGCGTCGGTTTCGGTGATACCACCTACGCCGGAACCGATGATCTTCACTTTCACTTCGTCGGTAGACAGTTTCAGTAAGGAATCGGAAATCGCTTCGACAGAACCCTGTACGTCCGCTTTCAGTACGATGTTCACTTCGTGAACTTCGCCTTCGGTCATGTTAGCGAACATGTTTTCCAGTTTAGATTTCTGCTGACGCGCCAGCTTAACTTCACGGAATTTGCCCTGACGATACAGCGCCACTTCACGCGCTTTTTTCTCGTCACGCACTACGGTCACTTCATCACCGGCAGCCGGCACACCGGACAGGCCGAGGATTTCCACCGGAATGGACGGACCCGCTTCCAGCACTTCGCGACCCAGTTCGTCACGCATCGCGCGCACACGGCCATATTCGAAGCCGCACAGAACAATGTCGCCCTTGTGCAGAGTACCTTCGCGAACCAGAACGGTAGCTACCGGACCACGACCTTTATCAAGGAAGGATTCGATGACCGCGCCGCTCGCCATACCGTTGCGGACCGCTTTCAGCTCAAGAACTTCAGCCTGCAGCAGGATCGCGTCCAGCAGGTCGTCGATGCCGGTACCCGCTTTCGCGGAAACGTGGACGAACTGGCTCTCGCCGCCCCACTCTTCCGGCAGGATGCCGTACTGGGACAGTTCGTTCTTCACGCGATCCGGATCGGCTTCTGGCTTATCGATCTTGTTCACCGCCACTACCACCGGTACCTGCGCCGCTTTAGCGTGCTGGATAGCTTCGATAGTCTGCGGCATCACGCCGTCGTCTGCCGCCACCACCAGAACCACGATATCCGTCGCCTGCGCGCCACGAGCACGCATGGAGGTAAACGCGGCGTGGCCCGGGGTATCCAGGAAGGTGATCATGCCGTTGTCGGTTTCGACGTGGTAAGCACCGATGTGCTGGGTAATACCACCCGCTTCGCCGGAGGCAACCTTGGTAGAACGAATGTAGTCCAGCAGCGAGGTTTTACCGTGGTCAACGTGACCCATAATGGTCACGACCGGTGCGCGCGGTTCAGCCGCCGCGCCGGTGTCACGGTCGCTCATTACGGCTTCTTCCAGTTCGTTTTCACGACGCAGGATAACTTTGTGGCCCATCTCTTCGGCAACCAGCTGTGCGGTTTCCTGGTCGATGACCTGGTTGATGGTCGCCATGGCGCCCAGCTTCATCATCGCTTTGATGACCTGAGAACCTTTCACCGCCATCTTGTTAGCCAGTTCGCCAACGGTGATGGTTTCGCCGATTACGACGTCACGGTTAACGGCCTGCGCTGGCTTCTGGAAGCCCTGCTGCAGAGCGGAACCTTTACGGTGCTTACCGCCTTTACCGCCGCGAACGGCCGCGCGGGCTTCTTCACGATCAGCTTTCGATTCAGCGTGTTTGTTGCCTTTCTTCGCCGGACGAGCCGCTTTGCTGCTACGGCTACGGCCGCGACCGCCTTCGACTTCACGATCGTTATCATCTTCAGCCTGACGAGCATGCTGTGATGTGGTGACGTGATAGTCGCTGCTATCTTCCGGGCTGTCTGAGGTTTCAGACCAATTTTTTTCGTTTTCTTCAGCCATACGGCGTGCTTCTTCCGCTACACGGCGCGCTTCTTCTTCAAGTTTGCGGCGTGCTTCTTCTTCCGATTTGCGCTTCAATTCCGCGGCTTCGTTCTCGCGACGGATCTTTTCAGCCTGGGCGGTTTTGGTCATTTCGTCGGTATGTTGATTGCTCACTTTGTCTTTTTCCGCAGCTTCACGTTTCGCTTTATCAGCGACTTCACGTTTAGCTTGTTCTGCGGCCTCACGTTCAGCTTTTAATTGCGCCTCGCGTTTCGCTGCTTCTTCAGCTTCACGACGGGCCTGCTCTTCCGCTTCACGCTGCGCCTGCTCTTCCGCGGCCAGGCGTTCAGCCTCTTGCGGATCGCGTTTCACAAAGGTGCGTTTCTTGCGGACTTCGATTTGTACCGATTTACTCTTTCCACCGGTACCTGGAATATTCAACGTACTGCGCGTCTTACGCTGTAACGTCAGCTTGTCTGGCGCCGAGCCGTGTTCACGGTTCAGGTGCGTCAACAAAGTTTGTTTCTCTTGCGAGGTCACAGAATCATCAGCCGATTTGCGGATGCCTGCGTCAGCAAATTGCTGTATCAGGCGATCCACAGAGGTCTGAATCTCTGAGGCCAGCGCTTTAATAGTCACATCTGTCATGCTGTTCCTTCCTGCTACAGTTTATTACGCTTCGTCGCCGAACCAACAAATGTTGCGAGCGGCCATGATGAGCTCGCCAGCTTTCTCGTCGGTCATCCCTTCGATATCAGCCAGGTCATCAACGCCCTGCTCGGCGAGATCTTCCAGCGTACAAACACCACGGGCAGCCAGTTTGAATGCCAGGGCACGATCCAGACCTTCGAGATTCAACAGATCATCGGCAGGTTTGTTATCTCCCAGGCTTTCTTCCTGAGCCAGCGCCAGCGTAGTCAGTGCGTTTTTCGCACGCTCACGAAGTGCTTCAACGGTGGCTTCATCCAGACCGTCGATTTCCAGCAGTTCTTTCATCGGCACATAGGCCAGCTCTTCCAGCGAGGAGAAGCCTTCTTCAACCAGCACTGTCGCGAAATCTTCATCAATATCAAGATATTTGGTGAAGGTATCGATAGCGGCATGCGCTTCCGCCTGGTGCTTAGCCTGCAGATCGTCAACGGTCATGACGTTGAGTTCCCAGCCGCTGAGCTGTGAAGCCAGGCGGACGTTCTGACCGTTACGGCCGATCGCCTGCGCCAGGTTGCCCGCTTCTACCGCGATATCCATGGTGTGTTTATCTTCATCCACCACGATGGACGCGACGTCTGCCGGCGCCATAGCGTTAATCACGAACTGCGCCGGGTTATCATCCCACAGGACGATATCGATGCGTTCACCACCCAGCTCAGTCGACACGGCCTGCACACGCGCACCGCGCATACCGACGCAAGCGCCAACCGGGTCGATGCGCTTGTCGTTGGTTTTCACCGCGATTTTGGCACGAGAGCCCGGATCGCGAGCCGCCGCTTTGATCTCCAGCACTTCTTCACCGATTTCCGGCACTTCGATGCGGAACAGTTCGATCAGCATCTCAGGTTTGGAACGGGTGACGAATAGCTGGGCGCCACGCGCTTCCGGACGGACAGCGTACAGTACGCCGCGAATGCGGTCGCCCGGACGGAAGTTTTCACGCGGCAGCATATCTTCACGCAGGATCACGGCTTCAGCGTTGTTACCCAGATCCAGTGTGATATTGTCGCGGTTCACTTTTTTCACCACGCCGGTGATGATCTCACCTTCGTGCTCGCGGAACTGATCGACCACCATCGCGCGCTCGGCTTCGCGGACTTTCTGCACGATAACCTGCTTAGCGGTCTGGGTGGTGATACGGTCGAAGGTAACAGATTCGATCTGATCTTCGACATAGTCGCCGACGTTCATGCTTTCATCTTCGAAACGCGCTGCTTCCAGCGTGATCTCGCGCGTCGGCTGGGTGACTTCTTCTACAACCAGCCAACGACGGAAGGTATCGAAATCGCCGCTCTTGCGGTCGATTTCAACGCGAACGTCGATCTCTTGTTCGTATTTTTTCTTGGTGGCCGTTGCCAGCGCGCTTTCCAGCGCTTCGAAAATTTTCTCACGCGGCAGCGCTTTTTCGTTGGAAACGGCTTCAACAACAGCCAAAATTTCTTTGTTCATCGGGGCCTTTCACCTCAATCCAGACTGTTAAAAGTGGGGAACCAGGTTCGCCTTCTGGATGTTACTCAGCGCGAACACTTCATCTTTGCCTTCGACGGTTACCGTGATCATCTCACCGTCTACCGCTTTGATAATGCCCTGCCATTTGCGGCGGTTCTGAACCGCCATGCGCAGCACCAGCGCAACTTCTTCGCCGGTGAAACGTTGATAGTGTTCGGCGGTGAACATCGGACGGTCAAGACCAGGCGAAGAGACTTCCAGGTTGTAAGCGACAGTGATCGGGTCTTCGACATCCATGACGGCGCTTACCTGGTGGCTCACATCAGCACAATCATCAACGTTGATGCCATCTTCACTATCAATATAGATGCGCAGTGTGGATGTGCGACCGCGAATAAATTCGATGCCGACCAGCTCAAAGCCAAGCGCTTCAACCGGCGCAGTGAGCATCTCTGTCAATTTTTGCTCTAATGTGGACAAACCCACCCCCAAGACATAAAAAAAGGGCGTATAGCCCAGTTATTCTGAAGTCAGATAACAAAAAACCCCGATAAATCGGGGCTTTAGATAACTGAACCCTGAGATCGCCATGGCGATCTGGAACACCTTCCGCAAGAATTCTTTCAAATTCGGCTACGAAGGACACCTAGTCCTCACAGTATATTTGAAAAAGTACTTAATGGGAAAGTGGTTGCGGGGGCCGGATTTGAACCGACGACCTTCGGGTTATGAGCCCGACGAGCTACCAGGCTGCTCCACCCCGCGCCTGAAACGTGGCATATTTTACTCTTTTTGAGCAAAAGACGCAAATACTGCTGGGATTTGGTACCGAAGACGGGACATAAAATCGAGATGAATTGTAACGGCGATTAGTATATTTTGTCAACATGCTTTTTAGCGTCCCCGATTGCCGTTTGTGCTGGTATTTCAGGCTTTTTTAGCAAAAAGATGATGAAGCACTTCCTGTCGCCAGTAAAAGATGGTTAAATGAATACTCACAATTAATGCATAAAAATGCAGTTAAGGTTGTTGGGTCGAACTCACCACAGTCTATCGAGCAGGGTTTTATTTTATGACGACGATTCTCAAGCATCTCCCGGTTGGTCAACGTATTGGTATCGCTTTCTCTGGTGGACTGGATACCAGCGCCGCGCTGTTATGGATGCGCAAAAAAGGCGCCGTGCCTTATGCATATACCGCTAACCTGGGTCAACCGGACGAAGACGACTACGATGCTATCCCGCGCCGCGCGAAAGAGTACGGCGCTGAAGGCGCCCGTCTGATCGACTGCCGCAAACAGCTGGTCGCAGAAGGGATCGCCGCGATTCAGTGTGGCGCTTTCCATAACACCACCGGTGGGTTGACCTACTTCAACACCACGCCGCTAGGCCGCGCGGTCACCGGCACCATGCTGGTGGCGGCGATGAAAGAAGACGGCGTTAACATTTGGGGCGATGGCAGCACCTATAAAGGCAACGATATCGAACGTTTCTATCGTTACGGCCTGCTGACCAACGCTGAACTGCAGATTTACAAACCGTGGCTGGACAGCGACTTTATCAATGAGCTCGGCGGTCGTCACGAAATGTCCGAATTTATGATCGCCTGCGGCTTTGATTACAAGATGTCGGTCGAGAAAGCCTACTCCACCGACTCCAATATGCTCGGCGCGACCCATGAAGCGAAAGATCTCGAATTCCTGAACTCCAGCGTCAAGATCGTCAACCCGATTATGGGCGTGAAGTTCTGGGACGAAAACGTGAAGATCCCTGCGGAAGAGGTCACCGTACGCTTTGAGCAGGGCCATCCGGTGGCGCTGAATGGTAAAACCTTTGCCGATGACGTCGAGATGATGCTGGAAGCCAACCGCATCGGCGGTCGTCACGGCCTGGGCATGAGCGACCAGATTGAAAACCGGATTATCGAAGCGAAAAGCCGCGGCATTTATGAAGCTCCGGGGATGGCGCTGCTGCATATTGCCTACGAGCGTTTGCTGACCGGTATCCATAACGAAGATACGATTGAGCAATATCACGCCCACGGTCGCCAGTTGGGCCGCCTGCTGTATCAGGGCCGCTGGTTTGATTCCCAGGCGCTGATGCTGCGTGATTCGCTGCAGCGCTGGGTCGCCAGCCAGATCACCGGCGAAGTCACCCTCGAACTGCGTCGCGGTAACGACTACTCGATCCTTAATACGGTATCAGACAACCTGACCTATAAAGCGGAGCGTCTGACCATGGAAAAAGGCGATTCCATGTTTACTGCCGAAGACCGTATCGGCCAGCTGACCATGCGTAATCTGGACATCACCGATACCCGCGAGAAGCTGTTCGGCTATGCCCAGTCTGGCCTGCTGAGCGCCTCCTCGGCAACCGGTTTACCGCAGGTTGAAAATCTGGAAAACAAAGGCAAATAATCGCCTGACAATGTTGCTTTCCGCCGGCGGCTCACCGCCGGCTTTTTATTTTGAATGACCCACCAACGTAAAAAAAATGCCATGACGCATTTTTTCCTTATCGCCAGACCAGCAAAACTGTTGACTATAATAGCCTCAATTGATTAATTCATATCTGGTGATACACATCATGAATATTAAACCGCCGATCAGGCCGCAAAAGACCATTGACCGACTGATCGATGTACTTGAGCCACACGCGACACCCGTTAACGCAATCGCCAGAAAAAGACTGACATGGGAATATAAAGGCAAAACCCAGCTCTTTATTTTTAAAAAAGGCGAGCTGTCGATTATTCGTAATTCCGACAGGCTACTGATGGTGACCGTCTATGAGCCGCATCTTTTCGGCGTGGCGGAAATGCTGCAGCCCAGCCGCAGCCACAGCCTGCGAGCCGAGGTATCATGCGAACTGCTACGGATCGACTATGACCTGGCTTCGGCGCTTTTTCGTCAGCATAACCTATGGGAAGAGGTGACCAGCCTGTTGGCTTATCATACCTCGTATATGGTGTATCGTGACGATCTGGTCCTGCAGCAGCGTACCTATTCGGTCATCCGTAACCATCTGCTGGAGATGATGCTATTAAGCGAAGAGACCCGACAGCGGGTATCTATTCTTGAGTATATTCAGGACAGGACCCTTCTGTCGCGTAGCAGTATTCTCAATGTATTGTCAGCATTAAAGAAAGGCGGTTATATTACCTTTGCCCGCGGCGGTTATTTACAAAATATCGTCTCACTTCCTGAAAAATTCTGACCCGCACTCCTCCTATCATTTATTGTTATTTGCTGCAGCGGGGAAGATGTTTAAATTTAAACCAATAACCGTTACCGCTAAAAGAACAAAAATTTTATGCTAAGCGCCTGGGTTTCCCGGAAGACAATCTATTACTGAGTTCGCCAGCAGACGACCACAAACGGCGTTAACCGCCGGGTCTGCACCGGCTCAGGATATGCCAGCGGAAATCGGCCAGACGTGTGCGGCGGTAGCGAGAGTTGCCCCCTCGCCTGCCGCGACCATAACAATGAGATGCACGAACCCGTTAATTATGCCCGAACGCCCATATCGGGCTTTTTTTTATCTGAAGGAATTTAATAATGAAGTCTATTGCTGCAAAAATGGTTGCCGTAACGATCGCTTTGGGAGCCAGCAGCGCTGCCTGCGCAGCCGTTAACCTGCATGGAGAAGCTGGCGCCGAGTTTACCAATCTGTCCGCCAGCTTTGGCGCCGGGGAACCGGGTATGACGTTCAGTTCTCAGTGGGCCCATAGCGACAACGACGGAGATAGTGTAGGACTGGGAATGGGTTATAACTTTAACCTTGGCCCTTTTCTGATGACCCTGGGCGGTAAGGCGGTCTATCTGAATCCAAAAGATGGTGATGAAGGTTACGCCATCGCCGCCGGTGGTGGCGCTGAACTCCCCCTTGGTCAGTATTTCACGCTTTTCGGCGAGGGCTATTACTCACCGGACTCAATGTCCAGCGGCGTTGAGGATTATGTGGAGGCCAATGCCGGGGTACGCCTTAACGTGCTCCCATCTCTGAATATCGAAGCTGGCTATCGCTATATTGATATGGCAGGGAAAGAGGGCAATCGCGATAACACCCTGGCCGACGGCGCTTACGCCGGGGTTAACTTCCGCTTTTAACTCTTCACAGGGATTGCCGGTCAGCAGTCCCTGTTTCATTCTCAGCTGGTCAGCGGCACGCTTTTCAGTACGCGGTTGATCTCTTGTAGGCCCGCAACATTATTCTCTTTGCGGTAAACCTCATTCATGGACGCCATCTGCTCCAGGCGGGTCAGGGCGCCATACACTTTATACGCCTCGCTGTGTCTGTCGAACACATCGCGGCGCTCCACGTCCTGCAGATAATGACTTTTCAACGAATGGTTAAGGCGACTAATCAGTGCCGTATTGTCCTGGAAATAGCGCCTCACCGCCTGGGCATGATTCGCTGTAGTCCCAGACTCACTGGGCGATACCGGTACGGTTAGCGCATTAATCATCTCCACTGTTTGGGAGGGCGATGTTGAACTGCACCCAGCTAAACCGAGCACGCCGGCGACGATAAGCAACCCGATCTTGTTCATTGTGTCACTTCACCTCTGTTAATTTGACGAGGCGACTTTAACGACAGTAAAAGGAGGCAACCAGCGAAGAGATGTTTATAAATAAATGTCCAGCGGGGACAAAAACAAAAAAAGACGCTTTTCAGCGTCTTTTTTCTGGAATATTGGTACCGAGGATGGGACTCGAACCCACAAGCCCGTTAGGGCACTACCACCTCAAGGTAGCGTGTCTACCAATTCCACCACCTCGGTACAGAATACTTAGTGCGGGATATCGCTGGTCGGCTGAGCCGGCGCAGTTGGCTGAGTTTGCTCCGTTTTCGGCGCGCTCAGATTATCCCACTCACTTCCTTTACTGGTCTTGTTGCTGTTGATATTACCCAGCGCCAGACTGATGATGAAGAACAGCGCAGCCAGGATGCCGGTCATACGGGTCATAAAGTTGCCAGAACCGCTGGACCCAAACAGTGTGCCGGAAGCGCCTGCACCGAAGGAGGCTCCCATATCAGCGCCTTTACCTTGCTGCAGCATAACCAGACCTACAAGGCCAATCGCTACAATAAGGAAAACAACCAAAAGAGCTTCGTACATAATCAACCTGTTCCTTGCGGATTCGCCGCATACCAAGTGCTTCGACCAATAAAGCGGGACGTTTTAACGTTTCCCACTGAAGCGGGTGTGAATACTAACCAAAGCGAATGACCTTCGCAAGGGCAATTTCGACACATTGTATCAACTGCAGAAAAAAACAGCAAAAAGCCAATTTTCGATCATAAAAAAGGCGGCAAGCGCCGCCTTTTTAACCACTTAGCCGGCAAAGCTAAACGCTTTTTACCGCCTCAGCGATGCGGTGCGCAAACTCGTGCACCTGATCTTCATGCTCGCCTTCCACCATCACGCGAATCAGCGGCTCCGTACCCGATTTACGCAGCAGGACACGGCCGCGTTTTCCTAACGCCGCCTCCACTTCCGCGGTCACCGCTTTGACGTGCTCATTCTCCAGCGGGTTACCGCTGCCCTCGGTAAAGCGGACATTCACCAGCAGCTGAGGGAACATTTTCATCCCGCTGCACAGGTCATGCAGGCTCATGTGGTTGCGGACCATCGCCGCGACCACCTGCAGGCTGGCAACAATGCCATCGCCGGTGGTGGTTTTATCCAGCAGGATCACATGGCCGGAGTTTTCCGCACCGATGCGCCAGCCTTTTTCCTGGAGCATCTCCAGTACATAGCGGTCACCGACCTTCGCGCGGGCAAACGGGATGCCTAACTGCTTGAGCGCCAGCTCCAGCCCCATATTACTCATCAGCGTGCCGACGGCGCCGCCGCGCAGCTGCCCCTGACGCAATCCTTCCCGGGCTATGATATAGAGGATCTGGTCGCCATCGACTTTATTGCCTTCGTGGTCAACCATAATCACCCGATCGCCATCGCCGTCGTAGGCAATACCCAGATCGGCTTTTTCCGCCAGCACGCGCGCCTGCAGCGCCCGCACGTCAGTGGCGCCGACCTCTTCGTTGATGTTGAGACCGTCTGGCTCGCAGCCCATCGCGATAACCTGGGCTCCCAGCTCGCGGAAGACATTAGGGGCGATGTGATAGGTCGCGCCGTGCGCGCAATCCACCACCACTTTCAGCGTTCCCAGGCTCAGTTCGTTGGGAAAGGTACCCTTACAAAATTCAATGTAGCGCCCCGCCGCATCGACGATACGGCTGGCTTTGCCCAGCTCAGCCGAATCCACGCAGGTGAGCTCTTTCTCCATTTCGGCTTCAATCGCCTCTTCGACATCATCCGGCAGTTTGGTGCCCTCAATGGAGAAGAATTTAATGCCGTTGTCGTAGAAAGGGTTATGTGAAGCAGAGATAACAATCCCCGCCTCGGCGCGGAAGGCGCGCGTCAGGTAGGCGATGGCCGGTGTCGGCATAGGCCCGGTGAACGACGCAGAGAGCCCCGCTGCCGCCAGTCCAGCTTCCAGCGCCGATTCCAGCATATAGCCCGAAATACGGGTATCCTTGCCGATGATAATTTTACGCGAACCGTGACGCGCTAACACTTTGCCCGCCGCCCAGCCCAGCTTGAGCACAAACTCCGGAGTGATCGGCGCATCGCCGACGCGGCCACGAATACCATCGGTGCCAAAATACTTGCGGTTACTCATAACGTTTTTTTCCCTTAGCGGCGAGGGTGGCTTCCACCACGCGCAGCGCTTCTACCGTTTCTTTGACATCATGGACGCGGATAATCTGCGCGCCCTGCATTGCTGCAATGACGGCACACGCCAGGCTGCCGTTCAGCCGCTCCGACGGCCCGACGTTCAGCAACTGACCTACCATCGACTTACGTGACATACCGACCAGCAGCGGCAGACCAAAGTGATGAAACTCCCCAAGCCTGGCCAACAGTTGGTAATTGTGGGAGAGATTTTTACCGAAACCGAATCCCGGGTCGAGCAGCAATTTTTCTTTTGCGATCCCCGCCTGTTCGCAGCGCACAATGTGCTCATTAAAAAAACGCTCAACATCGGCGAAGACGTCCTCATACTTCGGCGCCTCCTGCATGG
Organism: Klebsiella sp. K47; assembly: GCF_051858335.1. NCBI lineage: Bacteria > Pseudomonadati > Pseudomonadota > Gammaproteobacteria > Enterobacterales > Enterobacteriaceae > Klebsiella > Klebsiella sp. K47. The sequence continues at coordinate 205,912 of NZ_JBPYUI010000002.1, forward strand.
TTTTTGGTTGTCCCTGCATATGCATCAGACACACTGGCAGTCCGGTTTCCGCGGCAGCCTGCAGCGCGCCGGGCTCGGTCAGCGAACGAATATCGTTGATGATATGCGCCCCGGCCCTGGCCGATTGGCGAATAACCTCCGCCTTGGAGGTATCCACTGAGATCCATACCTCAAAGCGCTGGGCAATGGCTTCAACCACCGGTATCACCCGCGCAAGCTCCTCTTCCACACTAACCTCAGCCGCCCCTGGCCGCGTCGATTCACCGCCGATATCAATGATGGTCGCGCCGGCGTTGATCATCAGATTGGCATGCTTCACCGCCTCAATCAGCGAATTATGGGCGCCGCCATCGGAGAAGGAGTCAGGCGTCACATTTAGAATACCCATCACGTGGGGGTGAGAGAGATCGAGGGTTGAGCCCTGGGCTACAAGTTTCATCACAAAATCCCTGAGACTGAAGAGGTTAAAAAAGAAAAACCCCGGAGCGGACGCCCGGGGTTTTAAGGTTAAACAAGCATCAACAGCGGTAGCTTACTTGTCGCCCAGCTGCTCTGACATGGTGTTGCCCGGGTTCGGCGTACGCGGTTCATCAACCGGACGCGGCGCACGAGGCGTGCCATTGTTGTCAGAGTTGTTAGAAGAACCAGGTTCTTCCCAACCCGCTGGCGGACGAACTTCGCGACGAGCCATCAGGTCGTCAATCTGCGGCGCATCGATGGTCTCATACTTCATGAGCGCATCTTTCATCGCGTGCAGAATATCCATGTTGTCGTTCAGCAGCTGGCGAGCACGACCGTAGTTACGCTCAATCAGCGATTTCACTTCCTGGTCGATGATACGCGCGGTTTCATCGGACATATGCTTCGCTTTCGCGACGCTACGGCCGAGGAAGACTTCACCCTCTTCTTCCGCATACAGCAGCGGACCGAGTTTGTCGGAGAAGCCCCACTGGGTCACCATGTTACGCGCCAGGTTCGTCGCCACTTTAATATCGTTGGACGCACCGGTAGAAACATGTTCCGGACCGTAGATAATCTCTTCCGCCAGACGACCGCCGTACAGGGTGGAGATCTGGCTTTCCAGTTTCTGACGGCTGGCGCTGATTGCATCGCCTTCCGGCAGGAAGAAGGTCACACCCAGCGCACGACCGCGCGGGATAATCGTCACTTTGTGCACCGGATCGTGCTCCGGCACCAGGCGACCAATAATCGCGTGGCCCGCTTCATGATAAGCAGTAGACTCTTTCTGCGCTTCCGTCATCACCATGGAGCGACGTTCCGCACCCATCATGATTTTGTCTTTCGCTTTCTCGAACTCAACCATCGACACAACGCGTTTGTTGCCGCGGGCAGCAAACAGCGCCGCTTCGTTGACCAGGTTGGCCAGATCCGCACCGGAGAAGCCCGGGGTACCGCGCGCAATGATTGCCGCATCGATATCCGGCGCCAGCGGAACGCGACGCATATGCACTTTCAGGATCTGTTCACGACCGCGAACATCCGGCAGGCCAACCACCACCTGGCGGTCAAAACGGCCCGGACGCAACAGCGCGGGGTCAAGAACGTCCGGACGGTTAGTCGCCGCGATAACGATGATACCTTCGTTACCTTCGAAGCCGTCCATCTCAACCAGCATCTGGTTCAGGGTCTGCTCACGTTCATCGTGACCACCGCCCAGGCCTGCGCCACGCTGGCGGCCGACGGCGTCGATTTCATCGATGAAGATGATGCAAGGCGCTGCTTTCTTAGCCTGTTCGAACATGTCACGCACACGAGAAGCGCCCACACCGACGAACATTTCGACGAAGTCAGAACCGGAAATGGTAAAGAACGGTACCTTCGCTTCACCAGCGATCGCTTTCGCCAGCAGCGTTTTACCGGTACCCGGAGGGCCGACCATCAGGACGCCTTTCGGGATCTTACCGCCCAGTTTCTGGAAACGGCTCGGCTCACGCAGGTATTCTACCAGCTCGCCGACTTCCTCTTTCGCTTCGTCACACCCGGCAACGTCTGCAAAAGTGGTTTTGATCTGGTCTTCCGTCAACATACGGGCTTTGCTTTTGCCGAAGGACATCGCGCCCTTCCCGCCGCCGCCCTGCATTTGCCGCATAAAGAAGATCCAGACGCCGATCAGCAGCAGCATTGGGAACCAGGAGATGAAGATGGAAGCCAGCAGGCTCGGCTCTTCTGGTGGTTCGCCAACAACTTTGACGTTTTTAGTCAACAGGTTATCGAGCAGCTTCGGATCGTTAACCGGAATGTAAGTCGTGTAACGGTTACTATCTTTCTTGGTAACGTTGATCTCACGTCCGTTGATACGCGCTTCGCGAACCTGGTCCTGATTGACCTCTTGCAGGAAGGTAGAATAATCCACCTTGCGGCCATTCGACTCGCTGGGCCCAAAGCTCTGGAATACTGACATCAGCACAACGGCAATGACCAGCCAGAGTATTAGGTTTTTCGCCATGTCACTCAAGGGATTAACCTCTTATTACAACTGTGTTAAAAACAGCGTCAGGATACTCTATATCCAGTTTCTTTCAAACTTTCGTTTGAAATCTGCCGGTTATGGTTTACGCCCGGTCGCTACAATATACACTTCACGCGAACGAGCGCGGGAAGAGTCCGGCTTACGAACTTTGACCTTCGTAAACAGGGAGCGAATTTCTCGAAGATACTCATCGAAGCCTTCGCCCTGGAACACCTTCACTACAAAACTACCACCTGGCGCTAATACATCACGAGACATTTCAAGCGCCAGTTCTACCAGATACATAGCCCGGGGAATATCCACCGCCGGTGTTCCGCACATATTCGGCGCCATATCGGACATGACAACTTGGACTTTACTGTCGCCCACTCGCTCAAGTAACGCTTTCAGGACTAATTCATCACGAAAATCGCCCTGAAGGAAGTCCACACCAACGATTGGATCCATTGGTAAAAGATCGCAAGCGATGATGCGGCCGCTGTTGCCGATCTGCGTGACCGCATACTGCGACCAGCCACCGGGAGCAGCACCGAGGTCGACTACCGTCATCCCCGGCTTAAAAATTTTGTCACTTTGCTGTATTTCATCAAGTTTAAACCAGGCACGGGAACGTAACCCCTTTTTCTGTGCCTGTTGAACATATTTATCGCTAAAGTGTTCCTGAAGCCAGCGGCTTGAGCTGGCAGAACGCTTTTTACCTGTCATTTAACATTCCCGTTCGGGTTCATCGTACTTTACTGCGTAAAAATCGACGCGGTAGTTTGGCGATATATGGGAGATGGCGGTAGAATGACCCGTTTTCAATCCCAACGTAAGCAAAAAAATACGATGAATCTGAGTACTAAACAAAAACAGCACCTGAAAGGTCTGGCACATCCGCTCAAGCCGGTAGTTATGCTTGGCAACAATGGTTTGACCGAAGGGGTACTGGCCGAGATCGAACAAGCGTTAGGGCACCATGAACTCATCAAGGTGAAGATCGCCTCAGAAGATCGCGAAACAAAAGCCTTGATCGTGGAAGCCATCGTACGCGAAACCGGCGCCTGTAACGTACAGGTCATCGGTAAAACGCTGGTTCTGTACCGCCCAACGCCAGAGCGTAAAATCTCGCTGCCACGCTAAGAATATCCTGAATCTCGACACAACTTTGTGTAAAACGAGGGATTTCTGCGGCCAGGCGAGCAAAATGCCATGCTCCTGACGTTGATAAAAGGCCGCTATGCGGCCTTTTTCCTTTCTTTACAATCTATAAACATCGTAGCGGGAAATACGCCTTACAGGTATTCAACCTTGGTAATTTCGTATTCCACTTCCCCACCCGGGGTACGGATAGTCACGACGTCATCCTGCTCTTTGCCGATCAGACCGCGAGCGATCGGCGAGTTCACGGAGATCAGATTCTGCTTAAAATCAGCTTCGTCATCGCCCACGATGCGGTAGGTCTGTTCCTCGTCGGTATCGAGGTTCAGCACGCTGACGGTAGAACCAAAAATCACCCGGCCGTTGTTCGGCATTTTGGTGATATCGATAACCTGCGCGTTAGACAGCTTCGCTTCGATATCCTTGATACGCCCCTCGCAGAAACCCTGCTGCTCACGCGCGGCGTGATACTCGGCATTCTCTTTCAGATCGCCGTGTTCACGGGCCTCAGCAATAGCGGCAATGATTTCAGGACGACGCACAGACTTCAGATAATCCAGTTCTTCGCGCAGTTTTTCAGCGCCACGTAAGGTCATCGGAATCGCTTGCATTAGTTATACCTCTTTATCATTCCTTCAGGGAACGGATAGCTCCGCTCCGCCACCTGTCCTGCCCACGGGCAGGACACGAGCAAAAAGAAACCGACCCGGGAAACACTCCCCAGGTCAGCAGCAATTTTTCATTTGATGGGTATTTTACCCCGAAGTTCATTATGGGTCATCGTTTACTTTACTGGGCGTTGCACCGTAGTATGACGGCCTGGCTTCAGGTTGTTAGCGCGAGATTATGCGATTTCCCAGATTTATCATCGGATTGACCGCCGGTATAGCGCTTAGCGCTCAGGCGGCGAATATTGACGAGTACATCAACCAGCTTCCCGCCGGTGCGAACCTTGCCTTTATGGCGCAAAAGGTCGGCGCATCGACGCCGGAAATCGACTATCACAGCCAGCAAATGGCGCTCCCGGCCAGTACGCAAAAGGTCATCACCGCGTTGGCGGCACTGCTGCAACTGGGGCCCGATTTTCGCTTTACCACCACGCTGGAAACCAAAGGTTCCCTTGACGGCGGCGTGCTGAAAGGCGACCTGATTGCACGCTTCGGCGGCGATCCGACGCTTAAACGGCAGGATATTCGCAATATGGTGGCGACGCTGAAAAAAGCCGGCGTGCAGCGTATCGAAGGCAATGTGCTCATCGATACGTCGGTCTTCGCCAGCCATGACAAAGCGCCCGGCTGGCCGTGGAACGACCTGACGCAGTGCTTCAGCGCCCCGCCGGCGGCGGCGATTGTCGACCGTAACTGCTTCTCTGTCTCGCTGTATAGCGCGCAGAAACCGGGCGATGTCGCCTTCATTCGCGTTGCATCCTATTATCCGGTCACCATGTTCAGCCAGGTGCGAACGCTGGCGCGTGGCTCATCGGAAGCGCAGTATTGCGAGCTCGACGTGGTGCCGGGCGATCTCAATCGCTATACTCTCACCGGCTGCCTGCCGCAGCGTAGCGAGCCGCTGCCTCTGGCCTTCGCCATTCAGGATGGCGCCAGCTATGCCGGAGCGATCCTCAAAGCCGAGCTGGCCCAGGCGGGGATCACCTACAGCGGCACGCTGCTGCGCCAGACGCTGGCCAATGAGCCCGGCACCGTGCTGGCAACCAGCCAGTCGGCTCCGCTGCACGATCTGCTGCGGATCATGCTGAAGAAGTCAGACAACATGATTGCCGACACCGTCTTTCGCACCATCGGCCACGCCCGGTTCGGCGTACCTGGCACCTGGCGGGCGGGCTCCGATGCCGTACGGCAGATCCTGCGTCAACAGGCTGGGGTCGATCTCGGCAATACTATCATCGCCGACGGCTCTGGCCTGTCGCGCCACAACCTGATCGCCCCGGCGACCATGATGCAGGTGCTGCAGTATATCGCCCAGCACGATACCGAGCTCAACTTCATCTCCATGCTGCCGCTGGCGGGCCATGACGGATCGCTGCAGTATCGCGCCGGTCTTCATCAGGCGGGCGTCGATGGTAAAGTTTCGGCGAAAACCGGGTCGCTCCAGGGGGTTTATAACCTCGCAGGCTTCATCACTACCGCCAGCGGACAAAAGGTGGCCTTCGTGCAATATCTCTCCGGATACGCCGTGGAGCCAGCTGATCAGCGCAATCGCCGCATCCCACTGGTCCGCTTTGAAAGCCGCTTGTATAAAGATTTGTACCAGAACAATTAAAACAAAAGGGCCGCATCAGATGCGGCCCTTTTTGATCCAGAGAAGTCAGGATTAGCGTTTGTAGATGAATTCGACGCCTTCTTCGTCGTCCTCATCCCAGTCGTCATCCCAGTCTTCGTCATCTTCTGCTTCGGCTTCGGCCTCTTCAAGCTGCTGACGGTGATAGTCGTCCCACATAAACTCGACTTTCTCCGGCTTCTGCTCTTCTTCCGCCTGCACGATCGGGTTTTCGATGATGAAGGTCATCACGTCCCAGCACAGCTCTTTCACGCCCTGCTGGCTAGCCGCGGAGATCAGGTAGAATTTCTCTTCCCAACCCAGCGCTTCGGCAATCGCTTTGGCTTTGGCTTCGGCTTCGGACTTGTCCATCAGGTCAATCTTGTTGAAAACTAACCAGCGTGGTTTGGAGGCTAGCTTCTCGCTGTATTTCTCCAGCTCGCCGATGATAATGCGCGCATTCTCAACCGGATCGGAGCCGTCGATCGGATCGATATCGATGAGGTGCAGCAGTACGCGGCAGCGCTCGAGGTGCTTGAGGAAGCGGATACCGAGGCCAGCCCCTTCCGCTGCGCCTTCAATCAGCCCCGGGATATCGGCAACTACGAAGCTCTTTTCATTGTCCATACGCACCACGCCCAGGCTTGGCACCAGGGTGGTAAACGGATAGTCAGCCACTTTCGGCTTGGCGGCGGAGACCGCACGGATGAAGGTGGATTTGCCGGCGTTCGGCATGCCCAGCATCCCGACATCGGCCAACAGCATCAGCTCCAGCTGCAGGTCGCGTTTATCACCCGGGGTACCCATGGTTTTCTGACGCGGCGTACGGTTAACGGACGATTTGAAACGGGTGTTGCCCAAACCGTGCCAGCCGCCTTTCGCCACCATCAGACGCTGACCGTGTTTGGTCATATCGCCCATGGTCTCGCCGGTGCCCTGATCGATAACCCGGGTGCCGACCGGCACTTTTACCGTCACGTCTTTACCGCGCTTACCGGTACAGTCGCGGCTTTGACCATTCTGCCCACGTTCGGCGCGGAACGATTTTTCAAAACGGTAGTCGATCAGGGTGTTCAGGTTCTCGTCCGCTTCCAGCCAGACATCGCCGCCATCGCCGCCATCGCCGCCATCCGGACCGCCTTTCGGAATATACTTTTCGCGGCGGAAGCTTACGCAACCATTGCCGCCGTCACCTGCTACGACCAGGATCGTTGCTTCATCTACAAACTTCATTTTACTCTCCGTAAATCATTCGCCTGAGCGGGGCAGCGGTACTACCGCCTCTCGCTTACGCCAACGTCCCCAAAGACGATGACCGATGGCGGAATACATCGCGCCCGCAACCACGACAAACGCACCGAGATAACCAATCAGGTTTAACATCGGTCTGGCGAAAACATCGGGCCAGGCCATTGATAATAAATCAGAAAACAGTAGCGTAAACAGTGGCGTCAAGGTGATTAACGCGCTGACCTGCGCCGCCTGCCAGCGCGCCATGGCTTCCGCCAGCGCCCCGTAGCCGACCAGGGTATTCAGCCCGCAAAAAATCAGGCATGCCAGTTGCCAGCTGCTTAACCGGGAAATCACTCCGGGCTCAGCAAGTGGCAGTAATGCAATCGTACACAAAGTGTACAGCAAAAATAGTATCTGCTGTGATGCCAGACGGCGCAATAACACCTTTTGCGCGACGCCGTAGCTTACCCACACCGTAGCGGCAGCAACGCCGAAAATTACCCCCCACGTGTAGTCCGTCAGGCGGGTAAAGATTTCAATCAGACTGGTATTGAAGAACATCACCAGCCCGCTGAGCAGCATCAACGCGCCCACCACCTGGGTGCCGCGCATGCGCTCTTTCAGAATTACGACGCTAGCCACCATCATCCCCACCGGCGATAGCTGGCCGATGACCTGAGAAGCCGTGGGGCTGAGGTATTGCAGGGAAGAACTAAACAGGATGAAGTTACCGAACAGACCGCCGGTGGCAATCGCTAATAACACCAGCCAGCGCGGCTTGCGAAAAATTCGCATCGGCGGCAGTTTGCCTTTGATCGCGAGGATCGCGCCAAGCCCAATGCTGGCCATCAGGAAGCGATAAAAGACCACCGTAGGCGGCGCCATCACCTCGAGAACCTGTTTCATTGCAATCGGCAACGCTCCCCAACACATTGCGGTGGTAAGCGCCAGAATAATGCCAATCCCAGCCTGCTGCTTCATGCCTGTTTCCCTGCAAAAATTTTCCGGTAGACGAATGTAAAAAGCCCCGCAACGTGTTGCGGGGCTTTCATCCGTTACCGGGACGCGAAAAACTTATTCAGCAACGATGCTGATGAATTTACGGTTTTTCGGGCCTTTAACTTCGAACTTGACTTTACCGTCAGTCAAAGCGAACAGAGTGTGGTCACGGCCGCAACCAACGTTGGTACCAGCGTGGAATTTAGTACCACGTTGACGAACGATGATGCTACCTGCCAGAACTGCTTCACCGCCGAAACGTTTTACGCCCAGACGTTTAGCTTCTGAATCGCGACCGTTACGAGTCGAGCCGCCAGCCTTTTTATGTGCCATTTAAATCTACTCCTCAGGTCTTAGGCGCTGATGCCAGTGATTTTCACATCAGTGAACCACTGACGATGGCCCTGCTGCTTACGATAGTGTTTACGACGACGAAACTTAACGATTTTAACTTTCTCGCCACGACCGTGAGCAACAACTTCAGCTTTGATTACGCCGCCCTCAACGAAAGGAACGCCGATCTTGATTTCTTCACCGTTTGCGATCATCAGCACTTCAGCGAATTCAACAGCTTCGCCAGTTGCGATGTCCAGCTTTTCCAGGCGAACGGTCTGACCTTCGCTTACTCGGTGTTGTTTACCACCACTTTGGAAAACCGCGTACATATAAAACTCCGCTTCCGCGCACCTCTTTATGTGATTCAGAGTGCGCTATAAATATTCACAATAGGGCGCGAATATTACGCAAAACGCGAGCCTTTGACAAGAGCGATTAGCGATCAATGCAGAAAAAAAACACAACTTTCACGACAACGTTTATCTACGGCAATTTTTCAGTACAATCATATCTTCTTTTAATTCTGTCTTAATCCTTCTGTGATCCCACCTGGATTCATGGTAACAGGACATTTGGCCCGGCTTTTGCGATGAATTTAGAAAAAATCAATGAGTTAACCGCGCAAGATATGGCGGGTGTCAATGCGACGATTCTTGAGCAACTCAACTCCGATGTTCAGCTTATCAATCAGTTAGGCTATTACATCGTCAGCGGCGGCGGCAAACGCATTCGCCCGATGATTGCTGTGCTCGCCGCACGCGCGGTGGGCTATCAGGGGAGCGCGCATGTCACCATTGCCGCGCTGATTGAATTTATTCATACCGCCACCCTGCTGCATGACGACGTCGTCGATGAGTCTGATATGCGTCGCGGCAAAGCCACGGCCAATGCGGCGTTTGGCAATGCCGCCAGCGTGCTGGTCGGCGATTTTATCTATACCCGCGCCTTTCAGATGATGACCCAGCTGGGCTCGCTGAAGATCCTTGAGGTCATGTCGGAAGCGGTGAACGTCATTGCCGAAGGCGAAGTGCTGCAGCTGATGAACGTCAATGACCCGGATATCACCGAAGAGAACTACATGCGCGTTATCTACAGCAAGACGGCGCGCCTGTTTGAAGCTGCCTCGCAGTGTGCGGGACTGCTGGCCGACTGCACTGCGGAAGAAGAGCGCGCGTTGCAGGATTATGGCCGCTATCTCGGCACCGCTTTCCAGCTAATCGACGATTTACTCGATTATAGCTCTGACGGCGAGCGGCTCGGTAAAAACGTCGGTGACGACCTGAACGAAGGTAAACCCACGCTACCGCTGCTGCACGCCATGCACCATGGCACACCCGATCAATCAGCGATGATCCGCGGTGCGATCGAGCAAGGCAACGGCCGCCATCTACTGGATGCTGTGCTGGAAACGATGGCGACCTGCGGTTCGCTGGAATGGACGCAGAAGCGTGCCGAAGAAGAAGCTGACAAAGCCATTGCCGCGCTGCAGATCCTCCCGGACACGCCCTGGCGCGAAGCCTTGATTGGGCTGGCGCATATTGCAGTCCAGCGCGATCATTAATCCCCCCTCCTTTCCCGCGCGACGCGCGGGAAAGTTCCAGTAAAATGCCATTTCTCTCCCTAAACTTCCGAATATCTTGATAGATTCTGAATATTCCGGCGCTTTAACAGAACTTGTTAGAACCCTACATAGTACGCGGGTATAGTGTCTCTATCGCCCATGTGGGACGATCTGGACCTTTAACACCAGGAGAATTTATGGATAAGTTCATCGACTGGCATCCCGCAGATATTGTTGCGGGATTACGTAAACGGGGAACATCGCTGGCGGCAGAGTCGCGACGGCACGGACTAAGTTCTTCAACGCTGGCGAACGCCCTGACCCGCCCCTGGCCGAAAGGCGAATTGATTATCGCCACAGCGCTGGAAACGCAGCCGTGGGTCATCTGGCCGTCACGCTACCACGACCCGGTAACTCATGAGTTTATCGACAGAACGCAGATGATGCGTCAGAAGAAGATCGACAAGTGATGTGATTGCTCGACAGCGACCCGGAACAACGTCCCGGGGCGCTGTCAGGACGCGGTTACTCGCCCTTCACGCGTTGAATATTGGCGCCCAGCGCCTGCAGTTTATCTTCGATACGCTCATAGCCGCGATCGATATGATAGATGCGATCGACGATGGTGGTCCCTTCAGCGATACAGCCGGCCAGCACCAGGCTCGCCGACGCGCGCAAATCGGTCGCCATCACCTGCGCGCCAGAAAGCTGCTTCACGCCGTGACAGATAGCGGTATTGCTCTCGATCTCCGCGTGCGCGCCCATACGGATCAGCTCCGGAATGTGCATGAAGCGGTTTTCAAAGATCGTTTCGGTGATCACGCCGGTCCCTTCCGCTACCAGGTTAAGCAGCGTGAACTGGGCCTGCATATCGGTCGGGAAGCCCGGGTGCGGCGCGGTACGCACGTTGACCGCTTTCGGACGGTTGCCGTGCATATCGAGGCTGATCCAGTCTTCGCCCGTTTCGATGTCAGCCCCGGCGTCGCGCAGCTTCGCCAGTACGGCATCCAGGGTATCCGGCTGCGCGTTACGGCAGAGGATCTTGCCGCCGGAAATCGCCGCGGCCACCAGGAAAGTCCCGGTTTCAATACGGTCAGGCAGCACACGGTAGACGCCGCCGCCCAGGCGCTGCACGCCTTCGATGGTAATGCGATCGCTACCCTGGCCTGTGATTTTTGCGCCCAGCGCGTTCAGGAAGTTGGCGGTATCGACAATCTCCGGCTCGCGAGCGGCGTTTTCAATAATCGTCGTTCCCTCCGCAAGCGTCGCTGCGCTCATGATGGTTACGGTGGCGCCGACGCTCACCTTATCCATCACAATATGCGCGCCTTTCAGGCGACCGCTGACCGAGGCTTTGACATAACCTTCTTCCAGTTTGATCTCGGCGCCCAGCTGCTCCAGACCGCTAATATGCAGATCGACCGGACGCGCGCCGATAGCGCAGCCGCCAGGCAGAGAAACTTGCCCCTGACCGAAACGTGCCACCAACGGGCCCAGCGCCCAGATAGAGGCGCGCATGGTTTTCACCAGATCGTACGGAGCACAGAATACATCGACCGGGCCGGCGTCAATCCATACCGAACCATTGCGCTCGACCTTCGCGCCCAGCTGGCTCAGCAGCTTCATGGTGGTATCGATGTCTTTCAGCTTAGGTACGTTTTGGATCTCTACCGGCTCTTCGGCAAGCAGCGCGGAAAAGAGGATTGGCAGGGCGGCGTTTTTTGCCCCGGAGATGGTGACTTCACCCTGAAGGCGAGTCGGCCCCTGAACACGGAATTTATCCATTGATTCTGTTCTCTATTAAAAATTCACATACGCTGCAGGGGATCCCCCACAGCTTAGAAGCCATTGAGTTTGCGGTCTCGCGCCCACTCCTGCGGAGTAAAGGCCTTGATCGACAGCGCATGGATGCGGTTGTCGGCAATATATTCCATCAGCGGCGCGTAGACGCTCTGCTGCTTTTTCACCCGACTCATGCCATCGAACATCTCACCCACAGCAATAACCTGAAAGTGGCTGCCATCGCCAGAGACGTGGACTTCCTGGAGGGGGAGTGCGTTCATCAGCACGGTCTGAATTTCATGATTTTCCATGGGCTCAAATTTATCTGATAGTGAAAACAGCCCAACATCTTAGAGGAAAGTGGCGCGGTCTTAAACAAGCAAAAAGCCCCGGCGAAAAGATTGCCAGGGCTTTCGGAATAGCTTCAGTGCTAAGGCACTGAAAAGATTATCAGATCAGATCGGCAGGCAGGTTGTAAAGACCGATCAGCGTTTGCAGGTTTTCGCTCTTGCCGACCAGCTGCGCTTCCCGGCCCTGACGGCGAATCAGCGCCATAAAATGCACTAACAGCGCCAGGCCCGCGGTGTCCACGCGCGTGGTCTGACTGAGATCGATGATCGCCGTTCCCGCCGTCGCCTGGGCGCGCGCCTCCCAGAGCGGGACCAGCAGATCCTGATCCAGCTCCCCGTGCAGCGCCAGCGTCTCGCCCTCGCGAGTCCAGCTCAGCTGCCCGCTCATTATTTTTTCTGTTCCAGGGTGATCGGCTGCGCAGAGATCGCTTTCAGCTGCGCGGTCAGGCCATCAACGCCCTTGGTGCGCAGCAGATCGCTCCACTCATTCTGTTTGGTGGTGATCATGCTCACCCCTTCCGCGATCATATCGTAGGCCTGCCAGTTGCCGGTCTGGGTATTTTTACGCCACTGGAAGTCAAGACGTACCGGCGGACGACCGTTCGGGTCGATGATAGTGACGCGGATCGGAACGATGGTTGCGCTGCCCAGCGGCTGCTCCGGAGCAATCTGGTAAGTCTGCCCATGGTACATCGCCAGCGCCTGACCGTAGGCCTGCTTCAGGTATTCACGGAAGGCGGCAAAATAGGCCTCACGCTGCGCAGGGGTCGCTTCTTTGTAATAGCGGCCCAGCACCAGCGCGCCGGCATATTTCACCTGTACATACGGCAATAACTCCTGGTCGACGATGTCGCGCAGATAGTTAGGATTAGCTTTAATCTTCGGCTGTTCATTCTTCAGGCGATCGAAGGTTTTCTGCGCCGCTTCATTCATCAGCTTATACGGATTGGACTGATCTGCGGCCTGGACGGCGGTCAGCGGGGCAATCACCAGCATGGCGACCATGAGTAAGCGTTTAAACATATCGTATTTCTCCTGAAATTAATGCGTCGTGCCGGCTGCCGGCGTCGCGTCAGTATGACCTTCTGCCTCGGCCTTATCATTGCCAGAATTCTGATTGTCGCCGCCCTTACTGTTATAAAGGAACTGACCAATCAGATCTTCCAGCACCATGGCGGACTTGGTGTCCTGGATAGTGCCGCCGTCTTTAAGGATAGTCGTCCCGAGGTCCGGGTCTTCAAAACCGACGTTCAGCGCCAGGTACTGCTCGCCCAGCAGGCCAGAGGTGCGGATCGCCAACGAACTGGTATCCGGGATATGGTTGTAGCGCTCATCGATATCGAGCTCCACGCGTGGCAGATAGGTTTTCGGATCGAGCGTAATGTCCGCTACCCGCCCCACTACCACGCCGCCGATGCGCACCGGCGAGCGCGCCTTCAGGCCGCCGATGTTATCGAAAGTCGCATAAAGGCGATAAGTCGGCTCGGTGCGTAGCGAGGTGACGTTCGCCGCCTTCAGGCAGACAAACAGCGCCGCCAGCAGCGCCACCAGTAAGAACACCCCTACCCAGATTTCAGTTTTTTTCGTTTGCATGAACTCAATTCCCAAACATCAGCGCAGTCAGCACAAAATCCAGCCCCAGAACCGCCAGCGACGCATGCACCACGGTACGCGTTGTCGCCCGGCTAATCCCGGCGGAAGTGGGGATAGCGTCATAACCATTAAATAACGCAATCCAGGTTACCGTAATAGCGAACACCAGACTCTTAATCAGGCAGTTCACCAGATCCATTCGCCAGTCGACGGCATTTTGCATCGCGGTCCAGAAAAAACCACCGTCAATGCCTTTCCAGCTCACCCCCACCAGCGCACCGCCCCAGATCCCTACCGCGACGAAGATAATCGTCAGCAGCGGCAGCGAAATGACACCGGCCCAGAAGCGTGGGGAAATGACGCGACGCAGCGGATCCACCGCCATCATCTCCATACTGGAGAGCTGTTCCGTGGCCCGCATCAGGCCAATCTCGGCGGTCAGCGCCGACCCGGCGCGGCCGGCAAACAGCAGCGCGGCGACCACCGGCCCCAGCTCACGCAGCAGCGACAGCGCCACCAGCATGCCAAGACTGGTCTCTGCGCTGTAGGTGGTTAACACTAGATACCCCTGCAGCCCGAGCACCATACCGATAAACAAGCCCGATACAATGATAATCAGCATCGACAGGACGCCGACGTTATAGAGTTGACGAACCAGCAGCGGCGCGTGCTTGCGAAACTCTGGTTTGCCGACAACGGCGTTGAAAAGCATTAATCCGGCGCGTCCAAACGTCGCGGTGGTTTTAATACCGCGATGACCTAGCGCGGCCAGCGCATTAAACAGCATGAGTCGCTCAACTCCCTATGCCTAATAAATCATGGTGATAGTCGCCAGCAGGATAACGGAACGGCACCGGACCGTCGGCAATACCATCAATGAACTGACGAACCCGAGGATCGGTATTCTCCCGTAGCGACTGGGCGCTACCGTGGGCGACAATCTTTTTATCCGCCACGATATACGCGTAGTCCGCGATGCTAAGCACCTCGGGCACATCGTGCGAAACCACGATGCAAGTGACACCCAGCGTGCTGTTGAGTTCAGAAATCAGCTTCACCAGCACGCCCATAGTGATGGGATCCTGCCCGACGAACGGTTCGTCGAACATAATCAGATCCGGCTCCAGGGCAATGGCTCTCGCCAGGGCGGCGCGGCGCGCCATCCCACCGGAAAGCTCAGAAGGCATTAACTTCGCCGCACCGCGTAGCCCCACCGCTTCCAGCTTCATCATCACCGTCGTATGCAGCAGCGCAGGCGGCAAATGCGTATGTTCGCGCAGCGGATAGGCAACGTTGTCAAAGACATTGAGATCGGTGAACAGCGCGCCGGACTGGAACAGCATGCTCATCCGCTTACGCACCGTATAAAGACGCGAACGCGTCATCTGCGGCACGTTCTCGCCATCAAACAGGATCTCTCCCCTGTCCGGCGGGATCTGGCCGCCGATCAGGCGTAACAGGGTAGTCTTGCCGATCCCCGAAGGTCCCATGATCGCAGTAATTTTACCGCGTGGCACCGACAGCGAGATGTCGTCGAAGATCACACGATCGCCGCGTGAAAAGCGGATACCGCGCACTTCAACTAAATTCGCCTGAGTTTGGCTCATAAAATCATCCTTACTAAACACCTGACGGGCAAGCATGGCCCTTTCTTGCGCCACAATCACAACATTTTTACAGAATCTTACCTGCACAGGTTAGCGAAAGCTGGCATTTGTTTTACTTTTGGCACACATAAAGTCAAAATTAAGAATTCGTTACGCTGCGTAGGGATAACCCAGCGAGGCGACGATTATACCTGAAGAAAGGACTTTAGATGCTCTTAGCGACGGCTCTGTTAATTATTGGTTTATTGCTGGTTGTCTACAGTGCCGATCGTCTGGTCTATGCCGCCTCCATCCTGTGTCGTATGTTGGGGATCCCGCCGCTGATCATCGGCATGACAGTGGTCAGTATCGGCACCAGCCTGCCTGAGATCATGGTCGCCACCGCGGCCTCGCTGCACGGGCAGACCGATCTGGCGGTCGGCACCGCGCTCGGATCTAATATCACCAATATCTTATTGATCCTCGGTCTCGCCGCCTTACTCAGGCCATTTACCGTGCATTCTGATATTCTGCGCCGCGAATTACCGCTAATGTTGCTGGTCAGCGTGCTGGCGGGACTGGTGCTCTACGATGGACAACTGACCCGTCTCGACGGGCTATTTTTACTGGCGTTAGCGCTTCTGTGGCTGCTGTTCACCATCAAAATCGCTCGCCTGGCGGAGCGCCAGGGAAGCGATAGCCTGACCCGCGAACAGCTGGCGGAGCTGCCACGCGAAGGGTCGCTGCCGGTCGCCCTGCTCTGGTTAGGGGTAGCGATGATCGTCATGCCGATGGCGACCCGCATGGTGGTGGATAACAGTACAGTGCTGGCAAACTATTTCGCCATCAGCGAACTGACCGTCGGCCTGACGGTGGTGGCGATAGGCACCAGCCTGCCGGAGCTGGCCACCGCCATCGCCGGGGCGCGGAAAGGGGAAGATGATATTGCCATCGGCAATATCATCGGCGCCAATATCCTTAATATCGCACTGGTGCTGGGTTTACCGGCGCTGATCGCGCCGGGGAGCTTTGCGACCGAAGCCTTCACTCGCGATTATGGCGTGATGCTGCTGGTCAGCCTGATCTTCGCAGTGCTGTGCTGGCGCCGTCAGCAGCAGCCGGGACGACTGGTTGGCGCGCTGCTGGTCGGCGGCTTTGTGGTTTGGTTGGCGATGCTGTTTTGGACAGCACCGCTCTTCGTTGAATGATTCGGGATAACATCATGTCGCAAATAGATTTGCCCACGGATTTTGACTTTCAACAGGCAGGCCGTCAGGTGCTGGAAATTGAACGTGAAGGTCTGGCCCAGCTCGATCAATACATAAATGAAGACTTTACCCATGCCTGCGAAACGATTTTCCGCTGCGGCGGGAAAGTCGTGGTGATGGGGATGGGCAAATCCGGCCACATCGGCCGCAAAATGGCGGCAACCTTCGCCAGTACCGGCACCTCGGCATTTTTTGTCCACCCCGGCGAAGCGGCGCACGGTGATTTAGGTATGGTCACCCCGCAGGATGTGGTAATTGCGCTGTCGAACTCCGGCGAATCGAATGAAATCCTCGCGCTGATCCCGGTCCTCAAGCGCCAGCAGGTGAAGCTTATCTGTATCACCAGCCGGCCGGAGAGCAGCATGGCGCGCGCGGCGGATATCCATCTGTGCGTGAAAGTGCCGAAGGAGGCCTGCCCGTTAGGACTGGCGCCCACGTCGAGCACCACCGCCGCGCTGGTGATGGGTGATGCCCTCGCCGTCGCCCTGCTGGAAGCCCGCGGCTTTACCGCTGAGGATTTCGCCCTGTCGCATCCGGGCGGCGCACTCGGCCGTAAGCTGTTGCTGCGGGTCAATGATATTATGCATACCGGTGATGAAATCCCGCACGTCGGTCTGCAGGCGACCCTGCGCGATGCGCTGCTGGAAATCACGCGTAAAAATTTAGGCATGACCGCTATCTGCGATGACGATATGAACATCATCGGTATTTTTACCGACGGTGACCTGCGCCGGGTCTTCGATACCGGCGTTGATATGCGCGATGCCAGCATTGCCGACGTCATGACCCGGGGAGGTATCCGCATCCGCCCCGGCACTCTGGCGGTGGATGCGCTAAACCTGATGCAATCCCGTCATATCACCTGCGTGCTGGTTGCCGATGGCGACCATCTGCTGGGTGTGGTACATATGCACGATCTGCTGCGCGCGGGCGTAGTGTAAGTAAGGAAAAAATAATGAATAATGCTGATGCTCAGTTAGCGACCTGCTACGGGCCGGTAAGCCAGGCGTTTGTCGATCGCGCGGCGAAGATCCGTCTACTGATCCTTGATGTCGACGGTGTATTATCCGACGGGCTTATCTATATGGGTAATCACGGCGAGGAGCTGAAAGCGTTTAACGTCCGTGATGGCTATGGTATCCGCTGCGCGCTGACCTCGGGTATTGAAGTGGCGATTATTACCGGGCGAAAAGCTAAACTGGTAGAAGATCGCTGTCAGACGCTGGGCATCACGCATTTGTACCAGGGGCAGTCGGACAAGCTGCTGGCGTTCCGCGATCTGACGGACAAACTGCACGTGCGGCCGGAAGAAGTCGCCTACATCGGCGACGATCTTATTGACTGGCCGGTGATGGCCGAAGTGGGCCTTAGCGTCGCCGTCGCCGATGCGCATCCGCTGCTGCTACCGCGGGCGAATTATGTCACGCGAATTAACGGCGGACGCGGCGCGGTACGCGAAGTCTGCGATTTGTTACTATTGGCGCAGGGCAAGTTGGATGAGGCCAAAGGGCAATCAATATGAGTAAAACCAGACGTTGGGTTATCATTTTACTGTCGCTGCTCGCGCTGATCCTTATCGGCCTGAATCTGGCGAATACGGACGACACGGCCCAGCCGGAGGTCAATCCTAACGACCCTACGTATAAAAGCGAACATACCGACACCGTGGTATACAGTCCGGAAGGCGCCCTGAGCTATCGGCTGATTGCCGAGCACGTGGAATATTTTTCCGATCAGGAGGTCTCCTGGTTTACCAAACCGGTGATGACCACCTTTGATACTAACAAGGTGCCTACCTGGTCGGTCAGAGCAGACAAAGCGAAGCTGACGAATGACCGGATGCTCTATCTTTACGGGCACGTTGAGGTGAATGCGCTCGCGCCAGATTCTCAACTGCGCAAAATTACGACGGATAACGCCCAGATAAATCTGGTAACGCAGGACGTTACCTCCGATGACATGGTGACGTTATACGGCACCACATTTAATTCCAGCGGCCTGAAAATGCGTGGAAACCTTCGCAGCAAAAATGCCGAGCTGATTGAAAAGGTGAGAACCTCTTATGAAATTCAGAACAAACAAACTCAGCCTTAAGATTGCGCTCGCCGGCGCGTTACTGGCCGCCAGCCTGCCGGCCCTCGCCAAGACGGGCGATACCGATCAGCCGATCCATATCGAATCCGATCAGCAGTCGCTGGACATGCAGGGCAATGTCGTCACCTTCACCGGTAACGTGGTCGTGACCCAGGGGACGATCAAGATTAACGCTGATAAAGTGGTGGTCACCCGTCCAGGCAACGAGAAAGGCAAAGAGGTGATCGAAGGTTTCGGTAACCCGGCTACTTTCTATCAGATGCAGGATAACGGCAAGCCGGTAAAAGGCCGGGCGTCGAAAATGCGCTACGAGCTGCAGAACGATTACGTCGTGCTGACGGGCAACGCTTATCTGGAACAGCTCGACAGCAACATCAAGGGCGACAAGATCACCTATCTGGTGAAAGAGCAAAAAATGCAGGCCTTCAGCGACAAAGGTCGACGCGTCACCACCGTTCTGGTGCCGTCCGAGCTGCAGGACAAAAGCGGCAACCAGCAAAAGAAGAGTAACTAATCCGTTATGGCAACCTTAACTGCGAAGAATCTCGCTAAAGCGTATAAAGGCCGCCGCGTGGTGGAAGATGTCAGTCTCACCGTTAACTCGGGCGAGATTGTCGGCTTGCTCGGCCCGAACGGCGCCGGTAAAACGACCACCTTCTACATGGTGGTCGGGATTGTGCCCCGCGACGCAGGCAATATCATCATCGATGACGAAGACATCAGCCTGCTGCCGCTGCACGCGCGCGCGCGACGGGGCATCGGCTACCTGCCGCAGGAAGCGTCGATTTTCCGTCGCCTCAGCGTCTATGACAACCTGATGGCGGTCCTGCAGATCCGTGACGATTTAACCAGCGAACAACGGGAAGATCGCGCTAAAGAGCTGATGGAAGAGTTTCATATTGAGCACCTGCGCGACAGCCTCGGTCAGGCGCTCTCCGGTGGTGAACGCCGCCGCGTCGAAATCGCCCGCGCGCTGGCGGCGAATCCGAAATTTATTCTTCTGGATGAACCCTTTGCCGGCGTGGATCCGATCTCCGTTATCGATATTAAACGCATCATTGAGCACCTGCGCGACAGCGGTCTCGGCGTTCTGATTACCGACCATAACGTCCGTGAGACCCTCGCGGTCTGCGAACGCGCGTATATTGTCAGTCAGGGACACCTTATCGCTCATGGTACACCGCAGCAGATCCTCGAAGATGAGCAGGTTAAGCGCGTGTATCTTGGGGAAGACTTCAGACTCTGATAGGGTAGAGGTTACAGACGTTTTAGCCGGAGATATTTACCCTGAACATGAAGCAAGGTTTGCAATTAAGGCTTAGCCAACAGCTTGCCATGACGCCGCAGCTGCAGCAGGCGATTCGTTTGCTGCAGTTGTCCACGTTAGAACTCCAGCAAGAGCTCCAGCAAGCGCTGGAAAGTAACCCGTTGCTTGAGCAAACCGATCTTCACGACGAGGTAGAGGCAAAAGAGGTGGAGGACCGCGAGTCCCTCGATACCGTCGATGCGCTTGAGCAAAAAGAGATGCCCGACGAACTGCCTCTCGATGCCAGCTGGGATGAAATCTATACCGCTGGCACGCCGTCGGGTAACGGCGTCGACTATCAGGACGACGAGCTTCCCGTCTATCAAGGCGAGACCACCCAGACGCTGCAGGACTATCTGATGTGGCAGGTTGAGCTGACGCCTTTCACCGACACCGACCGCGCTATTGCCACCTCTATCGTCGACGCCGTCGACGATACGGGCTACCTCACGATTCAGATTGAAGATATTGTCGACAGCATCGGCGATGACGAGATCGGCCTGGAGGAGGTGGAAGCGGTCCTCAAGCGAATCCAGCGTTTTGATCCGGTTGGCGTCGCAGCGAAAGATCTGCGCGACTGCCTGCTGATCCAGCTGTCGCAATTTGCTAAAGAGACGCCGTGGCTGGAAGAGGCGCGGCTGATTATCAGCGACCATCTTGATCTGCTGGCCAACCATGATTTCCGCACTCTAATGCGAGTCACCCGCCTGAAAGAAGAGGTGCTTAAAGAGGCGGTCAACCTGATCCAGTCCCTGGATCCTCGCCCTGGCCAGTCCATTCAGACCAGCGAACCGGAATATGTCATCCCGGATGTGCTGGTGCGCAAGGTGAGCGGCCGCTGGACCGTCGAGCTCAACGCCGACAGCATTCCACGGTTGAAAATAAATCAGCAGTATGCGGCAATGGGCAACAGCGCCCGCAATGACGCCGACGGCCAGTTCATTCGCAGCAATCTGCAGGAAGCCCGCTGGCTGATTAAAAGTCTGGAAAGCCGCAACGATACCCTGCTGCGCGTCAGCCGCTGCATCGTAGAGCAGCAGCAGGCTTTTTTCGAACAGGGTGAAGAGTATATGAAGCCGATGGTGCTGGCCGATATCGCCCAGGCCGTCGAGATGCATGAATCGACGATTTCCCGTGTCACCACGCAAAAATATCTGCACAGTCCGCGCGGTATTTTTGAACTGAAGTATTTCTTCTCCAGCCATGTGAATACCGAAGGCGGAGGCGAAGCCTCGTCGACGGCGATTCGCGCGCTGGTGAAGAAGCTCATCGCCGCGGAAAACCCCGCGAAACCGTTGAGCGACAGTAAGCTCACCTCCATGCTGTCCGAGCAGGGTATTATGGTGGCGCGCCGCACTGTCGCGAAGTACAGAGAGTCTTTATCCATCCCGCCGTCAAACCAGCGTAAACAACTGGTCTGACATAACCGATAAGGAAGACACTATGCAGCTCAACATTACAGGACACAACGTCGAAATTACGCCTGCGATGCGCGAATTCGTTACGGCGAAGTTCAGCAAGCTGGAGCAATTTTTCGACCGGATCAATCAGGTCTATATTGTGTTAAAAGTAGAGAAAGTGACGCAAATTGCGGACGCGAATCTGCATGTCAACGGTGGCGAAATCCATGCCAGTGCGGAAGGGCAGGATATGTATGCGGCTGTCGATGGTCTTATCGACAAGCTGGCAAGACAGTTAACGAAGCACAAAGATAAACTAAAACAACACTAATTGTCCGGGCCCCCTTGCGCCCGCCGCTGGATATCATCGGCGACGGGCGCGGGGGCGCTCAGGTGAAATTATGATGAACAACGATTCGGCTCTACAACTGAGCAACGTCCTGAACCAGGAATGTACCCGTAGCCAGGTGCACTGCCAGAGCAAGAAGCGTGCTCTGGAAATCATCAGCGAACTGGCCGCCAAACAGTTAAGTTTGCCGCCGCAGGTGGTGTTCGAAGCGATCCTCACCCGCGAAAAAATGGGCAGTACCGGGATCGGCAATGGTATTGCCATTCCCCACGGAAAACTGGAAGAGGATACGCTGCGTGCTGTCGGCGTTTTTGTCCAGCTGGAAACCCCCATCGCCTTCGACGCGATCGACAATCAGCCTGTCGACCTGCTGTTCGCGCTGCTGGTGCCGGCCGACCAGACAAAAACTCACCTGCATACGCTCTCCCTGGTGGCCAAACGGCTGGCGGACAAAGCGATTTGTCGTCGCCTGCGCGCGGCGCAGAGCGATGAAGAGTTGTATGAGATCATTACCGAAGCAGGAAGCAGCGATGACGCATAACGGCAGTCGCACCTTATCCTTTATCGTACTGAGGAGAAACGGTACATGGTACTGATGATCGTCAGCGGCCGCTCGGGCTCGGGGAAATCCGTCGCTCTGCGAGCGCTGGAAGATATGGGCTTTTACTGCGTGGATAACCTGCCGGTCGTGCTGCTGCCCGACCTGGCGCGGTCGCTGGCTGACCGTAATATCTCCGCGGCCGTCAGCATCGACGTGCGTAACATGCCGGAATCCCCGGAGATCTTCGAGCAGGCGATGCAGAATCTGCCGGAATGTTTTTCTCCGCAGCTGCTGTTCCTTGATGCCGACCGCAATACCCTGATCCGCCGGTACAGCGATACCCGTCGCCTGCACCCGCTCTCCAGCAAGAATCTTTCGCTGGAAAGCGCCATCGACGAAGAGAGCGATCTGCTGGAGCCCCTGCGCTCCCGCGCCGATCTGATCGTCGATACGTCGGAAATGTCGGTGCATGAGCTGGCCGAGATGCTGCGTACCCGACTGCTGGGTAAACGCGAGCGTGAACTGACGATGGTCTTCGAATCCTTCGGCTTCAAGCACGGTATTCCGATCGATGCCGATTACGTCTTTGACGTGCGCTTTCTGCCCAACCCGCACTGGGATCCGAAACTGCGTCCAATGACCGGCCTGGATAAACCAGTGGCCGCCTTCCTCGATCGGCACACTGAAGTGCACAACTTTATTTATCAGACCCGAAGCTATCTTGAGCTATGGTTACCGATGCTGGAGACCAACAATCGCAGCTATCTGACGGTGGCCATTGGCTGTACCGGCGGTAAACATCGTTCGGTTTATATTGCTGAACAACTGGCTGACTACTTCCGCTCGCGCGGCAAGAACGTGCAGTCTCGTCATCGGACGCTGGAAAAACGTAAATCATGACCGTAAAGCAGACCGTTGAAATCACCAATAAGCTGGGCATGCACGCCCGCCCGGCGATGAAGCTGTTCGAACTGATGCAGAATTTCGATGCCGAAGTACTGCTGCGCAACGATGAAGGCACGGAGGCGGAAGCCAACAGCGTGATTGCCCTGCTGATGCTGGACTCGGCGAAAGGGCGACAGATAGAGGTGGAGGCCAGCGGTCCGCAGGAAGTTGAAGCCCTCGCCGCGGTGATTGCCCTGTTTAACGCTGGCTTTGACGAAGACTAAACGTGACGCTTCCCGGCGGCGGACGACTGGCGATTGTACCAGCCCCGGCGCCGGAGTAACCCGCTAATAGAGCTTATGATCGCGCATGAACCCTTCCCCGCCCAGCTGTCGCATCTGGCGTAAGATCCAGGCCTGACGACTGCGCACATAGCCTGACGGCGCATCGGCGCGATAGCGGATCGGGTTCGGCAGCACCGCGGCCAGCAGAGCCGCTTCCCCCGGCGTCAGCTGACTGGCGGGTTTATGAAAATAGCGCTGGGCGGCCGCTTCCACACCAAATATCCCATCGCCGAACTCGGCAATATTCAGGTAGACGGTCAGGATCCGCTTTTTACTCCACACGGTTTCGATCCCGACTGTCAGCCCGGCTTCCAGCCCCTTACGCAGCCAGCTGCGGCCATCCCATAAAAACAGGTTTTTCGCCGTCTGCTGCGACAGCGTTGACGCGCCGCGAATCCGGGTATCATGCCGCTCATTGTGCGCCAGCGCTTTCTCAATCGCCGACACGTCGAACCCCCAGTGTTCCGGGAACTTCTGATCTTCGGCGGCAATCACCGCCAGCCCCATCCATGGGGAGATCTTATCCATGGCAACCCAGTCGGAATGCGCCAGATAATGGAAATCACCGGACAGCCAGGCGCTCACCTGCCGCTCAAGCATCACCGCCGAAAACGGCACCGGCAGCACGCTAAACAGCGCGATCCCCCCGCCCCAGAGGACGGCGGCGATCAGCAGCAGACGCAATGCCAGACGTTTCAGCAGCGCAAAGGGCGCAACGCGGAGCCTCATGCGCTCAGCGCCAGCACGCGGGCCACCAGCTTCTCAATTCCGGTGGCGGCTTGCGCAATGTCCTCCGCCAGCATATACGCCGGAGTGGTGACCACTTTGTTGTCTTCATCCACCACGATGTCGTCGACCGGGCAAGGCACGTGCTCTGCCCCCATCTCTTCCACCACATCGGCGGTATCAAGATCGGTCCCAATGGTTATCCGCAGCGGAAACGCAAAGATCTTCGGTAGCATCGCCGGGGCAATGCACATAAAGCCCAGCGGCTTGCCGGTCTGATGCATCGCCAGCGCCAGGGCCCGCAGATCGGGATCCACCTGGCATTCGCTGCCCTCGGCGGCGAAGCTGCTTAGATTTTTCGCCGCGCCGAAGCCGCCAGGGACGATCAGCGCGTCCAGCGTCTCCGCACGCGCCTGCACCAGCGGCAGGATGTCGCCGCGGGCGATACGCGCTGCTTCCACCAGCACATTGCGCTGCTCTGGCATCGCCTCCCCGGTCAGATGGTTGATGACATCGCGCTGCGGTTTATCGGGCGCAAAGCACACTGCCTGCGCGCCGTTGCGCGCGATCGCCAGCAGGGTAATCACCGCCTCATGGATTTCACTGCCGTCGTACACGCCGCAGCCGCCCAGTACCACACCAATTTTTTTCATCGCTTTCGCTCCTCCATGCAACTCGCTGAAACCAGTCAAAAATGTCGATTAACTCGCTATGCTTCACATATTTTACTGATTCATGTAACAAATTAGTTAAGCTTTGCTATCTTAATGAGCGAGCAATCCACTTCTTCGGTTGCGCCACGTAACAACATCACTCAAACAACACTGGCTCAACCACCAGTTCCCTGGTGTTGGCGCAGTATTCGCGCACCCCGGTCTGTCCGGGGTCATTTTTTGCTGGCTTTCGCCACCCACGCCTTCAGTACCGCTACATCGTTTTGCCACTCGGATTTCATCTCTTCAACCCATTCAGCGACATTATCAGACCAGGCAGGCAGATCCGGAGTCTGGATCTGCTGGCCCAGCTGCTGGATGTGGCGCAGTCCGATAGAACCGGCCGCCCCTTTGATCTTATGCCCCTCTTCGACAATCCCTTTTTGGTCGCGGGCGGTCAGATTAGACTCCAGAACGGACATGTAGCCCGGCATCATCTTCTCAAACACCGCGAGACCATCGTTGATAAGCTTCGGTCCCACCAGCTCGATATATTGCTCCAGCATATCGGTATCCAGCACCGCGTCGGCTTTATGCAGATCGGCCGCCGGCGCTTCCTGCGCTTCCTCATCCGGTGCATCCCAGAATTTCTTGATCATGGCCGTTAGCGCTGGCACCGATAGCGGCTTACTCAATACATCGTCCATCCCGGCGTCGAGATACTCTTTTTTATTCTTCAGCACGTTGGCGGTCAGGGCGACCAGCGGCGGTAGCTCGTCAGCGGCAAAGCGCTGTTTCAGTTCCCGGGAAATATCCAGTCCGGTCATGTCCGGTAACTGAATATCCAACAGCACAAGGTCATATTCGCCTGGCTCAAACATCTCCAGCGCGGCTTTCCCGGTCATCGCCACATCAACGCTGTTACCCAGTTTTTCCAGCACTGAACGGGCCACAATAACGTTGAGCTCAATGTCCTCAACCAGCAGCACGTTGAGCGCCGGTAATGGCATGTCGTCTTCCGCCAGCGTATCTTCCACTTCTTCCGCAATGGCAGGCGCATGGACGGTAAGCGTAAAGGTCGCCCCTTTACCCGGCTGGCTGGTAACGCTGATATCACCGCCCATATTACGCGCCAGGCGACGCGAGACGGCGAGACCAATCCCGGTTCCGGTGGCCGGTTTGCCGCCGTGGCTGTCTTTGACCTGGTAATACATGGCGAAAATTTTGTCCTGTTCCGCTTCAGGAATACCAATTCCGGAGTCTTCCACTTCGAAGTGCAGGATATCGCCTTCGTCATAGCGCACGCGGACGTTTACCCCTCCGCCCTGCGGGGTAAACTTCACGGCGTTACTGATAAGATTCCACAGGATCTGCCGCAGGCGGGTCCCATCCGTGATTACCTTATGCGGCAGCGGCAGGCTCGGCTCCAGCACAAAGCGCAGCCCCTTCTGCTGTGCCTGCAGGCCGGATAGGTTTTCAAGGTCGGCAAGGAAGCTGGTGAAGTCCACCGGCTGGTTATCGAGCTGCACCTTGCGGCGCTCCATTTTGTCCATGTCGATAATATCATTGAAGATATTCCCCAGCGTCACCGCCGAGACATGGATAGTTTTCAGGTATTTTTCCTGCTCGCTGGTCAGTTCGGTATCCAGCAAAATTCGGCTCAGCCCGACGATCCCGTTTAGCGGGGTACGCAGCTCATGACTGATGGTGGAAATAAAGGTGGTTTTATCCCGGCTGGCGCGCTCAAGAGCGTCCTGATAGCGTTTACGTTCGGTGATATCGCGGCCGAAGCCCATCAGGCCGCGACGCTTACCGACGCGATCGTAGTAGGGGACCTTGCGGATTTCAAAGCACGCTTTGCGGCCATCGGGATAGTCCAGCCACTGCTCATAGGTCAGCGATACATTATGGCGGAACACCTTCTCGTCGGTCTCCAGTACCTTTTCCGCCGCCTCTTCGCTATAGACGTCCTGCGGTTTGAGGTGGATCAGCTGTTTTTCGCTTTTGCCGGTCAGCAGCTCCATCGCCCGGTTACAGCCTGAAAACTCCTTATCCTCATTGCGATAGAAGACCAGGTCCGGGGAAGCATCAAGGAAAGAGCGCAGAAAGGAGGATTGCTGTTCGAGCTGGATCTGCGTCTCTTCACGCTCTTTCATCTCAATCTTCAACTGCTCGAGGGTGGTCTCGCGCTCGGCTTCCGCTTTTTCACGTTCGCCAATCTCCTGATTCAACTGCGCGATGTTATCTTTCAGTTGGACGTTCAGCTTTAGATCGCGCTCACGCATCTCCTCCAGCTTGTCCACCAGCCGCGAAAGACGCTGACGGGACTCTTCGAGCTGCTCCACCACCACCGAGAGAAAGTAGACCGCCCAAGGCGTGATCAGCAGGCCAAAGAAGATAGAGCGGATAACGTCGATACTTTCAACCTGGCCATGCAGCACCATGGTAACCGCCATCTGTACCACGATGGCCAGTACCACCAGCGCAAGAGCCAACAGCATCGAAAAGCGGACCAGACCCAGCTTCATCATCAGGTCGACATAATACTGCGCCAGCATACGAATTTGCTTCATAGGGGATTCCTTCACGACAACTCCGCACAATAATACTCAATTCTGAGCAATGCGCTGTAAGTTGTGCAAAAAATGCGGGCAGGAGTCGATACGGCGGCCGGCCGCTGAGGCGAACCAGCCGCAAAAGAGGGGGATCAGGAGAGGGATTAACGCTTGCTTAACGCCTCCCAGAGTCCTTTCAGGTAGGTCACGCCGAGGGCGCGGTCGAACAAGCCATAGCCCGGCCGTCCGGTCTCTCCCCAGATAAAGCGACCATGATCCGGGCGAATATAGCCGTCGAATCCGTTGTCATACAGCGCTTGCATCACTTTGTACATATCCAGGGAGCCGTACTCTGACGGATGGGCGCACTCGTAAAAGTCTTTATCCTGCATCAGCTTTATATTGCGGACGTGGGCAAAATGAATTCGCTTACGCCGCGTAAATTCGGCCAGGATGGCGTACACGTCATTATCAGGATCTTCGGCAATCGAGCCGGTGCAGAGCGTAATGCCGTTGGCGGGTGAATCGACGGCCCGGCAGATCCAGTCCAGATCGTCGCGGTTTTTGACCACCCGCGGCAGGCCAAAAATGGAGTACGGCGGGTCGTCCGGGTGGATCGCCATTTTCACCCCAACCTCTTCGCAAACCGGGATCACCGCCTGCAGAAAATAAACCAGGTTCTCCCGCAGCTTCTGATCATCCACCGCGCTATATTTGGCAAACAGGGTCTGCACCTCCGCCAGCCGTTCCGGCTCCCAGCCCGGCAAGGCGAAGCCGTTTGAATTCTCAAGCACCTCCTTCACCACGTCTTCCAGCCGCTTATCGATATCTTTCTTCTCAAACGCCATCGTCAGCGAGCCATCCGGCAGGACGTAGTTCATATCCGTCTTCATCCAGTCGAAAACCGGCATGAAGTTATAGCAGATGACTTTAACGCCAAAGCGGGCAAGGTTGCGGATGGTCTGCTGGTAGTTGGCAATATAGCGGTCACGGGTAGGTAGGCCGATTTTGATGTCGTCATGGATGTTGACGCTCTCGATCACCTCCATTTTCAGGCCTGCGGCATGGGCCTGACCGACCAGACGCTCAATTTTATCCACCGGCCATACTTCGCCCACCGCGACGTCGTAGAGCGCGCCGACCACCCCCTCAACGCCAGGCACCTGGCGAATATGTTCTAATGAAATCTTGTCTTCCTCTGGTCCAAACCAGCGCATTGTCATCTGCATTGTCTTCACCTGCTCAACTTAGTTTAATTTACCCTACTACCATACCAGTAATCATAAATGATTGAGCGTTGGCTGTCGTGATAGCGATCACATTCCTGCCGACCGGCTCGCCAGCGGCGAATGCGTCGGCGCATTCATAATTTTTTTCAATTTATTTCAATAGATTAATCATGCTATGGCTTTTTCTGCCGAGCTTTCTCAAATGTGATCCAGGCCTGATTATGATCTTTTGCATACTTGTATGGTAATAAAAGTAGCGTAATTTGTTCAGAAAAAAGACAATGGAAGGAATCAAAATGAGAAGCGTCGTCGTCAAAGAGCCAGGCCAACTGAACATTGAATCACGTCCGGTTCCAGTTCCGGGCGCCCATGAAGTACGGGTGAAAATTGCTTTTGCCGGGATCTGTGGTTCCGATGTACACATCTATCACGGCCACAACCCTTTCGCGAAATATCCCCGCGTCATCGGCCATGAATTCTATGGCATCATCGACGCCGTCGGCGAGCAGGTATCTCCGGCACGCATCGGCGAGCGTGTCGCGGTGGACCCCGTTGTCAGCTGCGGCCATTGTTATCCTTGCTCGGTAGGAAGGCCGAATGTCTGTACGCAGCTCCAGGTCATAGGAGTTCACCGCGACGGGGGATTTAGCGACTATGCCTGCGTGCCGGCGAAAAATGCCTGGCGCATCCCCGAGGCTATCAGCGACCGTCAGGCAACGATGGTTGAGCCTTTTACCATCGCGGCAAATATTACCGCCCAGCTGCAGCCCACGGCGCAAGATATTGCCCTGGTTTACGGCGCTGGCCCGATGGGGCTGACAATCATTCAGGCGCTAAAGGGGGTATATGGCGTTAAGCAGGTGATCGTCGTGGATCGCATTGCCGAACGTCTGCAGATGGCCCGGGAAAACGGCGCCGATCTGACGCTCGATAACACTGACCAGCCGCTCGCGGAACAGCTGGCGCAGCGGCAGCTTGCCCCCACGCTGGTCATTGATGCCGCCTGCCACCCGGCGATCCTGCAGGAAGCCATTCTCCTCGCCTCCCCCGCCGCCCGCATCGGTATACTCGGTTTCTCCGGCGAGGCCTCGACCCTCACTCAGCAAAGCATCACCAGTAAAGAAATTTCTATTTTCTCCTCCCGGCTGAACAGCGGGCGTTTTCCGCTGGTCATCGACTGGATGGAGAAAGGCCTTATTCGTCCGGAGGCGTTAATCACCCATTGTATGCCGCTGGAGCAGGTGAAAGAGGCCATGGAGATTTTTGCTAACGACCGTAAGACCTGCTGCAAAGTGCTGCTGCAGCTGGGTTAAACCGGCATCGTATAGAATAACGGCCGACGGATATCTGCGTATCCGCCGCGCCTGATATAAATAATATAATGAGCATGGTGTTATCATGGGAAAAAATATCCGCTGGATTATCGTCCTGTTATTATTTTTAGTATATATGATAAATTATCTTGACCGGGTGGCATTATCCATTACGGTCCCGATGATTGAAAAGGACCTTGCACTTAACGCTGAACAATTCGGCATTATTTTCGGCAGCTTTTTCTTCGGCTACGCGGTATTTAATTTTATTGGCGGTTTGGCCGTGGATAAGTTTGGCGCAACGCTGGTAATGGGCCTGGCGGTCGGTCTGTGGTCGCTGTTTTGCGGCTTAACCGCGGTAGCCACCGGCTTTTATTCCATGCTGGTGCTGCGGGTGCTTTTCGGGATGGCGGAAGGCCCGATCTGCGCATCGGCGAACAAGATGATCAACGGCTGGTTTCCTAAAAAGCAAGCGGCTACCGCCGTCGGCTTTCTCAGCGCAGGCTCTCCGCTGGGCGGCGCGGTCGCCGGCCCCATCGTCGGTTACCTGGCCCTGGCATTCGGCTGGCGCCCGGCTTTTATGATTATTTTCGCTATCGGTATTGTATGGATGATAGCGTGGTTTTTCATTGCCGCTAATTCGCCCGAAAAGCACAAAAAAGTCAGCCAGGAAGAACTTAAGCTGATTAATAAAATGAAAGAAGAAGAAGTCGCGCTGGAAACAATAGAAAATCAAACAGCTCACTCGCTGGGTTATTATTTGAAACAGCCAATTATTCTGGTAACGGCATTTGCCTTCTTCTGCTACAACTATATTCTGTTTTTCTTTCTCAGCTGGTTCCCGTCCTATCTGGTACAACAGCACCATCTGGATATTAAACAGATGAGCCTTACCACTATGATCCCATGGATAGTCGGCTTTGTCGGTCTGGCGCTTGGGGGCTATATTTCCGATAAAATTTTTAAACTCACCGGGCGCCTGCTGCTGTCGCGCAAAATTGTGCTGGTGGTATGCCTGCTGATGGCCGCTATCTGCGTGGGACTGGCGGGTACCGTCAGCAGCGTCGTGCCTGCCGTTCTGCTGATGTCGGTCTCCATCTTTTTCCTCTATGTAACCGGGGCGATCTACTGGGCGATTATCCAGGACGTGGTGCATAAATCCCGCGTCGGCGGCGCCAGCGGCTTTATCCATCTTATCGGCAGCGTCTCCGGCATCGTGGGGCCGATTGTTACCGGCTATATCGTGCAGTCTACTGGTAAATTTGACAGCGCTTTCGTACTCGCCGGCACTATCGCCGCGCTTGGCGCCCTGCTGGTGCTGTTCGTGATCAAAACTCCGCGTGTGACGATGAAAGCCAGCCAGGCATAAATGGCAGGAGCGCGATGTCCGGCATTGTTCCGGACATCACGCTCGTACTTCTCACTCAGCCTGGGGAGCAACCCAGCTACGGCCCAGCGCCGAGCCCTGAGCGCCCTGCTGATTCAGATAACGATCCAGTTCAACCATGCCGGTCCAGCGATTTTCACACCACAGCGGCGCCAACAGCGTGGGCCGACGGGCGCTGGCGGAAATACGGTGGTAGATCACCTCCGGCGGCGTATGGCGGATCATCTCTCCAGCGGTGACGGTATACGCCTCCAGCTCAATGCCATCGAGACGCCCGGCCTGCCACGCTTTGGCCATAATGCTGCCTTTCACAATATGCAGTGGATGCAATTTGATCCCATCCACGCCGGTCGCCACTACCTGCTCCAGCGTCTGCAGACAATGCCCCTGGCTCTCTCCGGGCAGACCGACGATCAGATGCGCACAGACTTTCAGCCCCCGCTCTCGCGCCAGGCGCGCGGTACGCTGATAACAGGCGAAATCGTGTCCACGGTTAATGCGATGCAGGGTCTTGTCATGAGCAGTTTGCAGCCCCAGCTCCAGCCATACCTCATACCCTTGCTGATGGTATTCACTCAGCAGGTCAAGGACCGCCTGCGGAACGCAGTCCGGGCGGGTGCCGACGCACAGGCCAACGATATTTGCGGCACTGACGGCCTGACGATACATTGAACGGAGCACCTGCACTTCAGCGAAGGTGCTGGTGTAGGCCTGAAAATAGGCCAGATAGCGCTTCGCACGGTTGACGAGCTGCGCCTGATGAGCGAGCTGTTCGGCGATAGAGCGATGCTGCTGCGCCTCATCGGCAAACGATGCCACGTTACAGAAAGTGCAACCGCCGCGGCCCAGCGTGCCGTCGCGGTTTGGGCAGCTAAAACCGCCGTGCAGCGTTAGCTTATGGACCTTTTCGCCATAGCGACGCATAAGATCCCCACCAAACATATTGACTAATTTCTGTAACTGCATAATCTGATAGACCGCCCTCAACAAAGGGGGCCAAGCCTGCCACTTTTCGTCACCGACGGCGATGACCTGGATCAATCGTCAGCGCGGCGACCAACCCTATTGCATAAACAATCAAGATTACTGCAATTTCATTCAACCACCAGGTGATGAGTTTTCCTTATATTTTATCTTCGCATTGCCCTAATCTGCTTTCTGGTAAAAAACGGTATTAATGTCCAGTAGTTAAAAATATTGCAGTCAAATATGCTAATAATGAAATATATTTCAGCGCATATTGGTAATGCAAAGCCGCGTGCACAGTGAGACAGATCACACTAGCCGCACCACCAGCAGGCGTATTCAAAGCGTAAAAATTGCCATTATTTTCTTTAATAACAATTAGTTAACTTGTGTATAGCACATTTTTGTATTAATAAGATTGCCATTTGACGTAAGTGTGGATTCCCGATAAGTTGGGAATCCGCTGGAAGCTTTCTGGATGAGCACTCTGCTCATCATATTTATGCAGTAATTGAGATTCCCTCTTAACAGCAAGTCCTCAAACTTGTGTACCGATGCGAAAAGGATTTAAAGAGGGCGAATGCGAGGTGTAAACCCCGTCGCCATGCTCTTTCTGTGCCTGTGCGCAATCGGTATCGGAGGGTGTCCGTAGAGCCTGGGGAGGTTCACTGATATGTTGTACGACAAATCCCTTGAGAGGGATAACTGTGGTTTCGGCCTGATCGCCCACATAGAAGGCGAACCTAGCCACAAGGTAGTGCGAACCGCAATACACGCACTGGCCCGCATGCAGCACCGTGGCGCAATCCTTGCCGATGGTAAAACCGGCGACGGTTGCGGTCTGCTGCTGCAAAAACCCGATCGTTTCTTCCGCATCGTTGCCGAAGAGCGCGGCTGGCGTTTAGCCAAAAACTACGCCGTTGGGATGCTGTTCCTGAATAAAGATCCTGAGCTGGCTAAAGCGGCGCGCCGCATCGTTGAAGAAGAACTTCAGCTTGAGACCCTGTCGATTGTCGGCTGGCGCGATGTGCCGACCAACGAAGGCGTGCTCGGTGAAATCGCCCTCTCCTCGCTGCCCCGTATTGAGCAAATCTTTGTCAACGCCCCGGCTGGCTGGCGCCCGCGCGATATGGAGCGCCGTCTGTTTATTGCGCGTCGTCGCATTGAAAAACGTCTGCAGGAAGACAAAGATTTCTACGTTTGTAGCTTGTCCAATCTGGTCAACATCTATAAAGGTCTGTGTATGCCGGCGGATTTGCCGCGCTTCTACCTGGACCTCGCGGACCTGCGCCTGGAGTCGGCTATCTGCCTGTTCCACCAGCGCTTCTCCACCAACACCGTACCACGCTGGCCGTTGGCGCAGCCGTTCCGCTACCTGGCGCACAACGGTGAAATTAACACCATTACCGGCAACCGCCAGTGGGCCCGCGCCCGTACCTATAAGTTCCAGACCCCGCTGATCCCTGACCTGCACGACGCCGCGCCGTTCGTTAACGAAACCGGCTCCGACTCCAGTTCCATGGACAACATGCTGGAGCTGCTGCTGGCCGGCGGGATGGACATCGTGCGCGCCATGCGTCTGCTGGTGCCACCAGCCTGGCAGAACAACCCGGATATGGATCCGGAGCTGCGTTCGTTCTTCGACTTTAACTCCATGCATATGGAGCCGTGGGACGGCCCGGCGGGCATCGTCATGTCCGATGGCCGCTACGCGGCCTGTAACCTCGACCGTAACGGTCTGCGCCCGGCGCGCTACGTCATTACCAAAGATAAGCTCATCACCTGCGCCTCCGAAGTCGGCATCTGGGATTACCAGCCTGACGAAGTGGTCGAGAAAGGCCGCGTGGGCCCGGGCGAGCTGATGGTTATCGATACCCGTGCCGGACGCATTCTGCACTCAGCGGAAACCGATGACGATCTGAAGAGCCGCCACCCGTATAAAGAGTGGATGGAGAAAAACGTTCGTCGCCTGGTGCCGTTCGAAGATCTGCCGGACGAAGAGGTTGGCAGTCGCCAGCTGGATGACGACACGCTCGCCAGCTACCAGAAACAGTTTAACTACAGCGCGGAAGAGCTGGACTCCGTCCTGCGCGTGCTCGGCGAAAATGGCCAGGAAGCAGTCGGTTCGATGGGCGATGACACGCCTTTCGCCGTGCTCTCCAGCCAGCCGCGCATTATCTACGATTACTTCCGTCAGCAGTTCGCCCAGGTGACTAACCCGCCGATCGACCCGCTGCGCGAAGCGCACGTCATGTCGCTGGCTACCAGCATCGGCCGCGAAATGAACGTCTTCTGCGAAGCGGAAGGCCAGGCGCATCGTCTGAGCTTCAAATCGCCGATCCTGCTGTACTCCGATTTTAAACAGCTGACGACGATGGAAGAAGAGCACTATCGCGCCGACGTCCTCGATATCACGTTCAACCCGGCAGAGGCCTCCCTCAGCGAGACGGTGAAAGCGCTGTGCGATAAAGCGGAGCAAATGGTGCGCGACGGCACCGTGCTGCTGGTGCTCTCTGACCGCAACATCGCCAAAGACCGTCTGCCGGTACCGGCGCCGATGGCCGTTGGCGCGATCCAGACCCGTCTGGTCGATAAAAGCCTGCGCTGCGATGCCAACATCATCGTTGAAACCGCCAGCGCCCGCGATCCGCACCACTTCGCCGTGCTGCTCGGCTTTGGGGCGACGGCTATCTATCCATACCTCGCCTACGAAACGCTGGCGAAGCTGGTCGACAGCAAAGCCATCGATAAACCGTACCGTGCGGTGATGCTGAACTATCGCAACGGTATCAATA
This sequence comes from Klebsiella sp. K47, assembly GCF_051858335.1. Lineage (NCBI taxonomy): Bacteria > Pseudomonadati > Pseudomonadota > Gammaproteobacteria > Enterobacterales > Enterobacteriaceae > Klebsiella > Klebsiella sp. K47. The sequence goes on from NZ_JBPYUI010000002.1 coordinate 241,071, forward strand.
AAGGTCTGTATAAGATCATGTCCAAGATGGGGATCTCGACCATCGCCTCCTACCGCTGCTCGAAGCTGTTCGAAGCGGTCGGTCTGCATCGCGATGTCTCCGAGCTCTGCTTCCAGGGCGTGGTCAGCCGCATCGGCGGCGCCAGCTTCGACGACTTCCAGCAGGATCTGCTGAATCTGTCGAAACGCGCCTGGCTGGCGCGTAAGCCACTGGCCCAGGGCGGTTTGCTGAAATATGTGCACGGCGGCGAATATCATGCCTACAACCCGGACGTGGTGCGCACCCTGCAGCAGGCCGTGCAGAGCGGCGAATACAGCGATTATCAACAATACGCGAAACTGGTTAACGAACGTCCAGCGGCCACGCTGCGCGACCTGCTGGCGCTCAACCCAGGCGAAGACGCCATCAGCATCGACGAAGTAGAGCCGGCGAAGGAGCTGTTTAAACGCTTCGATACCGCGGCGATGTCGATCGGCGCCCTGAGCCCGGAAGCGCACGAGTCGCTGGCGGAAGCGATGAACAGCATCGGCGGCTTCTCCAACTCCGGTGAAGGCGGTGAAGACCCGGCGCGCTACGGCACTAATAAAGTGTCGCGCATCAAGCAGGTCGCTTCCGGCCGCTTCGGCGTCACGCCAGCCTACCTGGTCAATGCCGACGTCATCCAGATCAAAGTCGCCCAGGGGGCGAAACCGGGTGAAGGTGGCCAGCTGCCGGGTGATAAAGTCACCCCGTACATCGCCAAACTGCGCTATTCGGTACCGGGCGTCACGCTGATTTCCCCGCCGCCGCACCACGATATCTACTCTATCGAGGATCTGGCGCAGCTGATTTTCGACCTCAAGCAGGTCAATCCGAAAGCGATGATTTCGGTCAAACTGGTTTCTGAGCCGGGCGTTGGCACCATCGCCACCGGCGTGGCCAAAGCCTATGCCGACCTGATCACCATCGCCGGCTACGACGGCGGCACCGGGGCGAGCCCGCTCTCTTCGGTGAAATATGCCGGCTGTCCGTGGGAGCTCGGCCTGGTGGAAACCCAGCAGGCGCTGGTTGCCAACGGTCTGCGTCATAAGATCCGTCTGCAGGTGGATGGCGGCCTGAAAACCGGTCTTGATATCATCAAAGCGGCGATCCTCGGCGCGGAGAGCTTCGGTTTCGGTACCGGCCCGATGGTCGCGCTGGGCTGTAAATACCTGCGTATTTGCCACCTGAACAACTGCGCTACCGGCGTGGCGACCCAGGATGACAAACTGCGTAAGAATCACTATCACGGTCTGCCGTTCAAAGTGACCAACTACTTTGAATTTATCGCCCGTGAGACCCGCGAGCTGATGGCCCAGCTGGGCGTCAAGCGTCTGGTGGATCTGATTGGCCGCACCGATCTGCTCAAAGAGCTGGATGGGTTCACCGCCAAGCAGCAGAAACTGGATCTGGGTAAACTGCTGGAGACCGCAGAGCCGCATCCGGGCAAAGCGCTGTACTGCACCGAGAACAACCCACCGTTCGATAACGGCGTGCTCAACGCCCAGCTGCTGCAGCAGGCGAAACCGTACGTGGATGAAAAGCAGAGCAAGACGTTCTGGTTTGATATCCGTAACACCGACCGCTCCGTGGGGGCCTCGCTGTCCGGGTATATCGCCCAGACCCATGGCGACCAGGGACTGGCGGGCGACCCGATCGTCGCTCACTTTAGCGGCACCGCGGGCCAGAGCTTCGGCGTGTGGAACGCCGGCGGCGTGGAACTGCATCTGACTGGCGACGCCAACGACTACGTCGGGAAAGGCATGGCGGGCGGTCTGCTGGCCATTCGTCCGCCGGTGGGCTCTGCGTTCCGCAGCCATGAAGCCAGTATTATCGGCAACACCTGCCTGTACGGCGCGACCGGTGGTCGTCTGTACGCCGCAGGCCGCGCGGGCGAGCGTTTCGCCGTGCGTAACTCCGGCGCCATCACCGTGGTGGAAGGCATCGGCGACAACGGCTGCGAATATATGACCGGCGGCATCGTCTGCGTGCTCGGAAAAACCGGCGTCAACTTTGGCGCAGGGATGACCGGCGGCTTTGCCTATGTCCTGGATGAAGATGGCGACTTCCGCAAACGCGTGAACCCGGAGCTGGTGGAAGTGCTGGACGTTGATTCTCTGGCCATCCATGAAGAGCACCTGCGCGGTTTAATCACCGAGCACGTACAGCTTACCGGTTCGCAACGCGGCGAAGAGATCCTCGCCAACTGGCCGGCCTTCTCCGCGAAGTTTGCGCTGGTTAAACCAAAGTCCAGCGATGTTAAAGCACTGTTGGGTCACCGTAGTCGTTCCGCAGCTGAGCTGCGGGTGCAGGCGCAGTAAGGGGTTAAGATGAGTCAGAACGTTTATCAATTTATCGACCTGCAGCGCGTTGATCCGCCAAAGAAACCGCTGAAGATCCGTAAAATTGAGTTTGTGGAAATTTACGAGCCGTTTTCAGAAGGCCAGGCCAAGGCGCAGGCGGATCGCTGCCTCTCCTGTGGCAACCCGTACTGCGAATGGAAGTGCCCGGTGCATAACTACATCCCGAACTGGCTGAAGCTGGCCAACGAGGGGCGTATTTTTGAAGCGGCCGAGCTGTCGCATCAAACCAACACTCTGCCGGAAGTCTGCGGGCGCGTCTGCCCGCAGGACCGCCTGTGTGAAGGCTCCTGTACGCTGAACGATGAGTTCGGCGCGGTGACCATCGGCAACATCGAACGCTATATCAACGATAAGGCATTCGAGATGGGCTGGCGTCCGGATCTCTCCGACGTGAAGCCGACCGGTAAAACCGTCGCGATCATCGGCGCTGGCCCGGCGGGCCTCGCCTGCGCCGACGTGCTGACCCGTAACGGCGTCAAGGCGGTGGTATTTGACCGCCATCCGGAAATCGGCGGCTTGCTGACCTTCGGTATCCCGGCGTTCAAGCTGGAAAAAGAGGTGATGACCCGCCGCCGGGAGATCTTCACCGGCATGGGCATTGAGTTCAAACTCAATACCGAAGTGGGCCGCGACGTGCAGCTCGACGACCTGCTGAAGGAGTACGATGCGGTGTTCCTCGGCGTCGGGACCTATCAGTCTATGCGCGGTGGACTGGACAACGAAGACGCTCCGGGTGTTTACGACGCGCTGCCGTTCCTGATCGCTAACACTAAGCAGATCATGGGCTTTGGTGAAACCGCCGATGAGCCCTATGTCAGCATGGAAGGCAAACGCGTGGTGGTGCTCGGCGGTGGCGATACCGCGATGGACTGCGTACGCACCTCCGTCCGTCAGAATGCGGCGCACGTGATCTGCGCCTATCGCCGTGACGAAGAGAACATGCCCGGCTCAAAACGCGAAGTGAAAAACGCGCGCGAAGAAGGCGTTGAGTTCCAGTTTAACGTCCAGCCGCTGGGCGTGGAAGTGAATGCCAACGGTAAGGTTTGCGGCGTGAAGATGGCGCGCACCGAAATGGGCCAGCCGGATGCGAAGGGCCGCCGCCGCGCGGAGATCGTCCCCGGCTCTGAGCACGTGGTGCCGGCTGACGCCGTAGTCATGGCGTTTGGCTTCCGTCCGCACAGCATGGAGTGGCTGGCGAAGCACAGCGTCGAACTGGACTCCCAGGGCCGTATTATCGCCCCGGAAGGCAGCGAAAACGCCTTCCAGACCAGCAACCCGAAAATCTTCGCCGGTGGCGATATCGTTCGCGGTTCCGATCTGGTGGTCACCGCGATTGCCGAAGGCCGTAAAGCGGCGGACGGGATCCTCAACTACCTTGAAGTCTGATTAGGTCCGGAACCTCACGCATAAAAGCCCGATGGTTAACGTCATCGGGCTTTTTTATTGCTCATTCGCCGGGCAAACCGCCGCTTTCAGCGCCGTATTATACCAGCCGCAGATATGCTCCAGGCGGGTAATCGCCGAGCCGACGGTCACCGCCCACGCGCCGCAGCGCATCGCCTCCGCCGCCTGGGCAGGCGTGTTATAGCGCCCTTCGGCAATCACTCTGCAGCCCGCCGCGCTCAGGCATTGCACCAGCGCCAGATCCGGCTCATCCGGCGTCTCTTCTGCGGTATAGCCGGAGAGAGTCGTGCCGACAATCTCAGCCCCCAACTGCCAGCACTCGAGAGCATCGTCGAGAGATGAGCAATCGGCCATCGCCACTTTCCCCAGCCGATGAATTTCTGCTAATAGCGCCGACACTGACGCCGGACGCTGACGCTGGGTGCCGTCAATAGCAATAATATCCGCTCCGCCCTGCGCCAGCGCGTCGATATCTTCCAGCCATGGCGTAATACGCACCGGGCTATCGGGCAAATCGCGTTTGATCAACCCAATAACGGGCACTGTCACTAACGGACGAACGGCCTGCAGGTTGGCCAGGCCTTCGATGCGCAGCGCTACCGCTCCCGCCTGCTCAGCCGCCAGCGCCATTGCCGCGACGATAGCGGGATTATCCAGCGGACTGCCCGGCACCGGCTGGCAGGAGACAATTAATCCGCCATGATGACGGATACGCTGGTCCAGTTGTGCGAGTAAAGACATGTCTGCTCCCTAAAAACTACCTGTGGCGATGACGATACCAGCCATGGGACGCCTCGTTTGTGGCAGAGTTAACAAAGCGGACAGACAAAAAAACAGGCCCCGCAGGGCCTGTCAGAGAAGGGATTTACTTCACCACGCGCAGCGCCGGGCGACCACCGCGCGGCGGCGGCGTGTCGTCAGGATCGTCGTCGTGATTATCCGGCTTATCGCCATCGATCACCGACATCACCGTTTCGCTTTCACTCTCCGGCGCGACGTCATCATCGTTGAGGCTGCTGACGTCTTCGTCATAGGCCGCTTCCGGTTCGAACATCGTACCAGCGCCGTTCTCACGGGCGTAGATGGCGAGTACCGCAGCCAGCGGGACAGACACGTTGCGTGGTACCCCGCCAAAGCGCGCGTTGAAGCGCACTTCGTCGTTCGCCAGCTCGAGATTGCCTACCGCACGCGGGGCAATATTGAGAACGATTTGCCCATCGCGCGCGTACTCCATCGGCACGAGCACGCCCGGCAGCGTCACATCCACCACCAGGTGCGGCGTCAGCTGGTTATCCAGCAGCCAGTCATAAAACGCCCGTAACAGATACGGGCGACGCGGCGTCAGCTGTGATACATCCATTATTTAGCCCCGACCGAGGCGCATTTCACGCTCGGCTTCAGTTAAAGAAGCGAGGAAGGAATCACGCTCAAATACGCGAGTCATATAGCCTTTGAGCTCTTTCGCACCAGCGCCAACCAGCTCCACACCAAGAACCGGCAGACGCCACAGCAGCGGCGCCAGGTAGCAGTCCACCAGGCTGAACTCATCGCTCAGGAAGTAAGGTTTCTGGGTGAAGACCGGCGCGATGGCCAGCAATTCTTCACGCAGCTGCTTACGCGCAGCATCAGCTTGCGCTGCGGTACCGCTCTGGATGGTGTTCATCAGCGAATACCAGTCCTTCTCGATACGTTGCATATACAGGCGGCTTTCACCACGCGCCACCGGATAAACCGGCATTAACGGCGGGTGCGGGAAACGCTCATCCAGATACTCCATAATGATGCGGGATTCCCACAGAGTGAGCTCACGATCCACCAGCGTCGGTACGCTTTGATTCGGGTTGAGGTCAATCAGATCCTGAGGCGGGTTATCCTTCTCCACGTGCTCTATCTCAAAACTGACACCCTTCTCGGCCAGCACAATGCGGACCTGATGGCTATAGATGTCAGTAGGACCAGAAAACAGCGTCATTACCGAACGTTTGTTGGCAGCGACAGCCATGAAAACCTCCAGGTATATTCAGAATTTTGTACTGCTGCCGGCCACTCATGACCAGCCAGATGTAAAAACCCCATTAGCGCGATGTCACCTTCGTTCACGAATAAAACAAAAAATGAACAATCACCAGCATTTGGGCAGAAAATTGGATGATAGTTTACCAGATTTTGAAGACGTTGTGGTGAGGGGATTCTGGAAATGCTGAAAAAGTGGCGAGAACCGGCGCTATGCTTGTGGATAACAGCCGTTTTATCCATAAAAAAACCCGCCGAAGCGGGTTTTTTCGCAAATTGTTCTGCGTGAGCAGAAAACAATTAACGTTTGGAGAACTGCGGACGACGACGTGCTTTACGCAGACCGACTTTCTTACGTTCAACCTGACGAGCGTCACGAGTAACGAAGCCAGCTTTACGCAGTTCGGAACGCAGGGACTCGTCGTACTCCATCAGAGCGCGGGTGATACCGTGACGGATCGCACCAGCCTGACCAGAGATACCACCACCTTTAACAGTGATGTACAGATCCAGTTTCTCAACCATGTCGACCAGTTCCAGCGGCTGACGAACTACCATGCGGGCAGTTTCACGACCGAAGTACTGTTCCAGAGAACGCTGGTTGATAACGATTTTACCGTTGCCCGGTTTGATGAAAACGCGAGCTGCGGAACTTTTGCGGCGACCAGTGCCGTAGTATTGATTTTCAGCCATTGCCTATAATCCCGATTAGATGTCAAGAACTTGCGGTTGCTGTGCCGCGTGGTTGTGCTCGTTACCCGCGTAAACTTTCAGTTTACGGTACATAGCACGACCCAGCGGGCCTTTTGGCAGCATGCCTTTAACCGCGATTTCAATCACACGCTCAGGACGGCGGGCAATCATCTCTTCAAAGGTCGCTTCTTTGATACCACCGATGTGGCCGGTGTGGTGGTAGTACATTTTGTCTTCGCGCTTGTTGCCGGTAACAGCAACTTTTTCTGCGTTCAGAACGATGATGTAATCACCGGTATCAACGTGCGGAGTGTATTCCGCTTTGTGCTTACCGCGCAGGCGACGAGCCAGTTCAGTAGCCAGACGGCCCAGAGTTTTACCGGTCGCGTCAACAACATACCAGTCGCGTTTTACGGTTTCTGGTTTAGCTGTAAAAGTTTTCATTAAAAGCTTACCCAAATAATAAGTTACACGTTGGTGAACACCCAAACGTTTAGTCAGTTGAGGTTCACACGACATTGTCCAGCAAACCTACCCCTTCGAATAGCCTATGCCGGCGCATAGAAAGTTTCGGGAAAAAAACCTTCTCGTAACGTGGGGTCGCAAGATTATAGAGAAGTCGGGGTCAAAGATCGACCCCTTTATGAGATTTTTCAGGCCGCGCCCGGGGCGGCCTTGCGGCCCTGAATCCGCCTGAAAAAGTCCCCTGTCAGGGCATATGCGGACGTTTGAGGTACTCTTCGCTCTGCATCTCCTGCAGACGCGAGAGACAGCGCTGGAACTCAAACTTCAGCCGCTCGCCCTGGTAAATGTCGTACAGCGGCACTGCCGCGCTGACCACCAGCTTTACATGGCGCTCGTAGAACTCATCCACCAGAGCGATAAAGCGGCGGGCCTCGCTCTCCAGCTGCGCGGTCATCACCGGCACGTCGAACAGCATCACCGTATGGAACAGTCGGGAGAGCGCGATATAGTCATGCTGGCTGCGCGCATCCACGCATAGCGTGGCGAATGACGCCGCCAGCGTCTGGTTTTCTACGCCGAGGGTAGGCAGCTCGCGATGGTTAATCTCCAGCGTCGGCCCGGCAGCGCGCGGCGCGCCCGCCAGCGCGAGCCACAATTTATCCATCTGTTCGCGGGTGTCGTTATTCAGCGGCGACAGCCACAGGTGCGCCTGCGTCAGGGTACGCAGTCGATAATCGATGCCGGCATCGACGTTCATAATATCGCAATGCTGCTTGATGGCGTCGATCGCCGGCAGAAAACGGGCCCGCTGCAGGCCATTGCGATAGAGTTCATCCGGCGGAATATTGGAGGTCGCCACCAGGGTGATGCCGCGGGCGAACAGGGCTTTCATCAGCCCGCCCAACAGCATGGCGTCGGTAATATCGGAGACAAAAAACTCGTCGAAACAGAGCACGTCGGTTTCCGCTTTAAAGCGGTCGGCGACGATCTCCAGCGGGTCGCTATGTCCCTGCAGGGTGGTCAGCTCTTCGTGTACGCGCAGCATGAAACGATGGAAATGCAGGCGCTGTTTACGCTCGCCCGGCAGGCTCTGGTAAAACAGGTCCATCAGCCAGGTTTTGCCTCGCCCCACGCCGCCCCACATATACAGGCCGCGGACAGGTGCCGTCCCGGCAGCCGGCTCGCGCTTACCCAGCAGTTTGCCGAATTTCGCGCGCAAACCGCCGCCTGACGCGACCGGCGCGGGCTGCGTCTGCAGTTCCTGGTAAATGGTATCAAGGCGGCTCACCGCTTCTTGCTGGACGTCGTCGGGTTGATGGCTGCCCTCTTTCAGGGCTAAAAGGTAACGCGATGTTGGAGACAGGCTTTGCATGATCTAATTGTTATTCCTTGAAAACCGTAATGCCGAAGCTCACGATTGACGAAAAAAAGGCCGTTCTACACTACGCGATGATACGCCAGGATTCCACTTCTGTGGAATTAGCGGTTATAGTGGCACTATCGGGCGCAGGCGGAGAGCCTAAGAGCCACCCTACGGAACCACAATACAACGGGAGATGTTCATGACCTGGGAATACGCGCTAATTGGGTTAGTCGTCGGTATCATCATTGGTGCCGTCGCCATGCGTTTCGGCAACCGCAAACTGCGCCAACAGCAGGCGCTGCAGTACGAACTGGAAAAGAATAAAGCCGAGCTTGAAGAGTACCGTGAAGAGCTGGTGAGCCACTTTGCGCGTAGCGCCGAACTGCTGGATAACATGGCGCACGACTATCGTCAGCTATATCAGCATATGGCGAAAAGCTCTAACAACCTGCTGCCGGACTCGATGGCAGACGCCAACCCGTTCCGCAACCGTCTGGAAGAGTCTGAAGCCAGCAACGATCAGGCGCCGGTCCAGATGCCGCGCGACTACTCCGAGGGCGCATCCGGTTTACTGCGCGGAGGCGCAAAACGCGATTAAGCCTCGCTGCGATTAAAATATTCTCCGGGCGCGCCCGTCGCGCCCGCTCCTTCCCCCACTTCCCGGCTACAATTTAAACCAGTCCCCACGTTGTTACCTGTGCAAAAATTCAATAACATCAGGTTATTCAGGACATTTTTCCATACACCTCAGGTTACGAGAGCCAGCATCTAATGAAGAAACAGACTTTGCTGTTGAGTGCGTTAGCGTTAAGCATTGGGTTATCGTTGTCGGTCCTGCCTCCGGCAGCGGCATCCTTACCGACTCAGGTGCCCGGCCAGGGCGCGTTACCAAGCCTGGCGCCGATGCTGGAAAAGGTTCTGCCGGCGGTGGTTAGCGTACAGGTGGAAGGCACTGCCTCGCCGACGCTCAATATGCCGGAAGAGCTGAAAAAATATTTTGGCGATAACGCCCCGCAGGAGCAGGCGCAGCCGTTTGAAGGGCTCGGCTCCGGCGTTATCATCGACGCGGCGAAAGGCTATGTGCTGACCAATAACCACGTCATCAATCAGGCGCAGAAGATCAGCGTCCAGCTGAACGATGGCCGTGAGTTCGATGCCAAACTGGTCGGGAGCGATGAACAGAGCGATATCGCTCTGCTGCAGCTGATTAAGCCAGACCACCTGACGCAAATCGCCATTGCTGACTCTGATAAACTTCGCGTCGGCGACTTCGCCGTCGCCGTCGGCAACCCGTTCGGCCTTGGCCAGACCGCCACATCCGGCATTATCTCTGCCCTTGGCCGCAGCGGCTTGAACCTTGAAGGGCTGGAGAATTTCATTCAGACCGACGCCTCGATTAACCGCGGCAATTCCGGCGGCGCGCTGCTGAACCTCAACGGCGAGCTTATCGGGATCAACACCGCGATCCTCGCGCCGGGCGGCGGCAGCATCGGCATCGGCTTTGCCATTCCAAGCAATATGGCGAAAACCCTCGCCGACCAGCTTATTCAGTTTGGCGAAATCAAGCGCGGCCTGTTGGGCATTAAAGGCATGGAAATGAGCGCCGACATCGCCAAAGCGATGAATCTCAACGTTCAGCGCGGCGCCTTCGTCAGTGAAGTCCTGCCAAACTCCGGCTCCGCCAAAGCGGGGATTAAATCCGGGGACGTCATCGTGAGTCTGAACGGCAAACCGCTGAACAGTTTCGCCGAACTGCGTTCGCGGATCGCCACCACCGAGCCGGGTACCAAGGTCAAACTGGGCCTGCTGCGCGACGGAAAGCCGGTCGATGTCGAAGTGACCCTGGATAAGAGCACCTCCTCAACCGCCAGCGCGGAACTGATTATCCCGGCGCTGCAGGGGGCCTCGTTCAGCGACGGCCAGATGAAAGATGGCACCAAAGGAGTGGTGATCGATAATGTGGATAAAGGCAGCGCCGCCGCCCAGGTCGGCCTACATAAAGATGACATTATCATTGGCCTTAACCGGCAGCGTATTCACTCGATTGCCGAACTGCGCAAAGCGCTCGAAGGCAAACCGCCGGTCATCGCCCTGAACGTGATCCGCGGCAACGAAAGCATCTATCTGCTGCTGCGCTGATTGTCTCTCCGGGCATCGCCGCCATGTGCGATGTCCGGACAACTCATGCTATGCTGCGCCTGACCATTCATTAACGATATCTGCATCATGCCTGGAAAGTTATTACGTTCAGTACTCATCGGTTTGCTTGTCGGGGGTCTGCTGCTGGCCCTGATGCCCTCGCTGCGCCAGTGGCAGTTGGCGCCGACTACCCAGAACGATACGGCAGACGACTCCCCGGCGAGCTATAACGCCGCGGTGCGCCGCGCGGCGCCCGCCGTGGTGAACGTCTATAACCGCGCCCTGAACAGCACCAGCCATAATCAGCTGACGCTTGGCTCAGGGGTGATTATGGATCAGCGCGGCTATATCCTGACCAACAAGCATGTTATCAACGATGCCGATCAGATTATCGTCGCCCTGCAGGACGGCCGCGTCTTCGAAGCGCTGCTGGTAGGATCCGATTCCCTCACCGATCTCGCCGTGCTCAAGATCAATGCTACCGGCGGGCTGCCGGTGATCCCGATCAATCCGAAACGCACGCCGCACATCGGCGACGTGGTGCTGGCGATTGGCAACCCTTATAACCTGGGGCAGACCATCACCCAGGGGATTATCAGCGCCACAGGGCGCATTGGCCTCAATCCGACCGGCCGCCAGAACTTCCTGCAGACTGACGCCTCGATCAACCACGGTAACTCCGGCGGGGCGCTGGTGAACTCTCTCGGCGAGCTGATGGGGATTAACACCCTCTCCTTTGACAAGAGCAATGACGGCGAAACGCCGGAAGGCATTGGCTTTGCGATCCCGTTCCAGTTAGCGACCAAAATTATGGATAAACTGATCCGCGATGGCCGGGTGATCCGCGGCTATATCGGCATTAGCGGCCGGGAGATCGCCCCGCTGCACGCGCAGGGCGGAGGGATCGATCAGATTCAGGGGATCGTCGTTAACGATGTCGCCCCGGACGGTCCAGCGGCGCAAGCCGGGATCCGCGCCAACGACGTAATCATCTCCGTGAATGACAAACCCGCCGTCTCGGCACTGGAGACGATGGATCAGGTGGCCGAGATCCGCCCGGGATCGGAAATTCCGGTGGTCATCATGCGTGATGATAAGAAAATCACGCTCCATATCGCCGTCCAGGAATACCCGGCCACCAACTAAACGGCTCCCCGTTTGGGGAGCCACGTTAATCGCTAAATACCGGACCGGCCGGGAATCTGACCAGAAACCCGGTTTCCATGAATGCTGGACAATAAAAAGCCGGAACAGCGGTTCCGGCTCTTCTGTTAGGGCGAGATTACTTGTTGACGAAGTCTTCGCCGAGCGCGATATCTTTCTTCAGGGTGTCCAGCATGCCCTCCAGCGCCTGCTGTTCAAAGGCGCTGAGTTTGCCGATAGACTGTCGCTCTTCCACGCCGTTTTTCCCCAGCAGCAGCGGCTGGGAGAAGAAACGCGCATAGTGGCCGTCGCCTTCCACGTAGGCGCACTCCACCACGCCTTTTTCCCCCTGCATGGCGCGAACCAGAGAGAGACCAAAACGGGCAGCCGCCTGGCCCATCGACAAGGTCGCCGACCCGCCGCCCGCTTTCGCTTCCACGACTTCAGTACCGGCGTTCTGAATACGTTTAGTCAGGTCGGCAATTTCCTGATCGCTAAAGCTGACGCCGGGGATCTGCGACAGTAAAGGCAGAATGGTGACCCCGGAGTGACCACCAATGACCGGGACTTCCACCTCGGTTGCCGATTTACCTTTCAGCTCCGCCACAAAGGTATTGGAACGGATGATGTCCAGCGTGGTAACGCCGAACAGTTTGTTTTTATCGTACACGCCGGCTTTTTTCAGTACTTCGGCGGCGATAGCCACGGTGGTATTCACCGGGTTGGTGATAATGCCGATGCAGGCCTGCGGGCAGGTTTTGGCAATCTGCTGCACGAGGTTCTTCACGATACCCGCATTCACATTAAACAGGTCGGAACGATCCATGCCGGGCTTACGCGCCACGCCCGCGGAGATCAGCACTACATCCGCGCCTTCCAGCGCCGGAGTAGCGTCTTCACCGGAAAATCCTTTAATTTTTACATCTGTGGGGATATGACTTAGATCTACCGCCACGCCCGGCGTAACCGGAGCGATGTCGTACAACGAGAGCTCTGAACCTGAAGGCAGTTGGGTCTTAAGTAGTAGGGCAAGCGCCTGGCCGATACCACCGGCAGCGCCAAGGACTGCAACTTTCATCCTAAACTCCTTATTATGGTTAATTTAGTCTTTCGTTATTCCGTCGCCTGGACCTTAATTCACAAGATGAACAATTACAATGATTATGGCTGAAGAATGCATTATTGTGCGTAGCAATAGAACAGCGGCGCACTTTATGCTTCCTGACTGACCATCCAGCAAAGCGAAGTACCGGATCGACTATTGGTTACAATACACCCAGCCAGTTGCGCAAAACAACACCAACTCAATAACATTTCATTTACTTTTACATGGCTTTAAGCGTTGTGATGAGAACATGTTCCTTATACGGTTTTTTTGCTAAAATATGCCCCCTTCATAACATTATTGGCCTATCCTTTCGCGGATTATTTGCATAAAAATTCATGGTTATGCATAATGATGTTGATTTTACCACCATAATCTGGGTGACTTATGCGAAGTTCGGCAAAACAAGAAGAACTGGTTAAAGCGTTTAAAGCGCTGCTTAAAGAAGAGAAATTCAGCTCGCAGGGAGAGATCGTCCAGGCGCTGCAGGAAGAGGGCTTCGAGAATATCAACCAATCGAAGGTTTCCCGCATGCTCACCAAATTTGGCGCGGTACGTACCCGTAACGCCAAAATGGAAATGGTCTATTGCTTGCCTGCCGAGCTTGGGGTACCGACCACCTCCAGCCCGCTGAAGAATTTGGTGCTGGATATCGACTATAACGATGCCGTAGTGGTGATTCATACCAGCCCCGGCGCCGCGCAGCTGATCGCCCGTCTTCTCGACTCGCTGGGCAAAGCGGAAGGCATTCTTGGCAGTATCGCCGGGGATGACACCATCTTTACCACGCCTGCGCGCGGTTTTACGGTGAAAGATCTGCACGACGCCATTCTGGTTCTGTTTGAGCAGGAACTCTGAGTAATTCCCCTCTGGCTACCGTCAGAGGGCGACTCCCTTTTCTTTTGCCTCTCCCCCCTTCCGGCACAACAACTATTTAACACTTAGTGTCATTTACGCCGTCTATACGTTCTTTTACTAACGCGAAAATCGTAAAACGCACAAAAGATCAAATTCGTATACCTTTATGAATTTATTAGAAATAAATCTTATCGCTGTCGCTAACGTGTCATTTTTAATTCTTATCCGTTATAAAAAGCGCAATCTATTGTAACTATTAACGCACAAAACAATTAGCATGGTATTAATATTTTTGGTGATTAGTGTATACTTGGTTTTGTGATGAGGGTCACGAAACAAAGACCCCCAACAAAAAGATTCGACGAGGTGAACATCATGAAAATCAAAACCACTGTAGCTGCTATCAGCATCCTGTCCGTCGTGTCGTTTGGCGCTTTCGCCGCTGATATTATCAACAGCGAGCAGGCCCAGGGCCGCGAGGCCATCGGCACGGTTTCCGTCGGCGCGGTAGCATCTTCCCCGATGGATATGCATGAAATGCTGAACAAAAAAGCGCAGGAAGAAGGGGCTTCTTCTTACCGCATTATTGAAGCCCGCACTGGCGACCACTGGCATGCCACTGCTGAGCTGTATAAATAAGTTTTAGACGTCAACGATTAACCTGACAAAAATTCTCTACCGCGGCCCGGCGACATACATCGCCCCGCCGCGGCAAAACAAAGACTGGAGTAAAGATTATGAAACGCGCAATGATCATCGCATCCCTTGGCCTGGCTTCCCTTCTCTCTTTCGGTGCCAGCGCGGCTGTCCAGCAAGTGAACGCAGAACAAGCCCAAAATCTGCAATCCATGGGCACCATCTCCGTATCCCAGGTAGGTAGTGCGCCAATGGACATGCGTCAGGAACTGGCGGCTAAAGCCGAGAAAGAAGGCGCCAGCAGCTACCGTATTATTGAAGCACGTACCGGCGATAGCTGGCACGCCACCGCTGAGCTGTACAAATAAACCCTCGTCGTCTTATTTCGACGACTTGCCCCCGCCTGCCGGGGGCTTTTTTATGCTTGTCGGGCATTAAAACGCAACTCCCCCTCCAGCTCTTCCTCTGCTTCATCAAACAATAAAATCAATGCGCCAAAGCGCCGGCGCTGCTTGTCATTTAAATGGATGAACTCAATATCCAGCGGCAGCGGTAGCAGGCCACCGGTCACTGCGTCCCATAGCGAATCCAGGTTGTTGACCTTATCCTGAGCCAGCTCGAAGGTTCGGGAAAACTCCCGGTAGAAATCCTGTTGTTCGGCGATTTCGTCAAAATCAAACGTATAGGTGGTCATGACAGCCCCTCCCGCTTCTCTTTCTGTCGCCGTTAAGTATAGCGATAAAAAAACCGACGCCTGGGCGTCGGTTTATGGGTTAGCTGCTGGTCAGCACATGCTGGTACTTATGCAACATCTCAACCAGTCGCCGTACCGGCTCGGTAACCTGCGGCGAGGCCTCCCAGACCCGCAGCTTCTCCTGATAGACATCAAGCTCCGCCAGCAGCTGGGTAAAATAGCGCCGACGCTTATCATCGCTGCCGGCGGAGATCACATGGTCCGCGGTACGTCGCAGCTGACGATGGAAGGCGGAGAGATCGTCGTTCACCGGCACGGGCGCATCGCGCAAGCGCTGATGGGCGATGATTAACGTCAAGGCCAGACGGAAACGGGCGACGTCACCTGGGAATTTATTGAGTAATAAAAACAGCTGCTGATAGAGCGCGGGCAGATGATTCTCTTTGCGACGCGCCGAGTTGGTGGTCAGCGAAGAGACCGCCGCGGAGACAAACTGGTTCAGCAGCACCCGACCGGTTCTGGCCCGGGAGTTATCCCTGACAATAAGAATAACCATCAGAGCGAGGAAACAGCCGACGATCTGCCCCAGCGCGCTATCGAGGAACTGGCTGAACTGGAACTGCATCGGATTATCCAGCACCAGAATGTTGATGGTGCTCGCCAGCGCCCCCAACGATCCGAGACGCCTTTTCTGCACTTCGATCCCGATAAAGAACGCCATCGCCGCCAGGCTGATGCAAAGCAACAGCATGCTCTGCTGCGTCGCCGGCATGATCACCAGGAAGTACAAGGTGCCCAACGGTAACGCCGCCAGGGTGCCATAGAGGAAGTCTATCGCCACCATACGCGGGTTTGGCAGGCGCATCGCCAGCGCGGTAACCACGGCGATCATTACCATCGCGCCGCTGCCTGAGGTCCAGCCCGTCCACAGCCAGAATAGCGTTCCGAGAATACAGGAGACAGAGGTGCGCCAGAAGTTCACCATCGCGTGATGACGTTCGGCGGACTCCACTTTAACCACCGTTTCGCCGCGCAACACGCCATCCTCGATACGGCTGATTTTAGTATTCCCCACCACGCCGCGCTTAAGCAGCAGATAACGCGTGGCGGCGCCCACCCAGCTATAAATCGTGACCGGGGTATTATGCTCGCCTTTCCAGGTCAGGAAGCGGCGCATGCGCTTCAGCTGCTGGTGAACATCCTGCACCGTCTCAACCGGCTCGGCGAACAGCTCGCGATAGTCGTCCGTGACCATTTCCGGGCGTGAGTTCTGAATCAGATAGGTTTCGCAAGCCTGGGTGATAAGGGTTAGCGAAAGGGTGTTGATCGCCTTCAGGCGCTGATTGGCCTTTGCCCAGCGTGAGGATTCCATAATCAGGTTACTACGCATACCTTCCAGCGCCGTAGTGCGGCGTACCAGCGCTCCCCAGGCTTGATCCACTTCCTCTTTTTCACCGTGCGCGACGCATAACTGCATCAGCTTATACTGTGCAATTAGCAGATTATCGAGCTCGAGGTCGATCTCTTTTTTAATCGAACGCGGCGAAAACAGGAGATCGGCGACGATGGCGCTGACAATACCGATGACAATTTCGCTGCAGCGTTCGACAGCAAACTGCGGCGCCAGCATCGGATTGGTATGGATGGTAATAATGATAATCAGCGCGGTGTACCCGGCCAGCCCCCAGGCATAGGAGTTTTCGACCTTGACCAGCGACGAAACCCAGGTACAAAAACCGGCCCACAGACAGCAGACCAGCATCATCAACAGAGGCGCGCGGATCATCAGGATGATGATAACCAGCGCCGCAATACAGCCAATAAAGGTCCCGGCAATACGCAACATACCGCGATAGCGGATCGCGCCGGAGTACGGTTCGCCGCCAGCAGCAAAGGCCGGCCCGGCGGCGACGATCGCTGCCGTCAGTACCGCCCAGCGCGGCGTTTCGAGCTGAAAATGGAAACCGACAAACAGCGCCAGCACCACCGCGCATGCAAGCTTAATGGCAAAGCGGAGATGCCGGGGAGCAATGGTATATGTCCCCATAGCGATTAACCAAATTCGCGCAGGCGCATAGCCAGTTTCTGGAAGAAGTTGGCCTGGCTGGTATCACGATCTTCTTGACCGGTGATCACTACCGTCGCCGTGGTGCCCGATGGCCACAGATTCCCCTGCTGGTGATCGAGGCGAATACGCACCGGCACACGCTGCGCCAGACGCACCCACTCAAGGTTGGAGTCGACCGAGGCCATCCCTTTCGAGTCGCTGCTGCTGCTGGCGTTGGTCACCCCCGCAGCGATACTGTCCACCGTCCCTTTAATGGTTTTGCTGCTGCCCAGCGGGGTAATCTCCGCACGATAGCCTGGACGGACGCCCTCCAGTTTGGTCTCTTCCAGATAGGCCATGACGTAAAACGTATTCTCTTTCACCAGCGCCACCGCCGTGGAGCCACGGGTGATAAATTCCCCAGTGTAGACGTTAAGGTTAGTCACCCAGCCATCCGCAGGGGCGCGAATGACCGTCCGCTCCAGATCTAGCCTGGCCAGGTCGCGACTAGCCACCGCTTTCGCCAGCTGATGTTCAACGGTTTGCAGTACGTTGTTCGCCTGATCAATCTCTTCCCGCGACATCGCCTGTACGCCAAGCTTATTACGCCGACCGGCTTCGACGCGTTTTTCCTGAGCTAACGTCTGATAATAGGCGACATCAGCTTCCGCCTGCGCCAGCGCTTTTTGGTAACGAGGTTGGTCAATAACGAACAATACCTGGTCTTTCTTAACCAGTTGGTTATCCTTGACGTTTACCTGAGAAATCAGCCCGGAGACGTCGGGGGCAATCGCCACAATGTCGGCGCTAAAGCGCGCATCACGCGTCCACGGCGAGGCGGTGTAATAAACCCAGGCGCGGAAAATCGCCACGAAGGCCAGAATGACCAGTATCACGGTAATGGCAGTACGGAGGATATTTCTTGTTAGTGTTTTCACATCAACCTCAAACGAACAAGCGCGATATCAAATAAAAAAGGCAGCAATAGAGCGCCGTATTAAACAGTGCTGGGTGCCAGACAAAATCGTAAATGCCGGTCGGAACCAGCAGTCGGTGCACCAGCCAAAAGATAGCCAGCGACAAAAGCAACTCGAAGAAGATCGGCGGAAACGATAAGCCGAAAATCACGATGACAGGAAACAGACTCATGATGACCTTGAATAAGAAGCGTACAGGTAGTGAGCAGATGCGTTTATTATGTAGCTAACAATATATTAACGTAACGATTGCCGCATTATCTACAATGTGTGATCTAAATCACTTTTAAGCCAGAGTGAATAATGGAACGATTAAAACGCATGTCCGTTTTCGCCAAAGTGGTCGAATTAGGTTCATTCACCGCAGCGGCCCGCCAGCTTCAGATGAGCGTTTCCTCGATCAGTCAGACCGTCGCCAAACTGGAAGATGAACTGCAGGTAAAGCTGCTCAACCGCAGCACCCGCAGCCTTGGCTTAACTGAAGCAGGTAAAATCTATTACCAGGGCTGCCGTAGGATGCTGTTTGAAGCGCAGGATGTCCATGAGCAATTATACGCATTTAACAATACCCCCATCGGGACGCTGCGCATCGGCTGCTCTTCAACTATGGCACAGAATGTTCTGGCGCGCATAACGGCGAAAATGCTCAAAGAATACCCTGGGCTCTCTGTTAATCTGGTCACCGGCATACCTGCGCCAGACCTGATCGCCGACGGCCTTGACGTGGTGATCCGCGTGGGCGCCCTGCAGGATTCCAGCCTTTTTTCCCGCCGCCTGGGCTCAATGCCGATGGTATTATGCGCCGCTAAAAGCTATCTGGCGCAGGCTGGCAATCCAGAGAAACCGGCCGACCTTGCCGGACATGCCTGGCTGGAATATAGCGTGCGGCCGGACAATGAGTTTGTCATTATCGCGCCGGAAGGGATCTCGACCCGCCTGACCCCGCAGGGGCGCTTCGTGACCAACGACCCTATGACGCTGGTGCGCTGGCTGACCGCCGGGGTGGGTATCGCCTATGTACCCTTAATGTGGGCGATCGAAGAGATCAACCGCGGTGAGCTTGAGATCCTGCTGCCCAGCTATCAGTCCGATCCGCGACCGGTCTACGCCCTGTATACGGAAAAGGATAAACTGCCGCTGAAAGTGCAGGTCTGTATCAACTATCTGACGGAGTATTTTGTCGACGTGGCGAAGATCTATCAGGGCATGCACGGGCGCGGGATCGCCCGGTGAAGCGGTTCCCGGCAGCGCCGGGAACCAGGTCAGGCTCAGGCGGTGCCGCCGACGGTAAGGTTATCGACCTTCAGGGTCGGCTGGCCGACGCCCACCGGCACGCTCTGGCCCTCTTTGCCACAGACGCCGACGCCGTTATCCAGGCGCAGGTCGTTGCCCACCATCGAAATCTGTTGCATGGTCTCAATGCCGGAGCCAATCAGCGTGGCCCCTTTCACCGCCTTCGTGACCTTCCCTTTTTCGATCAGATAGGCCTCGGAAGTGGAGAAGACGAATTTACCGGAGGTGATATCCACCTGCCCGCCGCCGAAGTTAGGCGCAAAGATACCGTAGTCGACCGATTCGATAATCTCCTGTGGCGTTGACTGGCCCGCCAGCATATAGGTGTTGGTCATACGCGGCATCGGCAGATGGGCATACGACTCACGTCGGCCATTGCCGGTCGGTGCGACGCCCATCAGGCGCGCGTTGAGTTTATCCTGCATATAGCCTTTCAGAATGCCGTTTTCGATTAGCACGTTGTATTGCCCCGGCGTCCCTTCGTCATCAATGGCCACCGAGCCACGGCGATCGGCGATGGTGCCGTCATCCACTACGGTGCACAGCTCAGAGGCGACTAATTCCCCCATATGGCCGCTAAAGACCGAGGTGCCACGCCGGTTGAAATCGCCTTCCAGCCCATGGCCGACCGCTTCATGCAGCAGGACGCCAGGCCAGCCGGCGCCGAGCACCACTGGCAGCATCCCCGCAGGGGCGGCGACCGCCGAGAGGTTGACCAGCGCCATGCGCACCGCTTCTTTCGCCCAGGCATCGGCCCGCACGTCGCCCTCCTGGGAGGCGAGGAAATAGTCATAACCAAAACGCCCGCCACCACCGCTGCTGCCGCGCTCACGCTTGCCATCCTCTTCCACCAGCACGCTGACGGAAAGACGAACCAGCGGACGAACGTCGGCGGCCAGAGTGCCATCGGTGGCGGCGACCAGGATCAGCTCATACACCCCGCTCAGGCTGGCTGAAACCTCCTGCACCCGCTGGTCCGCCGCCCGGGCGACTTTGTCTACCCGGCGCAGAATATCCAGCTTCTCTTCCCGGGTCATACTCTGCAGCGGGTCGATGCTGGTGTACAGGGCACGATGCTCTACGGCGCCGAGGGTCTGCACTTTGCCATTGCCGGTGTCGCGCACAATGGTCCGCGCCGCCTGGGCGCTCTGCTCCAGCGCCAGTTTGCTGATCTGATCGGCGTAGGCAAAGCCCGTTTTTTCGCCGCTGACGGCGCGCACGCCTACGCCCTGGTCGATATTGTACGACCCATCTTTAATGATGCTGTCTTCCAGAACCCAGGATTCGTGATAGCTCGACTGAAAATAGAGATCGCCGTAATCGAGGCGGCGCTCGGTCAGTTGACCAAGAATGGCAAACAGGTCCTGATGATTCAGGCCATTTGCCGACAGTAATTGTTCACTTACCAGGTTCAGACTCATCGTTATGCTACTCGTTTGTTGCCGCCTGACAGGCGGAAATACAGAAGGCTATCTATTGAGATTGCGGCAATTCCCGGCAATCGTCAAATCATTGCTTTTTATTGCTGCGCGCCTGGCGCAGCACTTCATTGATCTGCGGCTGGTCAATTGGGCCGGTGATGCGGTAGCGCAGAATCGAAACTTTATTCCACAGCGGACCCAGCACTTTGCTGGCGGCAAATACCGCCGCGCCGACGATGGGGTTGACGGCAAAGGCCGCCGCCACGCCGACGGTCGCGGAGATCTCCGGCGCCACCACCGCCTGCAGATCCAGCTGGCGACGCACCAGATCGACCGACCCTTTCATAGCAATATCCGCTTCAAGGCCATCTACCAGCGTATCATCGGTATGCAGTACGCCATCCTTAATCCATGCCGTACTGTTAATCGAATCAAAGTAAAAGCCTTCGCTGAAGGTATCGCTGAAATCGAAACGCAGTTTACGCAGCAGGGCATCCACACTCAGCAGACGCAGCAGCTGGCCAGCGTGCCCGGTACTCAGGTCGGTAAACTGCCCCTTGCCCAGGTGGCTTTTAATGATGCCATTGAGCGACGCGACATCGGGTGACCAGGGCGGCGCGCGCCAGTGCAGATCGTAGTCGATATCAAACGGCGAATCCTTCACCGGCGTGGAGACGCCAAAGAAATCCGCAAATGCATCCGTCTTATTGCCGTGCAGTCTGCCTTTCAGCGAGGTTCGAACCCCTGAAGGGGCGTTCACCCACACGCCGTTGGTCGTCAGCCGGCCAAACCCGGTATCCACCAGGCCGTTGGAGAGCGTTAAGGTATCCCCTTCGATCGCCACATCCCCATCGATGCGGCCATATTTTTGTCCCCACAGCCAGCATTCCGCGCAGCGTAGCTGCAGATCGGGCCAGCCATGGAAATCCAGCCGCGTCGCCGTCTGGGGGGCCACATTCTCTGTTGCGTTCTGGCCGCTGGCGCTGGCCGGATTGAAATAGAGATAACGCACATTTGCCAGCCACGGAGCATTGTCGCGCATCGTCAATGTGGCATTGATCTCACGCCCCTGCGCCTCAACCTGCGAGCCGCCGGCGACCGGCTGGGACATCAGACTGACGTTGTTCCACTGTTGCCCCGCAAGGGCCAGCGACGGCGTACGCAGCACAATGCGCGGTGGAAAGAGCACGCTGCTGCTCACTTCATTTGCCGCGCCGTTCTCGAAGAGCGCCAGCCACTGCGCGCCATCTATCGGCGGCAGATTGAGCTCGATACCGGGCTGATCGGGCAGCGGAGAGTGCCCTTTGCTGTCAGTGGTAAGGATCGCTCTATCCAGCGTCAGCTTATGATTGAGCAACCAGCGGCTGTTAATATGATTCTTCGCCCCGACGGAGCCGGTCAGGTCGAAGCTGCTCAGGCCGCCGGCGACGTTAATTTTGACCGGAAGGGGTTCGCCGGCGGGCTTACTGACTGGCGAAGGTAAGCGACTGCTCACATTCTTCAGATCGCCGTTGATATCGACCTTATAGCTGGCATTGCCATGGTACGGCAGTTCGATGGCGACCTTGCCATCCCACGGGACGCTACCGCTCAACGCCTCACTCACGGCTTTCGGCAGCAGCCCGGTGCGCGACGGCTGCCAGTTGGCATTCATCCCGACATCCACCAGAAACGCTTTTTCACCTTCGCGGGTGGAAAAATTGAGGTTCAGCGGCTGATTAAACCAGGTCGCGCTCAACGTTTGACTATTGAGATCGCCATTCACAAAGCTGAAATTACCGCTCAGGTTCTGCAGCGTAGTATCTAACGGTTTGATAAACAGGCTATTATTCTGCAGGCGCACATCGCCTTTCGCGGTGGTCATCTCGCCGTCGAGGGGGATATTCAGATGTAAGCGAGCGCTCACATCCCCATCCAGCTGCAGGGAATCCAGCGCCGCCCCGAGCGACTCTTTCAGCGGCGTAGTATTAAAGTAAGGTCCAACCTCTTTTCCCGGGCCTTTGATATCGGCATCAATCAGCAGTTTTTCCTGCGCATAGTCCGGGATCGCGGCATCGAGATTGCTGGCGGTCACGTTGCCAAGCATCGCTTTATCCGCCCGCATCCACAGGCCGTTGTTGATAAAATTGAGGTCGATATTCAGCCCGGTTAGCGCCGGCCAGTCCGGTTGGAAGGCAAAAGTGGCGTTCTTCAGCGGAACATAAACCTGGAATTGGCCTTCATTATGCGGATAAGGGAATAGATGCGGATTGCCGCCATACACCAGCGTCGCATCGCTGGCTTGCCCCGCTTTAATCGCGCCGCTCAGATAGTCCACCAGCGCTTTGCCCATCAGATTTTCCGGGAAATAACGCCATGCCTGGCCACCGTCATTGGTGCTGATGCCCGCCAGAATGCCCAGCCAGGGATCGTCCCCCTGCGGTTGCAGATAGCGGAAGCCGCCGCGGGCGCGTACGCCTGTCGCCTGCACGTCTATATCGCGGCCATCAAGCATAAACCCTTTGTCGTTTTTCACCCAACTGAGCGTGGCTTCGCCAGCGGCTATCTCCAGCGGCGCGCGGAAGACGCCGGCATACGGCATCAGCGCCTTCGCCATATGGGCGCGTAATTCCCCGTGCTCAACGCTGCCATTCAGACTGCCGGAGAAGTGCTCTGCCCCAGGCAGGAGTTTCCACTGCTTCCACGCCAGATCGCTCCACTGCGCCTGAAAACGCGTTTTCTCCGTCGCCTGCAGGGGGATATCGAGAGCCAGCAAATTGATTTTGCCGCCAGGCTGCGTGGTTCGCCAGAGTTCGCCCAGAGAAGGCGCCAGCTTATCAGCAAACGGCTGTAACCCGCTCAGGCCGCTGAGGGCCAAATTGCTGGCGCGAATACGTAACTCATCGCTACGCTGACGATCGTCGCCACCAACGTCCTGCGCCGGGATCCACGCCATCGCCAGGGCTCCGCTTGGCCAGGGTTTATCATCGATAGCGATCCGCGTGTCGGGAATATAAAAGGCCCAGCTTTGCTTATCATGGGAGAGATGCGCCGTCAGGTTATCCACCGACAAATGATGGACTTCGTTATCGCCCTGCCAGCTGGCGCCCCCTTTTTTCAGCCATACGTCGCCGCTGGCCACATCGCCTTTTTCAATGGTCATCCAGCCTTCGAGGCTGAAGCGGGCGCTTTTCAGGGCGATATTGTCCTGCATCCAGCGTCCCAGCCACGGTTTGACGTCGATATCATCCGCCTGCAGCCAGACCCGGCCTTTATTCAGCAGGCCATCCTCATCGCGAAGATCCATCCGCACCTGCATGACGCCATGCTGGCCGGTGAGGCTAGAGAGGCTGAGCTGCCCCTCGGCGCGATGACGGTTCCTGCCGTTAAGCCATGTCAGCTGCGGAACCGCCAGCTCCGCCCGCTGACCGGAAAGGGTCAGGAAGCTCAGATGGCTGTCGCGCAGAGTAAAGTGATCGAACTGACGTAAAAAGAGATCGCTGATGCGGTCGGTTTTCAGGCTTTCGCCACCGTCATTGGTCTGAATAGGGGTATTGGTATGGACCTGCAGCTGCCAGAAGGTGAGGTCGCGGAACTGCCAGCGCATATGCAGCAGGCTCTGCCAGACATCCAGCGCCAGGGTTACGCGCTTGACCGCCATTGTGCCGCCATCTTTCAGCCCGACATGGATATCGCGGGCGTCTAACGTCGGACCAAAAGTCTGCCAGCTGGCGGTGATCTGCGAGGCGTCCACCGGCGTACCGGTGAGGGTGGAGATCTTCTCCAGCAGCTGCGGACGCCAGGCGTCGAGCTGTGGCAACACGAGACGCAAGCCACTCACCAGCAGCGCGACGATAACAATCAATGTTGCCACGGTGAGCAATAAAATCCCGGGCAGTCGCCTCACGCCTCTCTCCTTGTCAGCCGCACAATGACGCGGTGTCTTACATCATAACCACATCGAACTGCTCTTGATTATAGAGCGGCTCAATTTGTACCTTCACCTGTTTGCCGACAAAGATTTCCACTTCCGCCAGCGCATGCGACTCTTCCCCTTTCAGGGTTTCCGCCACCGCAGGGGAAGCATAGACCAGGAAGCGATCGGAATCATAAGCATGATGTACGCGGACGATCTCACGCATAATCTCATAGCACACCGTTTCCACCGACTTTACCGTTCCACGTCCGTGGCAGGTTGGGCACTCGTTGCACAGCACATGCTCCACGCTTTCACGGGTGCGTTTACGGGTCATCTCCACCAGGCCCAGCTGGGAGAAGCCGTTAATGCTGGTCTTCACCCGATCTTTACTCAGCGCCTGCTCTAAAGAGTGCAACACCCGTCGACGGTGATCTTCATTGTTCATGTCTATGAAATCAATGATGATAATGCCGCCGAGATTACGCAAACGTAGCTGGCGGGCTATCGCCTGGGTGGCTTCGATGTTGGTATTGAAGATCGTATCGTCAAGATTGCGGTGCCCGACAAAGGCCCCGGTGTTGATATCGATGGTGGTCATCGCCTCGGTCTGGTCGATGATCAGATAGCCCCCCGATTTGAGCTCGACTTTACGCTCCAGCGCGCGCTGAATTTCGTTCTCAACGTCAAAGAGATCGAATATCGGCTGACGGCCGCTGTAGTGTTCCAGCTTGCTGGTCATTTCCGGGATATATTCGGCGGTGAATTCGAGCAACGCCTCATAGGTCAGGCGCGAGTCGACGCGAATGCGATCCAGTTGCGCATCGGCAAAATCACGCAGCACGCGCTGGGCCAGAGCCAGCTCGCCATACAGCTGATAGCGGGTCTGGTTGCGCTTTTTGCGCTCCATCACCTTGGTCCATACGCGCTTAAGATAAGCGGCATCGGCGGCCATCTCCTGCTCGTGAACGCCTTCCGCAGCGGTGCGAATGATAAACCCGCCCTGCTCATCGCAATATTCTGCGACGACCTTTTTTAGGCGCTCGCGCTCGGCTTCGCTTTCAATCCGCTGAGAGACCCCCACGTGGGAGGCGCCTGGCATAAAGACCAGATAGCGGGAAGGCAGGGTAATATCGGTGGTCAGACGCGCGCCTTTGGTACCCAGCGGATCTTTAACCACCTGGACCATCAGGTCCTGGCCCTGGCGCACCAGCTCCGAAATATCGCGCACGGTAAACTGCTTTTGCTCCTCACCGGCGACGCACTCGGTATGCGGCATGATATCGGAGGCGTGAAGGAACGCCGCCTTATCCAGACCAATATCTACAAAAGCCGCCTGCATTCCCGGCAGCACTCGGCTAACACGACCTTTGTAGATATTGCCTACTATTCCACGTCGCGCTTCACGCTCAATATGGATTTCCTGCAGAATACCGCCATCAATATACGCAACGCGCGTTTCGGATGGCGTTACGTTAACTAATAATTCAGCCGTCATCTTTATCCCTTTCCTTTACGCAGTGAGTTAAAGTTACTGAGCAACTCATACGTTTCCACCAGCGGTAAGCCGACTACGGCGTGATAGCTGCCATTAATCTTCCTGACGAAGCAACCACCCAACCCTTGAATACCGTATGCACCTGCTTTATCTAAAGGCTCGCCGCTGGCCACATAATCGGCGATATCCTGCTCGCTGAGCCGCCGGAAGGTCACTTCCGTGACCACCAGACAGTCCAGCGTTTGCTGCTTATCCGCCAGCGCCACCGCGGTCATGACCTGATGGGTGTGGCCGGAAAGCAAACGCAGCATCGCTGCAGCGTGTTCGGCGTCGCGCGGTTTTTCCAGCACTTCGCCGTTCAAAATGACAATCGTATCCGCTCCCAGCACCGGCAAATCGCGGGTGGCCATCGCCACCCCGGCCTGCGCTTTTTCGCGCGCCAGGCGGACGACATAGTGCTGGGCGCTCTCCTGCGGCTGGCGCTGCTCCTCGATACCAGGAACCAGACGCTCGAAAGCGAGACCAAGCTGAGTCAGCAGTTCCTGCCGACGCGGGGAACCAGAAGCGAGATACAGAGTTGTCATATCAACCTTATTGCACTGCAAATTGCTGACGCACTTTACGCATCAGCAGGAAGAGCCATGGCCAGAGGATGCCGTTTACTACACTACTCCAGAATACTTCCGGACGGAAAGAGACGTTGATCACTAAAAACTCTGCCCAGAAAACAATGATATCCACGGCCAGGGATAACAGCATTACCACCAGCGCCTGCTGCCACAGCGCCAGGTTACGGAACAGCTGATACTTCAGCGCGACCAGATAGGCGACGATGCTTAAAGACAGCGCGCGAACGCCGAGCGTTGAACCGCTGATGAGATCAAGAATAGCCCCCATCACGAAACCCGTCCCCACGTTTACCCGGTGCGGCAACGCGAGGATCCAGTACAGCAGGATCAATAATACCCAGTTGGGCCGGAAAACGCTGATGTCCGCCGGCCAGGGCATAATTTGCAGCAATAGCGCGATAAGAAACGAGAGCCAGATAACCCAGCGTCCCTGGCTACGGTAACTTGCCACTATTGCCCCCCTGCAGGCTGCGACGGCTGAGGCGGCGTCAACCCGGTGGCGGGCGCCGGCATCTGCGGCCCCATCGCATCCGGCGCAGGCAGTACCTGCGGCATCATCTGCATCAGACGTTCGTTAGCCACCCGATGAACCTCTTCCGGGGTCATCGGGTTAGCGCCATTACGATCGGCGCCCCACAGCAGCAACAGATAGCGCAAGCGCTGCAGCCCGGCCGTCGGACGCGCCTGAATCACGGTATAGGCGCGCTGGGTGTCCAGTTTCACCGAGGAGACTACCCCAACCGGATACCCTTCAGGGAAACGACCGCCGAGACCGGAGGTCACCAGCACGTCGCCGACGCGAATATCGGTATTCGCCGGCAGATGCTCAAGCTGGAGATCGTCCGTGCAGCCGTTACCGGCGGCAATGACGCGAATGTCGTTACGCAGAACCTGGATCGGCAGCGCATGAGTGGCATCGCAGATCAGCAGCACCCGGCTGGTCATTTTCGCCACGGCCACGACCTGCCCCACGACGCCTTTATCGCTGATAACCGGCTGGCCTTCATAGACGCCGTTCACGCTGCCTTTGTCAATAACCACCTGATCGCTGTAAGGGTCGTTGACCGTTGAGATGACCTGCGTCACCATTTTTTGCTCGTCCTGGCGCAGCGGCGAGCCAAGCAGTTCACGCAGGCGCGCGTTCTCCTGCTTGTACTGGCCCAGCATCAGCAGATCGCTGTTTTTCAGCAACAGCTCCTGGCGCAGCGCGCGGTTTTCCAGTTCGAGCTGGTCGCGGGTAGCTAGCGTCTGCGATACGCTGTCGAGCAGTTCCCGAGGACCATTAGAGACAAAGTAGAAAGGGCTGACGGCTGTATCCATGTACGTTCTGATTTGACTGAACGTACCCAGGCGGCTGTCGGCGATAATCACGCCAAGCGCCACCAGCACCGCCAGAATAAGGCGAATCTGTAGCGAGGGGCCACGGCTAAAAATTGGCTTCATAGGCTATGCGTATTCTCGTGTCAGTAAAGACCAGGGGCAGCTCGTATGCCGCCCCGGACCTTCAGGCTGACTACTCTTCGCTAAACAGGTCGCCGCCGTGCATGTCGATCATCTCCAGCGCCTTGCCGCCGCCACGCGCTACGCAGGTCAGCGGATCTTCAGCAACCACGACTGGAATACCGGTTTCTTCCATTAACAGACGGTCCAGGTTGCGCAGCAGCGCACCACCGCCGGTGAGAACCATCCCGCGTTCAGAGATATCAGACGCCAGTTCCGGCGGGCACTGCTCAAGGGCAACCATGACCGCGCTCACGATGCCGGTCAGAGGCTCCTGCAGCGCTTCAAGAATTTCGTTTGAGTTCAGGGTGAAGCCGCGTGGCACGCCTTCCGCCAGGTTACGACCGCGCACTTCAATTTCGCGCACTTCATCGCCCGGGTAAGCCGAACCGATTTCATGCTTGATACGTTCAGCGGTCGCTTCACCGATCAGGGAGCCGTAGTTACGACGCACGTAATTGATAACGGCTTCGTCGAAGCGGTCACCGCCGATACGTACAGAAGAGGAATAGACCACGCCGTTCAGGGAGATAACCGCCACCTCAGTGGTACCGCCACCGATATCCACCACCATGGAGCCGGTCGCTTCAGAAACCGGTAAGCCTGCGCCAATCGCTGCCGCCATCGGCTCTTCGATCAGGAAGACTTCACGGGCGCCTGCGCCCTGCGCGGATTCACGAATAGCGCGACGTTCGACCTGGGTTGCGCCAACCGGTACACACACCAGCACGCGCGGGCTCGGGCGCATAAAGCTGTTGCTGTGCACTTGTTTGATAAAGTGCTGCAGCATCTTTTCCGTCACGAAGAAGTCAGCGATAACGCCGTCCTTCATCGGGCGAATCGCCGCGATATTACCCGGGGTACGGCCGAGCATCTGCTTCGCTTCATGACCCACGGCGGCGACGCTTTTCGGCGATCCGGCACGATCCTGACGAATGGCCACCACGGAAGGCTCATTCAATACGATGCCTTGTCCTTTTACGTAAATAAGGGTATTCGCGGTACCCAGGTCAATGGACAGGTCATTGGAAAACATGCCACGAAATTTTTTTAACATACTAAGGGATAATCCTGAAAGCTGGGGCGGAAAACAAAATCCGCTTACTTTACCAACCACACGCAGCAGCGACAAGGCGCAAAAATCACCTGCTGCGGTGAAAATTAGTGCAGTTCATTTCCTTTGTTACAAATTTTCCCGACTCCGTTCATTGCTGAAATCTTCAGCAGCGCTCCACGCCTGAATTTGTAACCTGTCAAAGGAGGGTCACTGGCATTTACATTGCGATGATCCGGCAGGTAGACAAGCACACCCCCTTCACGATGGCGCGCGTTATTCTACGTGAAATCACGCTAAACGGCAGATCAAACCGAGTATCTTTGCGAATATTTTTTCACATTTGTGTCAAGTGGCTGTGAGGCGGCAAAAAATTCCCCCTGCCCGCCCGTGACACCGCATTGGGACAGTACCAACCACTCGCTGCGGCTGCGTACGCCCGTCGCAAAAACTTGCATAGGCATGCCTTTACAGGCTTCCACCAGGCTTTGCACCAGCAGTTGGTTCTCGCTGCGCTTTTCGATGTTGCGCGCCAGACCCGGATGCAGTTTGATCAGCTCCGCATCCAGCTGCTTGATCCAGCTGGTTCCAACCAGGGTTAACCCCGCCTGAACCACTGCCACCCGAACGCCCAGAGCGTTAACCAATCGCATAACCGGCTGCAGACGGCCGATATATTGACAAACATCTGCCTCTGCAAGTTCAAAAATAATCCGCTGACGCTGCGATTTTTCACACTGCATCAAGGCATCGCGCAGCCAGCGCTGGAAACGCGGACGGATCAGCGACTCCACCGACAGTTGGAGCGCCAGATTCTCCTCGGGCCAGAAGCCTAAAAACGGCAGCAGGCGCGTTACCTGCAGGCGGTCATACTCCTCCGCCAGGCCAAACTGCAGCACCATCGGCATGTATTCCGCTGCAATCACCTCTTCTTTACCGTCGTACATCCGCGACATCAGTTCACGATGATGTACCCGCCCGTCGCGGGTGACAGCTGGTTTTTGGTACAACCGCGGCCCGCCGCGGCTCAGCATCTGTTCGATCAGCGTTCGCCAGCGAACGTTGCCGCGACCTTTCTCCGGAAGGGTGTCATCATAGACCGACCAGCTGTTGCTGCCCTGCAGCACCGCGTTGCGCGTCGCCGCTTCCGCATGTTCCATCACCTGCGCCGCCGATTGCCCGCTGCGGAACGAACAGATGCCGATATGCATCATATCGTCGCGATCGAGGATACGCGTTGGAGGCAGCGCATCCATCGCCTTCAGCAACAGGCCGGCGATACTATCCGCCTCTTTCAACGTACGGTGCGGCAGCAGCACGGCGAAGTCGCTACGGTGATAGCGCGCCAACAGCGCGCCGGGGTAACGCATAATAAAGGTAGAGAGCAGGTTGATAAGCGTAAAGTAATGTTCTTCGGCCGCCGCCCGTCCCCAGTTGTCCCGTAGCAGATCAAACTCCGGCAGACGGATCATCATCACGATGCCGTAGGCTCCCACCTTCTCCTGGTCTTCCAGCAGCGTGGCCAGCTGATTGTCAAAAAACAGGCGGTTATTCAGTCCGGTTTTCGAATCCTGCGCCGCGTAGGAGCGAATAAGCGTATCCATCCGGCTGCGCTGATCGCTGGCGAACTGCAGCTCCGACAGCAGCATATCCAGCGCGCTACTGGTGCTAGCCGGCCATTCATAGACCGACCCGCGCACCTGCGGCCCGCGCTCGCCGCTCAGGATACGCGTGGAACGCACCTCCAGCAGCTCCTGGCCGGCCAGCTGGCGGCGGATCCAGCGGACGGCGAAGAAAATAATTACCACCATGAAGCCAATGGAGATCGACAGCGGGGCAGTGATCGACAGCGAACGGAAATAGTTCACCATCGGGTCAACGTAGACCAGATGCAGCGTAATGCCAGGATGTTTAAGCGACGGAACCGTGATCTCACGGAATTGCTCATGGCTGCCGAGCGGGCGATAGCTATCGGGTCGGGAATGGCTGTAGAGCGGTTTGCCGTTGAGCATGAAATCGATATGCACGATCTCGATCGGCGTCATCAGCTCATCCAACTGCGGTTCAAGCTTATCGAAAGAGGTGGTGATGAGCCGGTTATCCAGCATGGTCGCCACCGCCTGAACGCGGTTTTCGACCTTGTTCTCAATGCCGTTATAAAAACTCAGCGAAGCGCCAATCAGCGTGACAAAGATGGTCAGGCTAGTTAGCAGCGTAATAAAGGCTGAGAACTTCGTCGTTAATCGCATCCCTGTGTTAACTCCGCGAGTGAATGACTACCCGATGAACCATCAGGCTCCCGTGCCGGCGCGCGCCTTGCCGCAAGCATTAACCTTTTAAAGCGCGACGCATACTATCAAAGATGGCGAGTCTGGCAATGGAATGCGTATTATCGGTAAAAGTATGCCGATAGCGAGTATAGTTTGCAGAAAAAATTTGCCAATCGTCGCCCGCCTGCGGCCTGCGCCAGAAGCGCTTTAATTTTAGACGCAGGATGGCAAACCCGCGCCAGCGACGCAAATTATTACCGGTTTACCGTTTGGCCTGCTTGCCGCCCTCTTTTCCCTGCTAAAGATGCCGGGTCATGCGCGGCAAAGGAAACATCTTGCGCCACTTTCCGATGATTCCTGGACGACCGCGCCTCTGCTTCGGCGGCGGCTCCTCATCCTAATGTGCAATTTTTCGTGACATATTCGCCATTCATCGCCGTCTCCGTCATGCTTAGGAAAACGCATGACGGAGGACACCATGAAAAGAAAAAAACTGACGGAAGCCGACGTCACGGCCGAATCCGTTTTTATGCTCAAGCGGCGCCAGGTGCTGAAAATGCTGGGTATCAGCGCGACGGCGCTTTCGCTTCCCGCCGCCGCGCAGGCCGATCTGCTGGACTGGTTTAAAGGAAATGACCGCCCGCCGGCCCCGGCGGGCAAGGCCCTGGAGTTTGCTAAACCCGCCGAGTGGCAGGCTAATCTGACGCTTACCCCGGAAGATAAGGTCGCCGGTTACAATAATTTTTATGAATTCGGCCTCGATAAAGCCGATCCGGCGGCGAACGCGGGTAGCCTGCGCACCGATCCCTGGACGCTCACCATCGGTGGCGAAGTGGCGAAACCTCTGACCCTTGACCATGACGATCTGACCAAACACTTCCCGCTGGAAGAGCGTATTTATCGTATGCGCTGTGTGGAAGCCTGGTCGATGGTGGTCCCCTGGGTCGGCTTCCCGCTGCATAAACTGCTGGCGCTGGTGGAGCCCACCAGCAGCGCGCGCTATGTGGCCTTCAAAACCCTCTATGCTCCGGATCAAATGCCCGGCCAGAAAGACCGGTTTATCGGCGGGGGGCTCGCTTACCCTTACGTGGAGGGGCTACGGCTGGATGAAGCGATGCACCCGCTGACGCTACTCACCGTTGGGGTGTATGGCAAAGCGCTGCCGCCGCAAAACGGCGCGCCGGTCCGCCTGACCGTGCCGTGGAAGTACGGTTTTAAAGGCATAAAATCCATTGTTAGTATCGAGCTGACCCGCGAGCGGCCGCCAACCACCTGGAACCTGGCGGCGCCGGACGAATACGGCTTCTTCGCCAACGTCAATCCGCACGTCGATCACCCCCGCTGGTCGCAGGCTAGCGAGCGGTTTATCGGCGCCGGCGGCGTGCTCGATGTGAAGCGTCAACCGACGTTGCTGTTTAATGGCTATGCCGACGAAGTGGCGTCGCTGTATCGCGGCATGAATCTGCGGGAGAACTTCTAGTGCGTTTCACCGTCAAACAGATCGTCTGGCTGAAGGTTTTACTTCACCTTGCGGGGTTTTTGCCGCTGGTCTGGTTATTCTGGGCCGGGCACCAGGGCTACTTTAGCGCCGATCCAGCCAAGGATATCCAGCACTTTACCGGCAGAATGGCGCTTAAGTTTCTGCTGGCGACGCTGCTGGTCTCTCCGCTGGCGCGCTATGCGAAGCAGCCATTATTGATTCGCGTTCGTCGCCTGTTAGGTTTATGGTGTTTTGCCTGGGCGACGCTGCACCTGACCAGCTATACCCTACTGGAGCTGGGCATTAACAATCTGGCGCTGCTGGGCTCGGAGATTATCACCCGCCCCTATCTGACATTGGGCATGATCAGCTGGGCGATTCTGCTGGCGCTGGCGGTGACCTCCACGCAAGCGATGCAGCGAAAACTGGGGCGTCGCTGGCAACTTTTACACAACTTCGTCTATCTGGTGGCGATCCTCGCGCCGATACACTACCTGTGGTCAGTGAAGATCGTCTCGCCGCAGCCCGTTATATATGCCCTGCTGGCAGCGGGGCTATTGACATGGCGTTACAAGAAGTTCCGCCAGTGGTGGCGCTCAATCCGGTAATGTGCAGTTTCCCGCAGATCCTTTATCAACCGCGACTCTTTTTCAGATAGCGGTTGATAATCTTCCCTGATAAGACCAGTATTTAGCTGCCAATTGCTACGAAATCGTTATAATGTGCGACTTTGGTTTTCCTGACGGGGTTTTCTGACCCTGAAAAGGTGACAAGGGCGCATTGAAGGTATATGTTGTTTTTTACCCGAAAATGGCAGGAGATCGCCACACAATGGCAGTGAAGTTTCACATTTTGCTTTTGAATGGTCCAAACATTAACATGCTCGGTACCCGCGAGCCTGAGAAGTATGGCCCTCTCACGCTGGCTGAAATTGTTAACCGTTTAACATCTGAAGCGGCGGCGCTGAATGTGAGTCTGGATCACCTGCAGTCCAACGCGGAGCATGCGTTAATCGACCGAATTCATCAGGCTAAAGACAACGTGGACTATATCCTGATTAATCCGGCCGCGTTCACGCATACCAGCGTAGCAATCCGTGACGCTTTGCTCGCCGTGAACATCCCGTTTATCGAGATTCACCTGAGCAATGTGCATGCACGCGAACCCTTCCGCCAGCACTCGTATCTGTCAGATGTCGCCGCTGGCGTCATTTGCGGGCTGGGGGCGGATGGTTATTCATACGCTTTACAGACGGCGGTAAAACGCCTGTCACAATCACACTAAACAAAGAGTACGGAACCCACTCATGGATATTCGTAAGATTAAAAAACTGATCGAGCTGGTTGAAGAATCAGGTATCTCCGAACTGGAAATTTCTGAAGGCGAAGAGTCTGTTCGCATCAGCCGCTCTGCACCGGCCGCAAGCTATCCGGTTATGCAGCAGGCTTATGCTGCGCCGATGATGCAGCCTCAGGCGCCTGCCGCCGCGACTGCCGCACCAGCTGCTGCGGCTGAAGCGCCGGCGAAAGCGGAAATCAGTGGTCACATCGTACGTTCCCCGATGGTTGGTACTTTCTATCGTACGCCGAGCCCGGACGCGAAAGCGTTTGTGGAAGTTGGCCAGAAAGTTAACGTGGGCGACACCCTGTGCATCGTCGAAGCGATGAAAATGATGAACCAGATCGAAGCCGACAAAGCCGGCGTGGTGAAAGCCATTCTGATCGAAAGCGGCCAACCGGTAGAATTCGACGAGCCGCTGGTAGTTATCGAGTAACGAGGCGAACATGCTGGATAAAATTGTCATCGCTAACCGTGGCGAGATCGCACTGCGCATCCTGCGTGCCTGTAAAGAACTGGGCATCAAGACTGTCGCTGTGCACTCCACTGCGGATCGCGATCTAAAACACGTATTGTTAGCGGATGAGACGGTCTGCATCGGTCCGGCTCCGTCCGTAAAAAGCTATCTGAACATTCCGGCCATTATCAGCGCCGCTGAGATCACTGGCGCGGTAGCGATTCACCCGGGTTATGGCTTCCTCTCTGAGAACGCTAATTTTGCTGAGCAGGTTGAGCGTTCCGGCTTTATCTTCATCGGCCCGAAAGCCGACACTATCCGCCTGATGGGCGACAAAGTGTCCGCGATCACCGCCATGAAGAAAGCCGGCGTCCCGACCGTTCCGGGTTCTGACGGCCCGCTGACCGACGACATGGACGCTAACCGCGCGCATGCCAAACGCATCGGCTATCCGGTGATCATCAAAGCCTCCGGCGGCGGCGGCGGTCGCGGTATGCGCGTTGTACGTAGCGACGCTGAACTGGCACAGTCCATCTCCATGACCAAAGCGGAAGCCAAAGCGGCTTTCAACAACGACATGGTCTACATGGAGAAATACCTGGAAAACCCACGCCACATTGAAATTCAGGTGCTGGCGGATGGTCAGGGTAACGCTATCTATCTGGCTGAACGCGACTGCTCCATGCAGCGCCGTCATCAGAAAGTGGTCGAAGAAGCGCCGGCGCCGGGCATCACCCCGGAACTGCGTCGCTACATCGGCGAGCGTTGCGCGAAAGCCTGTGTGGATATCGGCTACCGCGGGGCGGGTACCTTTGAGTTCCTGTTCGAAAACGGCGAGTTCTACTTCATTGAAATGAACACCCGTATCCAGGTAGAGCATCCGGTAACTGAAATGATCACCGGCGTTGACCTGATCAAAGAGCAGCTGCGTATCGCAGCCGGCCAGCCGCTGTCTATCAAGCAGGATGAAGTGGTGGTTCGCGGCCATGCGGTGGAATGCCGTATCAACGCCGAAGACCCGAACACCTTCCTGCCGAGCCCGGGCAAAATCACCCGTTTCCACGCGCCGGGTGGCTTTGGCGTACGCTGGGAGTCACATATTTACGCCGGTTACACCGTACCGCCGTACTATGACTCCATGATCGGTAAACTGATCTGCTACGGCGAAAGCCGTGACGTGGCGATTGCCCGCATGAAGAATGCGCTGCAGGAGCTGATCATCGATGGCATCAAAACCAACGTCGATCTGCAGATGCGCATTATGAGCGACGAGAATTTCCAGCATGGTGGCACCAATATCCACTATCTGGAGAAAAAACTCGGCTTGCAGGAAAAATAATTCTGCTCTCTCAGCAAAAGGCCGGGTAAACCGGCCTTTTTTCTTTTTCTCTCTCCTCATCTATACCATGCGGTACAATCCCCGCTTTCTTCATCCTCAAGGGACAAAAAATGGACAAACGCTTTGTTCAGGCCCACAAAGAAGCGCGCTGGGCGCTGTGGCTGACCCTTCTCTACCTTGCCGCCTGGCTGGCCGCCGCCTATCTGCCGGGGGTGGCTATTGGCTTTACCGGCCTGCCACACTGGTTTGAAATGGCCTGCCTGCTGGTACCGCTGCTGTTCATTCTGCTGTGCTGGGCGATGGTCAAACTGATTTTCCGCGATATTTCTCTGGAGGACGATGATGCAGTTTGAGGTCATTATTCCCCTGATCGCCTACCTGGTGGTGGTGTTCGGTTTATCCCTCTACGCCATGAGAAAACGCGCCTCAGGTAGCTTTCTTAATGAGTACTTTCTCGGCAGCCGCTCGATGGGCGGCTTCGTGCTGGCCATGACGCTAACTGCCACCTATATCAGCGCCAGCTCATTTATCGGCGGACCCGGCGCCGCCTATAAATACGGCCTGGGCTGGGTGCTGCTGGCGATGATCCAGCTCCCCGCCATCTGGCTGTCGCTGGGCGTGCTGGGGAAAAAATTCGCCATCCTTGCGCGTCGCTATAATGCTGTCACCCTCAATGACATGCTGTTTGCGCGCTATCAGAGCCGCCTGCTGGTCTGGCTGGCCAGCCTGAGTCTGCTGGTGGCCTTTGTCGGCGCCATGACCGTCCAGTTTATCGGCGGCGCCCGCCTGCTGGAGACGGCTGCCGGTATTCCTTACGATACCGGCCTGCTGATCTTCGGGGTCAGCATCGCGCTGTATACCGCCTATGGCGGCTTTCGCGCCAGCGTGCTCAACGACACGATGCAGGGCATGGTAATGCTGATCGGCACGATCGTGCTGCTGGTAGGCGTGATCCACGCCGCCGGGGGGGTTGGCCATGCGGTAGAGACGCTGCAGTCGATCGACGTCAAGCTGGTGTCCCCGCAGGGCGCGGAGGATATCCTCTCGCCAACCTTTATGGCCTCGTTTTGGGTGCTGGTCTGCTTCGGCGTTATTGGTCTGCCACATACCGCAGTGCGCTGTATCTCCTACAAAGACAGCAAAGCCGTGCATCGCGGCATTATTATCGGCACCATCGTGGTGGCGATCCTGATGTTTGGCATGCATCTGGCTGGGGCATTAGGCCGGGCGGTGATCCCCGATTTAACCGTGCCGGATCTGGTGATCCCGACGCTGATGGTTAAAGTGCTTCCGCCCTTTGCCGCCGGGATCTTCCTTGCCGCGCCGATGGCGGCGATTATGTCGACGATCAATGCCCAACTTCTGCAAAGTTCCGCTACGATCATCAAAGATCTGTACCTGAACTGGCGGCCGGATCAAGCGACTAACGAAAAGCGGCTTAAACGCATGTCCGCCAGCATCACGCTCCTGCTGGGGGTCTTGTTGCTGCTCGCGGCCTGGCGGCCGCCGGAGATGATAATCTGGCTGAACCTGCTGGCCTTCGGCGGCCTGGAAGCCGTCTTCCTGTGGCCGCTGGTGCTGGGCCTTTACTGGGAACGCGCCAACGCGGCTGGCGCGCTGAGCGCGATGATCGTAGGCGGCGTCCTGTATGCCGTACTGGCCACGCTGAAAGTGCAGTTTCTGGGCTTTCACCCGATCGTTCCCGCGCTGCTGCTGAGTTTGCTGGCGTTTGTGGCGGGGAACCGTTTCGGTCGTCCCGCCCCACAGCCCCCCATTTTGACTACTGATAAATAAAGAGTTTTGCTATGCCATGGATCCAACTGAAACTAAATACCACCGGCGCGAACGCTGAAGATCTTAGCGATGCGCTGATGGAGGCCGGATCGGTCTCGATCACCTTCCAGGATACGCACGATACGCCGGTATTTGAGCCATTGCCCGGGGAAACCCGCCTGTGGGGGGATACCGACGTAATCGGCCTGTTCGATGCTGAAACCGATATGAAAGCGGTCGTTGCCCAACTGGAGCAGCATCCGCTGCTGGGCGCCGGGTTCGCGCATAAGATCGAGCAGCTGGAAGATAAAGACTGGGAACGGGAATGGATGGATAACTTCCACCCCATGCGCTTCGGGGAGCGGCTATGGATCTGCCCAAGCTGGCGCGATGTTCCGGATGAAAATGCCGTCAACGTGATGCTCGATCCGGGTCTGGCCTTTGGCACCGGTACGCATCCGACGACATCCCTGTGCCTGCAGTGGCTGGATGGGCTCGACCTCAACGGAAAAACGGTGATTGATTTCGGCTGCGGCTCCGGCATCCTGGCGATTGCCGCACTGAAGCTGGGGGCGGCAAAAGCAATCGGGATTGATATCGACCCGCAGGCTATTCAGGCCAGTCGTGATAACGCGCAGCGTAACGGCGTTTCTGAACGCCTGGAGCTCTATCTTCCTCAGGACCAACCGGAGTCGATGAAAGCCGACGTGGTGGTCGCGAATATCCTGGCAGGCCCGCTGCGTGAGCTGGCGCCATTAATCAGCGTCCTGCCCGTTTCAGGCGGTTTGCTTGGGCTTTCCGGCATCCTTGCCAGCCAGGCGGAGAGCGTCTGTGAAGCCTATGCCGATCTCTTCGCCCTTGACCCGGTGGTCGAGAAGGAAGAGTGGTGCCGGATTACCGGCCGGAAAAACTAAGCGCGATGCGGCCTACGGGCCGCATTTTTGTTTCCAGTAGCCACCAAATAATGCCAGGAAATGAGAGGCAGATCGCACTACAGAGCACTTTTTTGGCTACAAAAACAGCGTTTTATATCGCCATGCGGCCAGTCT
The DNA here is from genome assembly GCF_051858335.1 of Klebsiella sp. K47. Lineage (NCBI taxonomy): Bacteria > Pseudomonadati > Pseudomonadota > Gammaproteobacteria > Enterobacterales > Enterobacteriaceae > Klebsiella > Klebsiella sp. K47. The sequence goes on from NZ_JBPYUI010000002.1 coordinate 279,985, forward strand.
ATCCAAGAAAAATCGAGAAGTTTTATGATTTTATAAATGGACACAAATTATCCATCATCCATTAAATCAATGATTAATATAAGTATTTATTCATCCCTTTTACGCTAGTCCCGGATTCATTGATCTGCAACAGAGGATTGCTCAAAGTTTGGCCTTTCATCTCGTGCAAAAAATGCGTAATATACGCCGCCTTGCAGTCACAGTATGGTCATTTCTTAACTCATGCGCATCGGACACCACCAGCTCAGAAATCGCCTGATCGCAGCGCCCATGGCTGGCATTACTGACAGACCATTCCGGACGCTGTGCTACGAGATGGGAGCGGGTTTAACCGTTTCCGAGATGATGTCTTCTAACCCACAGGTGTGGGAGAGCGACAAGTCCCGTTTACGGATGGTGCATATCGATGAGCCCGGTATTCGTACCGTGCAAATCGCCGGTAGCGTGCCGGAAGAGATGGCTGCCGCCGCGCGGATTAACGTGGAAAGCGGCGCCCAGATTATTGATATCAATATGGGATGCCCGGCGAAAAAGGTGAATCGCAAGCTTGCAGGTTCAGCCCTCTTGCAGTACCCCGACCAGGTGAAGTCGATCCTGACGGCGGTCGTTAACGCGGTGGACGTTCCTGTGACTCTCAAGATTCGCACCGGTTGGGAACCGGAACACCGTAACTGCGTAGAGATTGCCCAACTGGCCGAAGAGTGTGGCATTCAGGCTCTGACTATTCACGGACGCACCCGCGCCTGCTTGTTTAACGGAGACGCTGAGTACGACAGTATTCGGGCAGTTAAGCAGAAAGTTTCCATTCCGATTATCGCGAATGGCGACATTACTGACCCGCTTAAAGCCAGAGCTGTGCTCGACTATACAGGGGCTGATGCCCTGATGATAGGCCGTGCAGCTCAGGGAAGACCCTGGATCTTTCGGGAAATCCAGCATTATCTGGACACTGGAGAGCTGCTGCCCCCGCTGCCGCTGGCAGAGGTGAAGCGCTTGCTTTGTGCGCACGTTCGGGAGTTGCATGACTTTTATGGTCAGGCAAAAGGGTACCGAATCGCGCGTAAACACGTCTCCTGGTATCTTCAGGAACATGCTCCAGATGACCAGTTTCGGCGCACATTCAACGCCATTGAGGATGCCAGCGAACAGCTGGAGGCGTTGGAGGCATACTTCGAAAATTTTGCGTAATAGAAATAAAGAGCTGACAGAACTATGTTCGAACAACGCGTAAATTCTGACGTACTGACCGTTTCTACCGTTAACTCTCAGGATCAGGTAACTCAAAAGCCCCTGCGTGACTCGGTTAAACAGGCACTGAAGAACTATTTTGCTCAACTGAACGGTCAGGATGTGAATGACCTGTATGAGCTGGTACTGGCTGAAGTTGAACAGCCCCTGTTGGACATGGTGATGCAATACACCCGTGGTAACCAGACCCGCGCTGCTCTGATGATGGGCATCAACCGCGGTACGCTGCGTAAAAAACTGAAAAAATACGGCATGAACTGATACTAGTCAGTTGCTTGCTTGATATAAAAGGCGCTCTTCGGCATGGGGAAGCGCCTTTTTTATTATCTGCGCCAACAGAACTCATTACTGATTCACCAGCCGTAGCGCAGGCCCTCCCGATAAACGCGCAGCACAGACCACCGCCATTATATTATCCACCAGCGCAGGCGCCTGCTGATAAAGATCGAAGCGTTGCGGATCGAGCAGCCAGTTTTTAATCAGCCCGGAAAAAGCACTGTGTAAAACAATTAATATCATCTCAATGTTTGTTTCGGCTGGCAATATATTGTTACGCACGCAGCACTGCAGGATGCCGCCAATGAGTGAATAATTAAAACCAATACGTTGGCGAATTTCGTATTCCGAAAGCATATCACTGGAAAACTCACAGCGCTGATAAAGAATTTGCATCAGAGCGCGCTGTCGAGGATTCGCAGCAATATAGCGCAGGCCTGCAATAAACCGCTCGCGTAAAGCATTTAACGGCTCCTGTTCGTACTCTATGGCCTGACTGGGCTGAATCAAATCTCTAAGCGGCGGCTGCTGCTGCCACATTTCATTAAACAGCTCCGTCTTACTGGCAAAATGCCAGTACACCGCGCCGCGAGTCACTCCCGCCGCATCGGCGATATCCGTCAGGGTGGTGTTGGTTACTCCGCGCAGGGCGAACTGCTGGATTGCGGACTCAATCAGGAGCTGCCGCGTGCGCTGCGCCTCTTCTTTTGTTTTTCTTGCCATACAAGGCCCCACTTCCCGATAAGCAGATAATATAGGATATTCTTAATTAGAATTAATCTAGCATTTGCCATGAAGTATTATTTAGCAAAAATGCAGACAAGTTAATCCTGATGCGAAAAGAGAATTAATTATTCAAGTGAATATCACCGGAAAATACATTCACTGAAACAATGTCTATTTATCAACTTTTACAATTGCGATAAATCGCAATACTACAGTGACCATTTTTTTGTTTTTGCGTGCCTTGCTGATTGCTTAAAAATAAGTATCTCTTACATCCAACGTCGTTTATTTGTAGGATGGCAAACTGCTTTTTGATTCCCTCTTTCTTTCACAGATTCGCCGCCTGATTGGGTACGTAATCTATAAGGAACCGCCATGACGACTCACGCCAGAGTGACACTTTTATCCGGTTTAATTATCTCGGCCTTATTGCTAACCGGTTGCGATAATTCTGACAACCAGCAACCCCATGCGCAGGCGCCGCAGGTGACGGTCCATGTCGTGAACAACGCGCCGCTATCAGTCACCACCGAACTGCCGGGCCGAACCTCTGCTTTTCGCGTAGCGGAAGTCCGCCCCCAGGTGAGCGGTATCATCCTGAAGCGTAACTTTGTTGAAGGAAGTGATGTCGAAGCAGGCCAGTCGCTCTATCAGATCGATCCGGCGACCTACCAGGCGGCGTGGAACAGCGCCAAAGGCGATGAGGCCAAAGCCGAAGCCGCGGCCGCTATCGCCCATTTGACGGTGAAACGCTACGTTCCACTGCTGGGTACTAAATATATCAGCCAGCAGGAATACGATCAGGCAGTGGCCACCGCCCGCCAGGCCGATGCCGATGTCATCGCCACCAAAGCTGCCGTAGAAACGGCCCGTATCAACCTGGCCTACACCAAAGTAACCTCCCCCATTAGCGGGCGCATCGGTAAATCGAGCGTCACCGAAGGGGCGCTGGTCACCAACGGCCAGTCGGATGCCCTGGCTACCGTCCAGCAGCTCGATCCCATCTATGTTGACGTGACGGAGTCCAGTAATGACTTCATGCGCCTTAAGCAGGAAAGCCTGCAGCGCGGCGGTGATACTAAAAGCGTTGAGCTGGTCATGGAGAACGGCCAGGCCTATCCGCTCAAAGGTTCACTGCAGTTTTCTGACGTCACTGTTGATGAAAGTACGGGTTCAATTACTCTGCGCGCTATCTTCCCTAACCCGCAGCATGTCCTGCTGCCAGGGATGTTCGTCCGCGCCCGCATAGACGAAGGCGTCGATCCGCAGGCTATCCTGGTACCGCAGCAAGGGGTGACCCGCACGCCGCGTGGTGATGCCTCCGTGATGCTGTTGAATGACAAAAACCAGGTTGAAACCCGGGAAGTGGTCGCGACTCAGGCCGTTGGCGATAAGTGGCTTATCACCAGTGGGCTGAAACCGGGCGATAAAGTGATTGTCAGCGGCTTACAGAAAGTCCGTCCAGGCGTCACTGTCAAAGCGGAAGCGGAGCGTACGGCGCCGGCCGTGCAATAAGGATACCCAGCCATGTCTAAGTTTTTTATTCATCGACCGGTCTTCGCCTGGGTGCTGGCCATCATTATGATGATTGCCGGCGGCCTGGCCATTCTGCAGCTGCCGATAGCTCAGTACCCGACAATCGCCCCTCCTGCGGTAGCGATCTCCGCCACCTACCCCGGTGCAGATGCCCAGACCGTGCAGGATACGGTCACCCAGGTTATCGAGCAGAACATGAACGGCATCGACAATCTGATGTATATGTCGTCGACCAGCGACTCTGCCGGTTCGGTAACCATTACGCTCACCTTTAAATCGGGTACCGATCCCGATATTGCCCAGGTTCAGGTGCAAAACAAACTGCAGCTGGCCACGCCGCTGCTGCCCCAGGAAGTACAGCAGCAGGGGATTAGCGTCGAGAAATCCAGTAGCAGCTTCCTGTTGGTCGCCGGCTTTATCTCTGATAACCCGACCACCACCCAGGACGATATCTCTGACTATGTCGCCTCCAATGTCAAAGATCCTATTAGCCGCCTCAACGGCGTGGGCGATGTGCAGCTGTTCGGCGCGCAATACGCCATGCGCGTCTGGCTGGATGGCAACCTGCTGAATAAATACAACCTGACGCCGGTGGACGTCATCAATGCGCTGCAGGTCCAGAACGATCAGATCGCCGCGGGTCAGCTCGGCGGTACGCCAGCGCTGAAAGGCCAGCAGTTGAACGCGTCAATCATCGCTCAGACGCGGCTCAAAGATCCGCAGGAGTTTGGCAAGGTCACGCTGCGGGTCAATGCCGATGGCTCTGTCGTCCATCTGAAAGACGTCGCCCGCATTGAGCTGGGGGGAGAGAACTATAACGTTGTCGCCAGAATTAACGGTAAACCTGCCTCTGGTCTGGGTATTAAGCTTGCGACCGGCGCCAACGCCCTGGATACCGCCACCGCGATTAAAGCGAAGCTGGCCGAGCTGCAGCCCTACTTCCCTCAGGGGATGAAGGTGGTTTATCCGTATGATACGACCCCTTTCGTCAAAATCTCCATTCACGAAGTGGTCAAAACGCTTTTTGAAGCAATTATTCTCGTCTTTCTTGTCATGTATCTGTTCCTGCAGAACATGCGCGCAACGCTCATTCCAACCATTGCCGTACCCGTGGTGCTGTTGGGAACCTTCGCGGTATTGTCGATGTTTGGCTACTCCATCAACACGCTGACAATGTTTGGCATGGTGTTGGCGATAGGTCTGCTGGTCGATGACGCTATCGTAGTAGTGGAAAACGTCGAACGTGTGATGGTTGAGGAGAAGCTCTCGCCAAAAGAAGCGACGGAAAAATCTATGTCGCAGATCCAGGGAGCGCTGGTGGGTATCGCCATGGTGCTCTCCGCAGTATTTGTCCCGATGGCCTTTTTCGGCGGCTCAACCGGCGCGATTTATCGTCAGTTTTCAATCACCATCGTCTCCGCCATGGCGCTCTCCGTGCTGGTTGCGCTGGTACTGACTCCGGCGCTCTGCGCCACGTTGTTGAAGCCAGCCTCAGCTGAACACCATGAGAAAAAAGGATTTTTCGGCTGGTTTAACGCCCGCTTCGACCAGAGCGTTAACCACTATACCAACAGCGTCAGCGGTATTTTACGTGGAACTGGCCGTTATCTGGTGATCTACCTGCTGATCGTCGTGGGGATGGCCGTGCTGTTCATGCGCTTGCCCACGTCCTTTCTGCCCGACGAAGACCAGGGCGTCTTCCTGACCATGATCCAGCTACCGTCCGGTGCTACCCAGGAGCGCACGCAGAAGGTCCTAGATACGGTGACAGACTACTACCTGCATAACGAGAAGGCCAACGTCGAAAGCGTCTTTACCGTTAACGGCTTCAGCTTCAGCGGCCAGGGACAAAACTCCAGTATGGCGTTTGTCAGCCTGAAGCCCTGGGAAGCACGCAGCGGCGATAAAAACAGCGTGGAGTCCATCATCAAGCGGGCCACCGTAGCCTTTAGCCAGATCAAAGACGCCATGGTTTTCCCGTTCAACATGCCAGCCATTATTGAGCTGGGTACCGCCACCGGCTTCGACTTTGAACTGATCGACCAGGGCGGACTCGGTCATACCGCTCTGACCCAGGCGCGCAATCAACTGCTGGGCATGGTGAAACAGCATCCGGATCAGCTGGTTCGGGTACGCCCTAATGGGCTGGAAGATACCCCTCAGTTCAAACTGGATGTCGATCAGGAAAAAGCGCAGGCGCTGGGCGTATCGCTCTCCGATATCAATGAAACGATATCAGCCGCGCTGGGCGGATACTACGTCAATGACTTTATTGACCGCGGCCGCGTGAAAAAAGTGTACGTTCAGGCTGATGCCCACTTCCGTATGCTGCCGAGCGACATTAACAACATGTATGTTCGTAGCGCCAACGGCGAAATGGTGCCGTTCTCCGCCTTTGTCACTTCACGCTGGATATATGGCTCGCCGCGCCTGGAGCGCTACAACGGGTTGCCATCTATGGAGATCCTCGGTGAAGCTTCGCCAGGCAAAAGTACCGGGGAAGCCATGGCGCTGATGGAAACGCTGGCCAGTAAACTGCCGAGCGGCATCGGTTATGACTGGACCGGGATGTCTTACCAGGAACGGCTCTCCGGCAACCAGGCGCCTGCGCTCTATGCCATCTCGCTGATCGTCGTATTCCTGTGTCTGGCGGCGCTGTATGAGAGCTGGTCGATTCCCTTCTCAGTCATGTTAGTGGTTCCGCTGGGGGTGATCGGCGCGCTGTTAGCCGCCACGCTGCGTGGGCTGAATAATGACGTTTACTTCCAGGTAGGCCTTCTGACCACGATCGGTTTGTCGGCGAAGAACGCGATCCTGATCGTCGAATTCGCCAAGGATCTGATGGAGAAAGAGGGGAAAGGGATCATTGAAGCAACCCTGGAGGCATCGCGGATGCGCCTGCGACCCATTCTGATGACCTCTCTGGCTTTTATTCTCGGAGTCATGCCGCTGGTGATTAGCCATGGTGCCGGCAGCGGGGCGCAGAATGCGGTAGGTACCGGCGTCATGGGCGGGATGCTAACCGCGACACTGCTGGCGATCTTCTTTGTTCCGGTCTTCTTTGTGGTCGTCAGACGACGTTTTACCCGGCACGCTGAATAACGCGGCCTGGTTTTAAAGGCGCCCCCTGCGGGCGCTTTTTTTTCGCCTGGCATATTAGCAACCCGCTCAGCTTCCCGCTATCTGACAACCTCTATCGCATGCGGCAGCGCGGGGAGACGATCTTTCTCTCCATCTTTTCTGCATATTCCCCTGCTTATCTTCACGATATTTACGTGGCTCATATATTGAGATGATTTCGGCATCCGGGCCGGACAATCCGCGGTGATAAAATAAGCCATTCCGTTCTGCACTGGCTCTCAGTACAACCCTGCGGATTATCCAGAGGTAATATCATGAAAAAGTATTTAATCGTGGCGCTGCTGGCCTCTCTACTGGCAGGCTGTGCCCATGACTCTCCCTGCGTACCGGTTTATGACTCGCAAGGCCGCTTAGTCCATACCAATACCTGTATGAAAGGCACAACAGAAGACAACTGGGAAACCGCAGGCGCAATCGCCGGGGGTGCGGCCGCGGTAGCCGGCCTCACGTTAGGGATCGTTGCTCTGACCCGCTAATTCACCCCCGACCAGCAGATACTGGGGCTAGCGTCGAACCTGTATCTGCTCTTCTGCGCATCATCCACATGACAACCGGGCAAATAAACTCTCTGTCCCTTGCTGCATTACGAGCAAATCGACTTTGACGGGTTTCCCCCTGGTGGCAGGACTGTTTATCAACAGATAACAGATAACACAAAAGCAGAAGGCCCAGTCTTTCGACTGGGCCTTCTGCTTTATTTGATGCCTGGCGATTCCCTACTCTCACATGGGGAGACCCCACACTACCATCGGCGCTACGACGTTTCACTTCTGAGTTCGGCATGGGGTCAGGTGGGACCGCCGCGCTATTGTCGCCAGGCAAATTCTTTACAACGTGCCGAACTTTAACCTAAAAAGTGGTGCTGATACCCAGAGTCGAACTGGGGACCTCACCCTTACCAAGGGTGCG
>NZ_JBPYUI010000003.1:0-147442 GCF_051858335.1 Klebsiella sp. K47
GGCGACGTAATGGGTGCGGTGAAAATCGCCTAAGGCGGCCTGCAGCGCAGCGAGATCGCCCGCCAGCGCGTCGGCGCTGCCTACCTGAAAGCGGCGAAACGCCGCGGGCGCGCTGGCGGCGTGGCGCACCGCGGCTTCCCGGCGCGATGGCTCATGCTGCTGGATCAGGCGGTACTCGGCGTCAATCACCGCCACTTCGCGCTGAATATCTTCCCTGAGCAGCAGCGGGGCCTGCAGCATCTCCTGTAGACGCGCGACACCATCAGCCAGAGCATCGGCGGCAACCTCGAAAAAGAACGCGCTATGGCGAGCCAGGGTGGTGGCATTCACGCTTCCGCCCTGGCGCTGCACCCAGCCCATCAGTCGGTCATCATCCTGGTAGCGCTCTCCGCCGTAAAACAGCAGGTGTTCCAGCAGGTGCGCCAGCCCAGGGAAGCGCGACGGTTCGTGGTGGCTGCCGGCGGCGACCCGCGCCAGGGCAGCCGCGCGATCCGCCTGCGGCTGATGGACCAGGGTGGCCTGCAGGCCGCCCGGCAAAGTGACGGTGCGGGTCGCCAGCGTCATTACAGGTCCCGGGTTTGGTAGATCAGCTGCGAGCGGGTACGGTTGCGGAACTGCAGCTGGCTGACTTTTATGTCGCTGCAGGCCGCTTCGCGCCGGGCCTCGAGGATTTTGTGATGATGCGGAGATTTGCTGCACACCGGGTCGGCGTTATCGGCGCTGCCGGTCAGCATAAAGGCCTGGCAGCGACAGCCGCCGAAGTCCTTCTCTTTTTCATCACAGGAGCGGCACGGCTCCGGCATCCAGTCATACCCGCGGTAGCGATTGAAGCCGAATGAGTCATACCAGATCGATTCCAGACTCTGCTCCAGCACCGACGGAAACGCCACCGGCAGCTGGCGCGCGCTGTGGCAAGGCAGGGCGGTGCCTTCCGGGGTGACGCTGAGGAAAATCGATCCCCAGCCGCCCATGCAGCCTTTCGGCCGCTCTTCGTAATAGTCCGGGGTGACGAACAGCAGGTTGGTGAGGTTGCCGCTGGCGGCCATTTTCTGCCGGTAGTCAGCGACCACCTGCTCGGCGCGGGCGATCTGTTCCCGGGTCGGCAGCAGCCCTTCGCGATTAAGAAACGCCCACCCGTAGAACTGGCAGGTGGCCAGCTCAACGTCATCGGCTTCCAGCTCAATGCACAGCTCGATAATTTTATCGAGCTGGTCGATGTTGTGCCGGTGGAGAACGAAGTTGAGCACCATCGGGTAGTCGCGCGCTTTCACTGCTTTGGCCATGGCCAGCTTCTGCTGGAAGGCTTTTTTGTTGCCGGCCAGCGCGGCGTTGAGCACTTCATCGCTGGCCTGGAAGCTAATCTGGATATGGTCCAGCCCGGCCTCGCTGAAGGCGTCCAGTTTGCTCTCCGTCAGCCCTATCCCGGAGGTGATCAGGTTGGTATAGAACCCGAGGTCGCGCGCGGCGCGGATCAGCTCCGGCAGATCTTTACGGGTCAGCGGCTCGCCGCCGGAAAAGCCCAGCTGAACGCTGCCCATCGCCCGCGCCTGGCGAAAGACCTCGATCCATTGTTCGGTGGTCAGCTCCTTATCCTGCCGGGCGAAGTCCAGCGGATTGGAACAGTAGGGACACTGCAGCGGGCAGCGGTAGGTCAGCTCTGCCAGCAGCCACAGCGGCGGATTGACGGTGGGTTTACTCTGGCTCACGGCAGGTGATCCACTTCTGTTGACAGGCGATCTGCAGGAACTCGATGACGTCGTCATCGACGCCGCCGGCTTCCGGGAAACGTTCATTAAGCATGGCGATAATCGCCGCGACGTCGCGCCGGCCATCGACCAGCTCGAGGATCGCCGCGGCGGTCTCATTGAGTTTGGCCATACCCTCCGGATAGAGGATCACATGGCTCTCCTGGGCGGCTTCCCACTGCAGTCGGTAGCCGCGACGAAAGGCAACGATGGACGTTTTTTGCATGATTACACCAGTCGGGTCGTGTGCCAGGCCGCCTTGTCGGTGACCGTGTGATAGGGCGGGCGCTGCAGGGCATAGGCCATGGTCATGGCATCGAGCATCGACCACAGAATGTCGAGCTTAAACTGCAGGATCTCCAGCATCCGGTTCTGTTTTTCAGCGCTGTCGCAGTAGGCCTTCGCCAGCGCCAGACCATGCTCAACGTCGCGATTGGCCTGGCTCAGACGACTGCGGAAGTAAAAATAGCCTTCCTCTTTGATCCATGGATAGTGCTGCGGCCAGCTGTCGAGACGCGACTGATGGATCTGCGGGGCGAACAGCTCGGTCAGGGAGCTGCAGGCCGCCTCCTGCCAGCAGGCGCGACGGGCGAAATTAAGATAGGCATCCACCGCGAAGCGAACGCCGGGCAGCACGTGACGCTCGCTGAGCAGATCGTCGCGGCTCAAACCGACCGCTTCCCCCAGCCGCAGCCAGGCTTCAATCCCGCCGTCCTCGCCGTGGCTGCCGTCGTGGTCGAGGATCCGCTGCACCCATTTGCGCCGGGTCTGCGCATCCGGGCAGTTGGCCATAATCGCCGCGTCTTTCAGCGGAATAGTGGTCTGGTAATAAAACCGGTTCGCCACCCAACCCTGAATTTGCTCGCGGGTCGCGTCGCCGTTATGCATGGCGATGTGGTAAGGGTGGTGAATATGGTAGAAGGCGCCTTTAGCCCGCAGAGCCTCTTCAAAGGCCTGCGGCGACAGCGTGTCAGTGATCAGCATGCGGTATCCTGAAGGGTGATTGCCATCCCGTCCCAGCTCACTTCGATCCCCTGTTGCGTTAGCGCCTGGCGCTGGGGAGACTGCTCGTTAAGGATCGGGTTGGTGTTATTAATATGAATGAGAATTTTGCGTTTTGCCGGCAGAGAGGCCAGCAGGGCCATCATCCCGTGCTCGTCGCCGAGCGCCAGGTGGCCCATATCGCGGCCGGTATTGCGCCCGACGCCGGCGGCCTGCAGCTCGTCATCCTGCCAGACGGTGCCATCGATCAGCAGACAGTCCGCTTTTTGCAGCCACGGCAGAAGGGTTTCATCCGGCTCACCCAGCCCCGGGGCATAGAACAGCGTCTGCCCGTTGCGGCGGTTTTCGATAAACAGCGCCACGTTATGACCCGGCAGCGGCCGGTCGCGATACGGCGAATAGGGCGGCGCGTTGCTGGCGATAGGCACCGCGGTAAACTGCAAATCAGGACAGGCGTCAACGGTAAAAGGCTGCTGCGGAGCGATGGGATGATGCACCAGGCCGCCGTTCCAGTGCTGCAGCATGGTAAACACCGGGAAGCCGGTGGAGAGATCCTCATGAACCTCCGGGGTGCACCAGACCTGATGTGGGCAGCCTTCCCGCAGGCTCAGCAACCCGGTGGTGTGGTCGATCTGGCTGTCGGTGAGAATAATGCCGCCGATATGCGTTCCGCGCAGTACGCCGGCTTTATTTAACTCGGGGGTATGGGCAATCTGCTGGCTGATATCCGGCGAGGCGTTGCACAGCACCCACTCTTTACCGTTGTCGCTGACGATAATTGACGACTGGGTGCGGGGGACAGCCTGAATGGTGCCATCGCGCAGACCCTGACAGTTGGCGCAGTTGCAGTTCCATTGCGGGAAACCGCCGCCGGCGGCGGAACCGAGGACTTTAATGAACATGAAGACGGACCGGGTAATGAATGAAGGTGCCCGCGCGAACGGCGGGCGGGGCGATTAACGGTTAGAAATGTACAGCGTCACTTCCAGACCGAGACGTAAATCGATAAAAGCAGGTTTCTTCCACATGTTTTGTTCCTCTTAAAAATGACTACAGGCCTCACGGATAATGGTGGATCTGTGACGGCTGCCGCATATTGCGCTTCACCGGGAGAGAGATCAACCCGGAATCTGTAAGGAATTAACTTTATGTTTACAATATAACCTATTGTTGCCAAACATTTTTTAATACTCGTAGCCAGTTACGCCACAGCAGCTTATCCAGCATCAATTGATCATAGCCGCTAGCGCGCAACGTATTGATAAGCCGCGGTAAGCCGGCCACATCGCCCAGCTCGTCCGGCAGGGTGATGCCGTCAAAATCCGAGCCAAGGGCCACATGATCCTCACCCATTATGTTAATAAGATAGTCGATATGCCGGACAATGGTGGTTAAGGGCGTGTCGCTATCGCGCCGGCCGTCGGCGCGCAGGAAAGCATTGCCGAAATTGACGCCCACCACGCCGCCGCTGTCGCGGATCGCCCGCAGTTGCTGGTCGGTCAGATTACGCGGCTGCGGGCACAGGGCGTGGGCATTGGAGTGGGTGGCCACCAGCGGTGACGTCGAGTGATGGGCGGTATCCCAGAACGCTTTTTCATTCATATGAGACACGTCAATCTGCATCTTCAAGGCATTGGCCTGCTTAATCAGATCGATACCTGCCGCTGTCAGTCCAGGCCCAGTGTCCGGGCTACCGGGAAACGAACCGTTAACGCCGCTGCCGAAGCGGTTCGCAATATTCCAGAACGGACCAATGCTGCGGACCCCGGCGGCATAAAAGGCCTGCAGGTCGCGGCCCTCGCCATCAAAACCTCCGGCACCCTCAATATGCGCCACCATCGCCAGTACCTTATCCTCGCGGCAGCGTTCGATATCCGACGCGCTCAGACACAATCTCAAGCGTCCAGCGGAGTGGACGATAAGTTGCTTCAGGATGGCCAGTTGCTGCCAGAGGATATCGATCGGATCCCATCGTTGGCTGGCGTATTGCGGCGTCATACGGGCAATATATTCCTGCGGTGGCACGAATAGCGCGAATAGCCCGCCGGCAAATCCGCCTTGCAGCATGCGCGGATAGTCGAGATGGCCGTTCTCTATCCCGGCAAAGAAGGCGCTCACCGGATCCTCGCGATGGTGAAGCCAGAGATTCAGCAGCAGGTCATTGTGACCATCAAAAATCGCCATAGCGGGTTTCTGCGTTCTTAAGTGGTGAAAAATGCCTGCCACGGTAACGGATTTATCTCCCGGGGCAAGCATAAATTCACATGCCCGCAACAATTGCCAACCTCGACTTTGTATCACACTGTATCTCGCGGTGCTGCGCTGACATTAAGAGATAAAAATGGCCCCGGTCGGGCACATGGCGGATACAAATTTCCGCTTTACTGGTCACGTACTCTCTTGATGACGATAAAAGGTGAGAAAACGATGAACAGATTATCCCTGATCCGCTATACCAGCGCCGTGGCGCTGGGGTTATCCACCCTGTGGTCCGCCGCCGTTTGCGCCGCTGAAGACGCGGGGGCGTTCGACAAGATCCAGCAGATCCGCGCCGGCGACCTGAATATTGGCTACGTGGATATCGGCCCACGCGACGGCCAGCCGGTGATCCTGCTGCACGGCTGGCCCTACGACATTCAGAGCTATGCCCAGGTGGCGCCGGCTCTAGTGCAGAAGGGTTACCGGGTGATCGTGCCGTATCTGCGTGGCTACGGCACGACCCGTTTCCTCTCCGCCAGCACGCCGCGTAACGGTCAGCCGTCGGCGATGGCGGCCGATATTGTCCGTCTGATGGACGCCCTTAACATCAGGCAGGCGGATCTGGCCGGTTTTGACTGGGGCGCGCGCACGGCGGATATCGTCGCCGCGCTGTGGCCGCAGCGGGTGAAATCCCTGGTCTCGGTGAGCGGGTATCTGATCAGCAGTCAGCAGATTGGCGAATAACCGCTGCCGCCGCAGGCTGAGCTGTCGTGGTGGTATCAATTCTATTTTGCCACCCCGCGTGGGGAGGCCGGTTACCGGCAAAACACCCACGACTTTGCGAAATTTATCTGGCATCAGGCGTCGCCGCAGTGGCAATTCAGCGACGCGACCTTTGCCAAAACCGCCCGGGCGCTGGATAACCCGGACCATGTGGCGATCACCATCAGCAACTACCGCTGGCGCCTGGGGCTGGAGAAAGGGGAAGCGAAGTATGCCGGCTATGAACAACGGCTGGCGGCGCTACCGCCGATAACCGTGCCCACCATCACCCTGGAAGGGGCTAATAACGGCGCGCCGCATCCGGCTCCCGCCAGCTACCGTGCCAAATTTACCGGTAAATATGAGCACCGGGATCTGCCGGGAGCGGTGGGCCATAACCCGCCGCAGGAGGATCCGACGGCGTTTGTGCAGGCGGTGGTGGACGCCGATCGTTTGTAACCCGCGCCTTGCCGGAGGCGCGACGTTGCGCTTCCGGCAACACGGCTTATGCTTGTGAAGAGTTTATTTTGCCGCAGGAGCAGCCTTTGGAGCGTATTGACCACATCCTGGTCGTCGACGACGACCGCGACATCCGGGAACTGATTGTCGACTATCTGGAAAAATCGGGATATCGCGCCAGCGGCGCGGCGAACGGCAAAGCCATGTGGTCGGTACTCAAAAACCATCAAATTGACCTGATTGTGCTGGATATTATGATGCCGGGCGAGGATGGCTTAACGCTCTGTCGCCAGCTGCGCGCCAACCCGCAGCAGGATATCCCGGTGCTGATGCTCACCGCCCGCACCGATGACAGCGACCGGATCCTCGGCCTGGAAATGGGGGCTGACGATTATCTGATTAAGCCCTTTGTGGCCCGCGAACTGCTGGCGCGCATCAAAGCCATTTTACGCCGCACCCGGGCGCTGCCGCCCAACCTGCAGATCACCGAGGCGGGCAGGCTGATCGTCTTTGGCGACTGGCTGCTCGATACCGCCGCCCGTCATCTGCTGGACGACAGCGGCGCCATCGTCGCCCTCAGCGGGGCGGAGTATCGGCTGCTGCGGGTGTTTCTCGACCATCCCCAGCGGGTGCTGAACCGCGATCAGCTGCTCAATCTGACCCAGGGACGCGACGCGGAACTGTTTGAGCGGTCAATTGACCTGCTGGTGAGCCGACTGCGCCAGCGGCTACGGGAGGATGCTCGTGAGCCGGCCTACATTAAAACGGTGCGCAGCGAAGGCTATGTGCTGTCGGTACCGGTCTCCATTCGCGAGAGGCATGAATGAGGTTCTGGCCCGCCTCGCTGCAGTCGAGGCTGATGGCGCTGCTGTTTCTGGCGCTGCTGCTGGCGAATACCTTAACCCTGTCGCTGCTGTTTTATGAGCGTATGAGCAGCGCTCGCAGCGTGATGCTGGGCAATCTGGCTTCCGATGTCGCCACCAGCGTGGCGATCCTTGACCGCCTGCCGGCCGCTGAGCGCCCACAATGGCTGCCGAAGCTGGCGCGCGGCAATTATCGCTATCTGCTGGACACCGGGGAGCGCGGCGATTACCCGGACAGCTGGCGCGCCCGGGACGCAGCGCGCTCCCTGCAGGAGGCGCTGAGCGCGCAGTATCCGGTAAGTATTGTGGCGATCCCCGGCCCGCGGCAGCATATTCAGGCCCATATTACCCTTCACGACGGCGCGCCGTTGACCCTCGACCTGTGGCCGAAACTACCGGCCATCGCCCGCTGGCTGCCGGTGGTGCTGATCGCTCAGTTTGTCCTCCTGCTGGCCTGCGCCTGGTACGCGGTTCGCCAGGTATTGCTGCCCATCTCCCGCTTTACCCACGCGGTAAATGCCCTGGAGCCGGCCAGCGACACGGCGGGAACTATGGCCGAGCAGGGGCCGGAGGAGGTGCGTCGCGCCGCTCGCGCGTTTAACGCGATGCAGGCGCGCATCCACGATCATCTGCAGGAGCGAGCGCGGATCCTTGCCGCCATCTCCCACGATCTGCAAACCCCGATAACCCGAATGAAGCTGCGGGTGGAGATGGCCGACCAGCCGGAACTGCGCGATAAGCTACTGCAGGATCTCGACAATATGACCCGTCTGGTGCGGGAGGGCATCGCCTTCGCCCGCACCTCGCAGCCGCTGGAGGAGGCGCGACAGCGGCTGAATCTCGATGCGTTTCTCGACACCATCGTCTGCGATTATGCTGATGTCGGCCGGCCGGTCCAGTTTTGTCCCGAAGAGACCGCCGGGGTGGTGTGGATCCCGCCGCAGGCTCTGCGCCGGGTGATGACTAACCTTATCGATAATGGGCTGAAATTCGGCACCACGGTCACGGTAACCCTGACCCGCGACGCCGCCGGGGATGTCACCCTCCATGTACTGGATGAGGGGCCGGGGATCCCGGAGGCCGCGCTACAGGCGGTGCTGCAGCCGTTTTATCGCCTGGAGGACTCACGCAATCGCGATACCGGCGGCACCGGTCTGGGACTGGCGATCGCCGCGCAGCTGGTCAGCCAGATGGACAGCGCGCTGCGCCTGGCCAACCGCCCGCAGGGCGGCCTGGACGCCAGCGTTCGCCTTGCCGCGGCGGGATTGTATCCTGATGTATCTCCGGGGAAGACGGATAATTAAGCCGACAATTCTCCCCCTTTCCCGACACATTCGCCTTACATGGCCTTGCTGTAATGTCGTGGCTGCCACTCTCGGCAGCGACGGCATAATGAGGAGAAGGCGATGTCGATATTAATTGCATTTTTGGGCG
This sequence comes from Klebsiella sp. K47, assembly GCF_051858335.1. Taxonomy (NCBI): domain Bacteria; kingdom Pseudomonadati; phylum Pseudomonadota; class Gammaproteobacteria; order Enterobacterales; family Enterobacteriaceae; genus Klebsiella; species Klebsiella sp. K47. Next base: position 8,465 of record NZ_JBPYUI010000003.1, read on the forward strand.
GAATGTTAACCCTGCTGAGCCCCTGTACACTGCCGGTGATCCCGCTGCTTTTCGCCAGCGTCCGGGGCCGTCGGGGGCAGATGGCGATCATGCTGGCAGGAATGGCGCTGATGTTCGGCGCTGTCTCCTGGCTGGTGACGGTCGCCAGCGGCTGGGTGGTGAATCTGACCCTCGCAGGCCGCGGTCTGGCGCTGGCGTTCTTCGCCCTGGTCGGGCTGAGTCTGCTTTCGCAACGCGTCGCGCAACGGCTGACCTCACCCCTGGTAGCGTTGGGGAATCAGCTTAACGATGCCAGTTCACGCCAGCGCGGCTGGATCGGTTCTCTGCTGGCCGGGCTGGCGGTGGGCCTGCTGTGGGCGCCGTGCGCCGGGCCGGTATTGGGGGCGATACTTAGCCTGGGCTTTGTGCATCCGGGGCAGGCGACTACCGGCGGCTTGCTGCTGGCCTACGGCAGCGGCGGGGCGCTGATGTTATTCATGCTGGGGTGGTGCGGGGCGGCGTTGATCACCAGATTGCGTCGCGGACAGGCGTTCGGCGAACGGCTGCGCCGGTTGGCAGGGGGGGCAATGCTGGCCTCGGTGGCGCTGATCGCCAGCGGCGGCGATCGCTATCTGCAGAGCGCTGGTGGACTGAGCCAGGCGCTGGAGCAGCGGCTGGCCGCCCGTCTGCCGCAGCCGGAGCAAAAGACCAGCCTCCAGCCGATCGCCGCGCCGCAGCCCAGCAGCGCGATGCCCTCTCTGGCGGGGGGCAGCGCATGGATCAACAGCCCGGCGTTAACTCCGGAGCGTCTGAAGGGCAAAGTGGTGCTGGTGGATTTCTGGACCCGGGAGTGTATCAACTGTCAGCATACCCTGCCTTACGTGCGCGACTGGGCGAACAAATACCGCGCGGCGGGCCTGGTGGTGATTGGCGTTCATACCCCGGAATATCCCTGGGAGCGTTCGTTGCCCCTGCTGCGCCAGGCGGTGAAGGACTGGCGGATAACCTACCCGGTGGTGGCGGATAATGAGTACGCCATCTGGAACGCCTTCGGCAATCAGTACTGGCCGGCGCATTACATTTTCGACGCTCGCGGGCAGCTGCGTTATACCGCCTTCGGCGAAGGGGATTATGCCCGCCAGGAGCAGGTGATCCAGCAGCTGCTGCAGGAGAGCAAAGCCTGACCCGCGGCGCAGGCGTCTGGCGGACGGAACCCTCCAGCCCTTATACCCATTGCCGGGCGGCGCTGCGCTTGCCCGGCCTACATCAGCGCGCAGGGATGGCGTGACAGTGTCACCTGTCGAGCCATTCCTGCAGGGCCTCGGTCATCAGTTCGCCGAGCAGCGCCACGGCGGCGGAATGGTGTTCCTCACGCGGGGTTTGTCGCAGGCTAACGGCCAGACTTCCTGGAGCTGGCAGGAGTCCTCCTGCGGGGCGCAGGTTGCCTGGCATGCCGATGCGGGTGCGTATCGTCAGGCCCAGCCCGGCCTGCACCGCTGCCCAAATGCCGCTCAGGCTGTGGCTGACGAACACCACCTGCCAGGGGATCCCCGCGGCATCGAGACAGGCAATGGCGCGGGAGCGCATCAGGCACGGGCTGTCGAACATCACCAGCGGCAGCGGCTCGCCGGAGACCAGCAGAGCGCGAATGTCCAGGTCAGGATGCGCAATCCACGCCAGCGGGCAGAGACCCAGCCCGGGACCCTGATCTTCGGTTTGCCACAGCAGCGCCAGATCCAGCGCCTCTTCCGCCAGCGCCTGGCGCAGCGGACCATTGCGATCCACCCTGGCGACTATCCGCACCTGCGGATGATGCCGTTTAAATTGCCCGAGGATCTCCGGCATCAGCGATTCGCCAAAATCTTCCTGCATACCAAGGTGGATCTCGCCGGTGAGCCGCTCACCCTGCAGCGCGCGCAGGGTTTCATCATTGAGCGCCAGCAGGCGTCTGGCGTAGCTCATCAGCTTTTCGCCTTCCGCGGTGAGCACCAGATGGCGCCCCTGTTTGGTCACCAGCGCCGCACCGCACTGACTCTCCAGCTTTTTAAGCTGGGCGCTGACCGCGGAGGTGGAACGCGACAGGCGCAGCGCTGCCTGGGCGAAACTGCCGCACTCCATGCCGGTCACAAAGCTGCGCAGGGCGTCGAGATCCAGCCCTGGTAAGCGTTTCTCCATCATCATCCCCATTTTCAGGACGTTTATCCTGAACGTTGTTATTTTCGAGATAGTACTGTGGCATCGCGAGAGGCAGGGGTCAACGGGCCCTGCGAAGAGAGCATTAGCGGTGCGGAAAGAAATAAAAAAAGCCGATAAGGACATTATCGGCTTATTGCAGGCAAGGCTGACAGCGGGGCGGCAGGCGCCGCCTCGCTAAGGCAGGTTATTGCGCCAGCAGCTCCTGAGCGGTGCGCTCCACCAGGTTCAGCAGAACCTTCACGTCATCCAGCGTCACCACCGGGTTCAGCAGAGTCAGCTTCAGGCAGGTAACGCCGTTGTGCTCGGTTACGCCGACGTTAGCGCGGCCGGAGGCCAGCAGGGCGTCGCCGACCCGCTGGTTGAGCAGCGCGATAGCCGCCGCGTCGCTCCCGGCCATCTGCGCCGGACGGGAACGGAACAGCACGCTCGCCAGCTGCGGCTGCATCACCAGCTCCAGCGTCGGCTGCGACTTCACGTACTCCGCCACGTTTTTCGCCATCGTGACGCCGTGATCGATGATCGCCGCATACTGTTTCTGGCCCAGCGCTTCCAGACCCATCCACAGCTTCAGCGCATCGAAGCGACGGGTGGTCTGCAGCGACTTAGACACCAGGTTCGGTACGCCGTGTTCTTCATCGAACTCGGAGTTCAGATAGGCCGCCTGATAACGCATCAGCTCGTAATGGCGCGCGTCCTTCAGCAGGAAGGCGCCGCAGCTGATGGTCTGGAAGAACTGCTTGTGGAAGTCCAGGGTAACGGAATCCACCAGCTCCAGACCGTCAAGGTAGTCGCGATACTGCTCAGACAGCAGCAGGGCGCCGCCCCAGGCTGCGTCAACGTGCAGCCAGATCTGATGTTCCGCAGCGATACCGGCGATGTCGCGCAGCGGGTCGATAGCGCCCGCGTCGGTGGTGCCGGCGGTGGCGACGATCGCCATGATCTGCTCGCCGTTAGCCTGCGCTTGCGCAATCTTCGCCTGCAGGTCGGACACGTTCATCCGCGCGAATTCGTCGGTTTTCACCAGCGTTACCGAGCGGTAGCCGAGGCCCATCAGCGCCATGTTCTTCTGCACCGAGAAGTGGGCGTTTTCCGAGCACAAGACTTTGTACTTGCGGATATCCCCCGGCAGCCCATCCTGCTGGATGGAGTGGCCCTGACGGGCGAAGAAGGCGTCGCGCGCCAGCATCAGGCCCATCAGGTTGCTCTGGGTGCCGCCGCTGGTGAAGACGCCGGCGTCGCCCGCCGGAAAACCGACCCGGGCGCGCAGCCATTCGATCAGCTTCATCTCGATAATGGTTGCCGACGGGCTCTGATCCCAGGAGTCCATGCTCTGGTTGGTGGCGTTAATCAGCACTTCCGCCGCCTGGCTAATCACCAGGCTCGGGCAGTGCAGGTGCGCCACGCACTGCGGGTGATGCACCGACAGGCTGTCTTTCAGGAAGTACTCGATCGCACGATCAATCGCCGCCTGGTTACCCAAACCCTGTTCGTTAAATTCAAGGGAGATACGCTCACGCAGCTCGTCAACGCTTTTCCCCTGATACATCTCAGGTTGCTTCAGCCACTGCACAACGGCCTGGCTGGTCTGCTCGATAACCTGCTGATAGGCTTCAACGCTCTGCGCTGAACCAGCAAGAATCGGATTCAATGTGGACATGGCGGTCACTTACTCCACTCAGACCGGTTTTACGCCGGCGGCCAGCAGGGCCTGTTCAAATTTGTCGAGGAACACGTCCAGCTCCGCGTCGCTGATCAGCAGGGACGGCAGCAGGCGCAGCACGCAGCCGTGACGACCGCCACGCTCGAGGATCAGGCCCGCTTCGAAGCATTTCTTCTGCAGCAGGGCAGAGAGTTCGCCGTCAGCCGGGTAGCAGCCCATGTGATCCTGCGCTTCGTTCGGCTTGACGATTTCGATACCGATCATCAGACCGAGACCGCGAACGTGGCCAATCACCGGGTAGCGTTTCTGCAGCTCGGCCAGTTTACCTTTCAGCCACTCGCCCTGGGCGGCGACTTTGTCGGCGATCTTGTTGTCGCGCAGATGACGCAGGGTGGTCAGGCCGGTGGCCATCGCCAGCTGGTTGCCGCGGAAGGTGCCGGTGTGGTGACCCGGTTCCCAGGCGTCGAACTGCTTTTTAATGCCCAGCACCGCCAGCGGCAGCCCGCCGCCAACCGCTTTCGACATCACGATGATGTCCGGCTGAATACCGGCGTGCTCGAAGGCGAAGAATTTACCGGTACGGGCAAAGCCGGCCTGCACTTCATCGACGATCAGCAGAATGCCGTGCTCTTCGGTCACTTTGCGGATGCGCTGCAGCCACTCGACCGGCGCCGGGTTCACACCGCCTTCGCCCTGAACGGCTTCAAGGATCACCGCCGCCGGTTTACGGACGCCGCTCTCCACGTCGTTGATCAGGTTTTCGAAGTAGTAGGTCAGGGCTTTCACGCCGGCTTCGCCGCCGATGCCCAGCGGGCAACGATACAGGTGCGGGTAAGGCATGAACTGGACTTCCGGCATCATGCCGTTAACCGCCGCTTTCGGCGACAGGTTGCCGGTGACGGACAGCGCGCCGTGGGTCATCCCGTGATAGCCGCCGGAGAAGCTGATCACCGCGGTACGACCGGTGTATTTTTTCGCCAGCTTCAGCGCGGCTTCCACGGCGTCAGCGCCGGACGGGCCGGTGAACTGCAGGCAATATTCTTTCCCTTCGCCCGGCAGGCAAGAGAGCAGGTATTCGGAGAAGCGATCTTTTAACGGGGTGGTAAGATCGAGAGTATGTAACGGCAAGCCGCTGGTAATGACACTTTGGATGCTCTGCAATACATCAGGGTGGTTGTGGCCCAGAGCGAGAGTACCGGCGCCCGCGAGGCAGTCCAGGTACTGTTTGTTATCCGCATCCGTCAGCCACACGCCTTCGGCTTTAGTGATAGCCAGCGGCAGCTTACGCGGGTAACTCCTGACATTCGATTCGAATTCGGCCTGACGGGCCAAAAAGGTTTCGTTGTTTGCGTCTAATAAATCGGCACGTAAAGTATCAATACGGACTTTATCCGTCATCATATCACTCCCACAACCAGCATTGCGGTTGAACGCTGGTTGAATAATTGGTGTAAGAAATTGAATTGGCATTCATAAAGCGCGCACAATATATGGCTTTTTAAATCTGCATTCAACGTTTTATTGATTGCGCTATTTTGACGTTATTCTTACCAGGGGCAAAATTAACGTAACTTGCTGAATTATAATAGAACAACGCTCTGTCACTATAACCCTTTAAAGTGTAATTATTAGTGAGAAAGTCTCTATATTTTTATTGCCGCTACGTTAAAGCGCTGACGGAATGCCTTCCGTCAGCGATAGCAAGACTCAATGCAGTTCCACCGCATAATTTGTTAAAGGTGTAACTTTTTTCACCAACTTATTGTTATATAAAAACTGTTCGTAAGTCTCGTAGCGCGCTTTATCAAGCGCTGCCGGATCGGTGGCGAACAGGGGCACGGTTTGCAACCACGCCTGGTGGTTGAGTTCGGTCCTAAGCTCCGGGTGGGCGGCGGCGAACGCCTCCCAGCTCTTCTGCGGATGGGCGCGCAGATAGCCCACTCCCGCCTGCAGGGCGGTGAGGAATTTACGGATCTTCGCCTCTTGAATTGCGTCGCGATGGGCGACAATCACCAGCTCGTCATAGGCCGGCACGCCGTAATCTTCGACGTTCATCACTACCGGCGTTTTGCCCTGCAGCTTCAGCTCCTGCGCTTCTATATTACGATAGCCGCCGATAACCGCGTCCACCTGGCCGGCCAGCAGGGCGCTGGTCAGCTGGAAATTGACGTTCACCAGTTTGATGCTGGCCGGATCGATCCCTGCATGTTGCGCCATGGTCGCCAGGGTGGCCTGCTCAATGCCGCTGACCGAGTAGCCCACCTTCTTGCCTTGCAGATCTGCCGGGGTTTTGATCTGCTTATCCAGGGCGATAACCGTATTCAGCGGCGAATTAATCAGAGTCCCTACACGCACCAGCGGTAACCCTTCGTCAGCAAAGAAGTGCACCTGCGGCTGGTAGGTGATGGCCAGATCCGCTTGACGGGCGGCCACCATGCGCGGAGGCAGCGCGGGATCGGAAGGGGGGATAATCCTGACGTCCAGCCCCTGGGCCTTAAAGGCGCCGATCTGCTCGGCCACCATAATCGGCGCATGGTCGGGATTAATGTACCAGTCCAGCACCAGCGTCAGCGGTTCATTGGCCAGCGCGTGGCCGCTGAACAGGGCGGTCAAGGTTGCCCCGGCGAATAGCGACTTTTTCATCTGTTTTCCTTTATTACGTCATTCTTATTCCGGCGACCAGTCGATCAGCCGGTGTAGCAGGGTATCTACCGCCAGCCACAGCAGGAGGGTCAGTAGTACTAAAATAAACAGCGCGGCGAAGCAGATATCGGTTTGCAGTCGCGCATTGGCGTTGAGCATGACGTAGCCCAGCCCCTCGGCGGAGCCGACCCATTCGCCGATGATCGCGCCAATGGGCGCCACCGCCGCCGCCATGCGCAGGCCAGAGCCCAGCGCCGGCAGGGCGGCCATCAGGCGGACATGTCGCAGTTGAGCGCCGAAGGAGGCATTCATGCTGCGCGCCAGATCGAGATACTCCTGGTTGACCCGCCGCAAGCCATCAAAGAAGGCGGAAGTCACCGGAAAGAAAATCACCAGCACCGCCATCGCCACTTTGGCGCTCATGCCAAAGCCCAGCCACAGCACCAGCAGCGGGGCGAGGGCAAAGACCGGGATCGCCTGACTGGTGAGCACCAGCGGCATCAGCCAGCGCTGCAGACGGGGGGAGAGGATCATGCCCAGCGCCAGGGTGACGCCGAGCGTCACGCCCAGCGCCAGGCCGCTCAGGATCTCACTGAGCGTGATAAGCGTATGCCAGCCGAGATAGGCGCGATTTACCCATAGCGCCTCGGCGACCGCCAGCGGGGACGGTAAAAGAAAATGGGGAATGCCGCTGCGGCTGGCCAGACCCCAGAGGAGCATCAGCCCGCCGAATACCATGCCGCCGCGCCAGAGACGTCCAGTCATGGTTGGGCCCTCATCAGCTGCTGCAGCAGGGCGGCCTGGCCGATCAGGAGATCGGGCGCGTCCGGCGCGCGCGGAGGTGTGCCGGCGAGGTGATGGCTATCATCAATGTCGCCGTCGGCCGCCGAGAGGACCAGCAGGCGGTGGCTCAACCGGCAGGCCTCCTGCGGATCGTGGGTGATAAGCACCACCGTGCGACCGGCCAGCAGGGTGGCCGCCAGGGTCTGAATCCGCGTACGGGTGAGGGTATCCAGCGCCGAGAAAGGCTCATCCATCAGCACGATGGGGCGATCCTCATACAGCGTGCGCGCCAGCGCGGCGCGCTGACGCATGCCGCCGGAGAGAGTCGCCGGGCGGGCGTCGGCGCAGGATGAAAGCTCAACCTGTTCAAGCAGCGCGGCGACCCGGGCACGATCGACTTTTTCACCGCGCAGCCGCGCGCCGAGGGCGACGTTGTCCCGAACGCTCAGCCAGGGGTAGAGCAGATCTTTCTGCCCCATCCACGCCAGACGGCCCTGAATAGGCTGCCCATCGCTGGCGACCACTTCTCCCCGGGTGGCGGGCGCCAGACCGGCCATCACCCGCAGCAGGCTGGTTTTGCCGGCGCCGCTGGCGCCGAGGAGCGACACCCACTGCCCGCCGGGGACCGTAAACGACAGGTTGTCGAACAACCGACGGTCGCCGACATGCAGGCTCAGGCCACGGACCTCAATACCCGGCGCCGTCACGCCCGGGTCTCCGCCGTCGCGTTGAGGCCCATCTGCCAGAACTGCGCCTCAAGGCGGGTGGCAGTGGTGAAAATCTCGCTCAGCTCAGTGATCCGGGCCTCGCTCCCGCGCTGCTGCCACACCGTTTCCAGCAGCGCCAGCGCGGCGTTGACGCCGTGCAGATAGCCTTCATCGCCATAGTTGCGGATCCACGAGGCGTAGGGGTTATCGTCCAGTCGGGTGGCGGGATGCTGCAGCAGGCCGAGACCGATTTCCGCATAACCGGCCACGCAGGGCATCAGCGCGACCAGTAGATCCAGCGCGTCACCCGAGTGGCCAATATCCAGCACGTAGCGGGTATAGTTAATGGTTTCCGGCGCTTCAGGCTGGGTAGCCATCTCCTGCTCGCTAATGCCCCACCGGGCGCAGTAACCGACGTGCAGCGGCAGTTCGTTGAGGATGGCGTTCATCGAGGCGGCCGCGGCCCGCATCTCCGGCAGCGTGCGCAGTTTACTCACCAGCAGCGCATAGCTGCGGGCAAAGTGGATCAGAAACAGATAATCCTGGGTCAGGTAGCGACGAAATGCGCTTTCCGCCAGGGTGCCCTCGGCAAGCTGCTGGACGAAAGGATGCGCCACATAGCGCTGCCAGTCAGCGGCGGCCAGCTGGCGTAAACGGCCGTAAAGACCTTGGCTAAAAGCGGGAACGATCACAGGACCTCCATTTATTCAGGGGAGATCCGGGCGTGCAGGGGTGTGAACAGGCAATGGCGGTAATGCTGGCAAAATTGCCGACCCGTCCCTTCGCTGGCATGACCCAGATCAGGTTCAAAGGGTTCGGCTTGCGCCATCTCAGCCCTCACGGGACACCCCTCGGTAGCGCTATGTTATACGACATTCACCTTTTGAATACAATCACCGCGCCACCTTGCCGCAGGATGATGGTAATGGGGGATAGCCAGCGCTTTTCCGCGCGTAATAGTTTCGTTGTCGGCGCTGAATACCGTTTTTAACTAAAACCGCAGGCGCTATCTGCCGGTAAGATGCGCGCACTTTTATTGCTGTGGAGAGGCTGTTGATGCGTAAAGCCTTCTGGCTATTATTCGCGCTGGCGCTGCCGGCGCTGGCGCAGGATCCGGTGCTACCCGCCGTGACGGCGATCCATACGGCGCCCACCCTCGGTGAGCTGCCGCCGCCGGAGTCGCTGCGACCGTGCTGCGCTTTTGGTTACGACCTGCACGTGCGCGCGGCGGGCATTCCGATCCCGATGTACCAGATCGGTAATGTGTTGACTCTGGGTACGCTGGGTAAGCACCATTACAACGACAGCGCGTTCGGTGCGGTGAAAAATCTGCTGGGGCTCAGCGAGGAGCAGAACGGGCTTATCTATACCCGCCGCGGCGGGTTTATTGATATCGCCCATGTGCGCGATACGGCGGACAACACCTTTTATCTGTTCAATCGTATTGCGCCGACGCTGGGCCAGGCGGGGCGGATCTACTACAGTGAAGAACTGGGCGTGCGCCGCGTGCAGCTGAATGCCTTTACGCCGCCGGCGGGCGTCAGGCAGCGCTATCAGCTGGCGGCCTGGCTCGCCGGGCATCTGGCCTTCGAAATCGCCCAGTGGCATGAGATCGCCCAGTGGTATGGCTTCCAGTCGGTCCCCGGGTTTTCCGAAGAGATTTCCGCTTTTTCGCCCGAGGATCTCTACTCCAATTTACTGGGCGCGAGGCTGGCGATTAATGTCATCCTCAGCGGCCACGGCGGTTCGCTGGAGGATTATAACCAGGCCATGGATGCGGCGCTGAAACAAGTGCTGACCCGGCTGCTGGTGGCGACGCGCGGAGAGACGGAAGCGATGTTTCAGCAGATCGACGGCGACTGGTGGAATAGTCACCGGCGGGTGCCGGATAAGTTTCTGGTACTGAAGCGTAACTACGATCTACAGGAAAACCGGCTGCCGACGCCGGTCCCATTCGAAACCATGCCGCCGTATCGCCTGACCATGCCGGAGCAGGTCGGGGGATTCCGCTTACGCGACCTCGGCGAACTGCAGATCTATCCAGGGCACGATATGCAGGCATTGCCGGTTCCCGCGCAATACTATGGCGCCGGAGCGTTCCAGGGGCTGGCGGACCGCGCCCATGAGGCGGATAAAACCCAGCTGGCGCGGACAGAAAAATAGCCGTAAAGGCTCAGGACGAACGCCCTGAGCCGGCGAGTTAGCGGAAGTCGACCCAGCAGGCACCGTTGTCGGCAGAACGCACGCAGTTTTCCACCCAGCGGACGCCGAACGCCCCGGCGCGGGCGTCCGGGTACCAGAAGTCGGCCAGCAGCGCCTCGTCGCGACGGTCGGCGGCATCCATGGCGATGGCGAAGCGGCGATAGAGATTCGACCATGCCTCAAACAGTCCCTCGGGATGGCCGCCGCCGATGCGATCATCCTGACGCGCCAGCGGATCGAGATAGTCCATACCGCGCTCGAGGATGCGCACGGGGTCGCCCTGGATTTCGTAGCGTAGCTGGTTGGGCTGTTCATCCCACCATTCGAGACTGGCTTTTTCACCGATGATTCGCACCTTTTGCCCGTGCATCGAACCGCAGTTGACGGCGGAGCTCCACAGTGAGCCGATGGCCCCATTGTCATACTCCATCAGTACATGGGCGTTATCTTCCAGCGGCGCGCGGCTTTTGACGAAGCTTTGTCTGGCGCACATCAGCCGGGTGATCTTCAGCTGCGGGGCCATGGTTTCGACCAGAAACAGCGGATGGGTGGCCAGGTCGCCCAGCACATAGCTGGGGCCGACGAAGCGGGGATCGACCCGCCAGCGGGTACTGGCGTTTTCCTGTTCCACCGGCTGGGCGTGAAAACCGTGGGCAAACTGCATATTAACGATACGGATATCGCCCAGCAGCCCGTCGGCGATCATCTGCCGGGCCTGCAGGATCAGCTGGTGGCCGGCATAGCCGTAGGTCACCCCGATGATCTTGCGCCGCCGCTGGCTGAGCGCCACCAGCTCGTCAGCTTCCTCGCTGCTGAAGCACAGCGGCTTTTCGCACACCACGTGCAGCCCGGCCTCCAGCGCGGCCCGGCAGATGGCATAGTGGGTGTTATTTGGCGTGGCAACTGACACCGCCTGAATGCCGTCAGGCCGGGCAGCCTCGCCGCGGAACAGGCTTTGATAGTCGGCGTAACAGCGGTCGGGATCCACCCCCAGCCGTTGGCCGAACTGGCGTCCGCGCTCGGCATCAATATCAAAGGCGCCGGCCAGCAGCGTGAAGGTGTTATCGCGCAGCGCTGCAGAACGGTGAATATAGCCGATCTGGCTGCCGTCGCCGCCGCCGACCATGCCCCAGCGCAGGGTGCGGTCGAGAGGTTTTAAACCGTTAATCATGTCGTGCCTCCTGTCAGAATCCGACGTCGCGCAGATAGCGCAGACTTTCCGTGACCGCCTGCAGGCTGCCTGCGGCATGGCGCGGGTCGCGCTCTTGTTCAAGGGTTATCCAGCCCTGATACCCCCGGCGGGCAAGAAAGTCTTTGATAGCCGGATAGTCAATGGCGCCGCTGCCGAGCGGGCACATCACCCCTTCGGCGCAGGCAGTGAAGAAGTCGATACCTTCATGGATAGCGCGCTGATAAACCTGCGGGTCGACATCCTTGAAGTGCAGATAGTCCAGGCGGTGGTAATAGCGATCCAGCCAGTCGAGCGGATCCATCCCGGCGTAATAGAGATGTCCGGTGTCCAGACACAACCCGGCGACGTGGTGCGGGATATCGTTGGCCAGCCGCTCGATCTCATCCGCGAATTCAATGCTGCCCCCGGCGTGCGGATGGATAACCGCCCGCACACCGTACTCCTGCCAGGCGAGGGTGCTAAGGGCGATAATGTGCTCCATCATGCGCTGCCAGTCTTTGTCATTGAGGCGCGGAGCCAGCGCGCCGCGCCCGGCAAAGCGCGCCCGTTCGGGGTTGCCGAAGTCGATAATCACCAGATAGGGCGGCTGGAAAGGGCGGCCCGGGATCGGTTCGGCAGCGGCTACCTGCGACAGATTGCGGCAGATTTGATGGGTCAGCGCCACCAGGGTGGGGAAATGGGCCTCGCTCACCAGATCGTCAAAGATCGTGCCGGCGACCAGCGACAGCTGATGCTGCTCCAGCGCCGCGCGCAGGCTGGCCGGATCGGTGGGGAGATAACCCCAGGGGCCGAGCTCAATGCTGCGATAGCCAGCCTGCGCCGCCTCCTTAAGTACGGTAGCCCAGGCAGGGAGGTTAGGGTTTTTCGGGTCATCGACGCCCCAGCTGCAGGGGGCGTTAGCGATAGGATGTATCATGTCGGCTTCCTTTTTCATACAAGGGATGCCGCTGAGTATTGAATAAAGATTTCATTGTCAACAATGATGGAATTTTGATTTTATGATAATCGTCATGATTTTAATTGATGGATATTTTGATAATTTTTTATCAAGTCGAGAGGTGGCGCGGTCCGCCCGATAACCATCTCCGCTGGAGACGGAGCCGGAAATTTACATATTTTCTTTGGTGATGATATCGAAAGGCTGAGGGAGTGAAATCACCTCGCTATGGGGGCGTGAAGCGGCGTCCGCCATGGCGCGCAGCGTAACGGCGGCAAACTCATCCAGCCGGTGGTTAAGCATGATGTCGATGGTGCCATCGATCAGGGCCAGTTCACTGTCGCTGAGCGGACCGTGGCAGACCAGAGCGATCTCCTGCTGACGGCCGCTGTCGCGCAGCGCGTCGACGATCCCTTCGACGCCGCCGCAGGGGGCGTAGATCGCCTGCAGGGCCGGGTACTGAGTCAGCATCTGTTCCGTCACGGTCCTGGCGATATCCGCCCGTTCATGACTGCGAACCGGCTCAAGGATCTGTTGCCCCTTGCCCTGTTCTCGCAGGCAGGAGCGAAAGCTGATCTCACAGCTTTCCTGGCAGGTAAAACGATTATCGCCAATGATAATGCCAATTTCGCCATTCCCCCGGCATAAGCGCTCGATAAACCAGGCGGCTGTGCGCCCGGCTTTATGATTATCGAGGCCGATATACCCGCTGCGCTGGGGGACCGATAGATCGGAAAGCAGGGTGAACACGCGCACGCCGCGGGCGGCGGCCCGGGCCACCGCGTGGCGAATCAGCGGGTGATCCAGTGCCACCAGGCCGAGCACCTCCACTTCATCGCTGAGTCGGTGAATGGCCTGAGCCATCGCTTCCACCGCATCGATGGCAAAATGCAGTATCACCGGCGCCTGGCCCGCCGGTAGCCATGGGGCAGCCTCGCGCGTCAGCGCCCGGGCCAACGGCAGGTAGAAGGAGTGGCTCTCCTGCAGCAGGATAAAGCCCATTCTGATCGTGACCGGCGCTTTGCCGGCAGCCAGGCGATAGTGGGGCTGCTCGAGGGTAAAACCCAGCCGGCGGGCGGCCTCCAGCACGCGCCGCGCCGTGGACTCTTTCACCGCCGCGCGCTTATTGAGCACCCGGTCGACGGTGGCTACGCCGACGCGCGCTTCACGCGCAATGTCGGCAAGGGTGATTTTAGTGGCGATTTTGTTCAAGGTAATTGTCGCTATGAATGAGCGTAATGATAGAAACTATCACGGTTAGCCTGGGCAGAAAAGCGACTCTCTGCCCGCCCTGGCCTATGCCGCTGCGCCTGCCGGGTAACCCCTGTTGGCGATGCACACTCTGTGATCAAAAGCGACTACCCGTTCTGGCATTGCTGCTATGCTGTTGAAATAAAATTATTATTAAAGGCAGCATCGCTTCTGTTGGTTAAACTGCGCGCAAAGTCACCCTCAGAGGGCTTTACTGGGCGCATAACCGACTATACTTGGCGCGCTCGCGCGTAATTGCGGTTTCTCGGTGTCTATTTTGCTTTCACTTTAAACCAGCGTTGGGGCTGCACAGCGTTAAGTGCCGTTCCGCGCCGGCAGTGGGTCGGTTTGGGGCCTGTATGTTATTAAAAGAGCTGGCTGTTTTTGAGGTCTTAAGCACCCCGATATGGGTAGTTCATCCTTTTAACGAAAGGGTGGTCTATGCCAATCAGGCTTCCCGGACATTGAGCGGCGAGATGTCGCTCAATGAGATGCGTAACGGTATTTATTCCACCTGTCCGGAAACGCAACTGCAGCACTACCTTCGCTATCTCGACACCATGAGCGAGATATTCGAAGTCTGGACGTTACCCACCGCCAATGGGTTGCAGTCGGTGTATTGCAAAACCACCCTGATTGATACCGAAGACTGTGGTTGCTTGCTGCTGTTTGAAGCCGTGAAGCTGCTGGCGCAAAACCAGTCGATTCATACCGGCTCCCGCCGCTACCAGCGGCGTAACAATGGCTTTTTCGCTCGCTTTTTTATGACCAATACCGCGCCGATGCTGTTGATCGACCCTCATAAAGATGGCCGGATTGTCGATGCCAATATTGCCGCGCTACGTTTTTATCATTATTCCGATGAGGAAATGCGCACCAAACATACCTGGCAAATAAATACCCTGGGCCGGGACGTCATCCCCATTATGAATAATATTGCCAATCTGCCTGGCGGTCATAAACCGCTTAATTTTACGCATATTCTGGCTGACGGCTCGCTACGTCATGTCCAAACTTATGCCGGGCCGGTGGTGCTGTATAATATTCGACTGATGCTATGCATCATTCACGATATCACCGAAGAAGTGCATCTGAAAAAAGAGCTGGAATTTTCCGCCGCCCACGATCCGTTAACCGGCTTGCTTAATCGCCGGGAGTTTCACCGTCTGGTTGAGGCGCCAACTTTTATCCCCCGGGGTTATTGTCTGCTGTTAATCGATATCGATCATTTCAAGAGCATTAATGATATTCACGGCCATCAAAAAGGCGATGAGGTCCTGCTGGTGCTCTCTCGTATTCTGGAAACGTCGGTCGACCGCGAAGATAAAATTTATCGCTGGGGTGGAGAAGAGTTTCTGCTTTTTTTGCCCCATTCGCCGATCGGCCGCGCGCTGATACTGGCGGAGGGGATCCGCCAGGCGGTTAGCGAATACCAGACGCTGTCGGTGACCGTCAGCATCGGCGTGGCTGAACATCATGACGGCGAAACGGTTGAACAACTGTTTTCCCGCGTCGATAAAGCGCTGTATGCGGCAAAAAATGACGGGCGTAATCGGGTCTCGCGCATGCCTTTTGACAGCTCTGAGCGACGGCGCAGTAGAGATGGCGCCGCCTGAATAAGCCCCCGCCTGTAGTGGGTTAGCCTGCGTTAAGGTGGCAAACAAGGTATGGTGCGTTTTCTCGTTCTTTTCAGGAAGTGGGACTGGCTGAGGGGTCAATCCTGACACCACACCCGCTCGCCGTTCACCCACGTCTCGCTGATATTGCGTTCATCACCCAGGGTCATCAGCACGAACAGCTGCTCATAAATGTCATGGCAGCGGCCTATGCGCAGGCGCTGCAGCGGGGTGACCGCCGGGTCAATCACCACAAAATCCGCCTCTTTGCCCGGCTGGAAATTGCCAATTTTCTCCTCCAGCCGCAGGGCGCGCGCCCCGCCGAGGGTGGCGTGATAGAAGGCCTCGCTGGCGCGCAGGCGATAGCTCTGCAGTTGTCCTACCTTGTAGGCCTCGCCCAGCGTCCGCAGCATGCTGAAGGTGGTCCCGGCTCCGACGTCGCTGCCGATGCCCATCCGCACCTGGTGCTGCCAGCAGGCGGGCAGGCGGAACAGCCCGCTGCCGAGAAACAGATTCGACGTCGGGCAGAAGGCGACTGCGGACCCGGTGTCATGCAGGCACTGCCACTCGGCATCATCGAGATGGATCCCGTGAGCGAAGACGCTGCGTTCGCCGGTGAGCTGATAGTGATGATAGACATCCAGATAGCGCGCATGCTCAGGCCACAGCTGTTTAACCCAAGCGATCTCCTCCCGGTTTTCACTGAGATGCGTCTGCAGCCAGGTGTCGGGAAACTCGGCCCGCAGGCGCTGCACCGCCTCCAGCAACCCCGGGGTCGAGGTGGGGGCAAAGCGCGGGGTGATGGCATAGCCCAGCCTGCCGCGCTGATGCCAGCGGCGGATCAACGCCCGGGTCTGCTCGTAGCTCTCCCCGGCGGTTTCGCACAGGTAGTCGGGCACATGGCGATCCATCATCACTTTCCCGGCGATCAGGCGCATATTGAGGCGCAGCGCTTCGCTGAATAACGCCTCCACCGATGCCGGATGCAGGGTACAAAACACCAGCGCGGTGGTGGTACCATGGCTTATCAGCTGATTTACAAAAAACTGCGCTATCTCCTGGGCATACTCCGCATCGGCAAACTGGCTCTCCACCGGGAAGGTGTAGGTGGTGAGCCACTCCAGCAGCTGTTCGCCAAAGGCGCCGATCATCTCGGTCTGCGGATAGTGAACGTGGGCATCAACGAACCCCGGCAGCAGCAGCTTACCCCTCAGATCGACATAGCCCTTCAGGGGATGCAGCAAGGTTTCCCCCTCATGCCATGGCAGCAGGGCGATAATTTTCCCCTCCTGCAGGAACAACAGGCCATCATCGAGATAGCGGGCCTGGGCGGCCACCTCATCCGGGGTCTCTGCCACGCCGGCGATATCAAAAAATGCACCGCGCACCGCGGTCTGGTAATCCATCATCGAACCTGCCTTCTCTTAACGCTCTGGGAATAGTGATAAACGGCAAGATTGGTGCCAGTTTGCAGTCTGCCGCGGCCAGACGCCGCGGCAGAAGGGGAGGGTTACTCTTTTTGCGCCACCGCGCCGGAGCGGAAGGCGGCTTTCGCCTGCACTTCGCGCTCGTCGCGAGCCAGCCAGCGGTAGGTGGTGGCGCCGAGGAAGACGCCGATAAACCAGCTGAAGTTCGCCACTTCATGCAGGGCCGGAATAAAGCTGATAATCAGCCCCAGGCCCACCGACGGCAGCAGGGCGGCAATCGCTTTCGGGTTAAAGCCGTTGCGGTACCAATATTTACCCTTCGGCGTATCGTCAAACAGATCGTCCACTGACACCCGGCCGCGTTTGATCAGGTAGAAGTCGGCGATCAGGATGCCAAACAGCGGGCCAATAAAGGCGCCCAGCACGTCGAGGGTATAGTGGATCAGCTCCGGGGAGTTAAACAGGTTCCACGGCGTCAGGAGTATCGAGCCCACCGCGGCAATCATCCCGCCGGTACGGAAGCTGATTTTCTGCGGGGCGCAGTTGGAAAAATCGAAGGCCGGCGAGACGAAGTTAGCCACGATATTAATGCCGATGGTGGCGGTGATCATGGTCAGCAGGCCGATGGCCACCGCCAGATCGTTACCCACGCGGCTGACGGTTTCGATCGGGTCGGTGATCATTTTGCCAAACAGCGACTGGGTGCCGGAGACAATCACCACGGTCACCACCGAGAATAGCAGAAAGTTAAACGGCAGTCCCCAGCGGTTACCGCGGCGGATCTCGCCCATGCTTTTGCCGTAGCGGGAAAAGTCACCGAAGTTAAGCAGCGGCCCGGAGAAGTAGGAGACCACCAGCGCCGTGGCGGTGATCATCTGCCAGGTCTGCTCGCCGGCGCTCAGGGGTTTGCTGGCGAGGGTAAAGGAGATACCGTCCAGACCAGTCTTGTATACAATCCAGCCGGCCAGCGCCAGCATCACCACATAAACCGCCGGACCGGCGATATCGATAAAGCGTTTGATGGCGTTCATGCCATGCCAGAACACCATCGCCTGCAGCAGCCACATAGTGGCGAAGCACAGCCAGCCGAGGGGCGACAGCCCGAGAAAGCTGCTGCTGGTCAGCGAGGCAAGGGAGGGCCAGAACTTGAGCAGGACCAGCATCAGGGCATTCGCCGCCAGATAGGTCTGAATGCCGTACCAGGCAAAGGCGATCAGCCCGCGGATCACCGCCGGGATATTGGCGCCGAAAACGCCAAACGCCTGACGACAAATCACCGCGTAAGGCACCCCGGCCATCTGGCTCGGCTTCGCCACCAGGTTGGCGCACAGCTGGACAATACAGATGCCCACCAGCAGGCAGAGCAGAACCTGCCAGCTGGCCAGCCCAAGCGTAAAGAAGCTCGCCGCCACTACGTAGCCGCCCATGCTGTGCACGTCCGACATCCAGAATGAAAAGATATTGTACCAGCTCCAGTTCTGGTCGCGGGTCGGCGCCAGATCGTCATTACATAGCCGCGGACTGTAGCCGGCGGCCGCCTTGTGAGTCTTCGTCTGCTGCGTGTGGGATGAATGTGGCATGAAACCTGCTCCTCTGAATGAAAACCCTTTGATATGGATTGCTGAGGCTATTGCAGGATCCAGGCCAGAATGATGAATCTTGTATACAAAAATTAAATTTTATGTATACGATCTGCTATCGATAAGTGAAACCGGAGTGGGTTAATGAATAATGAACATCGTCTCCAGGCCGCGCCAGCGCTGCAGGACAAGGACGAAAGCATTTACCAGGCGCTGATGACGGCTATCGTCGAACATCAGCTGCCGCCGGGCAGCAAACTGCCGGAAGAGGCGCTGGCGGAGGTGTTCGCCGTGAGCCGCACCGGCATCAGAAAGGTGCTGCAACGACTCGCCGCTGTGCAACTGGTCACGTTGACGCCCAAACGTGGTGCACACGTCACCAGCCCGAGCGTGGAAGAGTCCCAGGCGATCTTTCGCACCCGGGCGCTGCTCGAGGTCGCCAATCTCCCCGATGTGATCGCGCGCTGTCAGCCGCCGCATCTGGCGGCGCTGGAGAACATTATTCAGCGTGAACAGCAGGCCCATGCGGCGCACGACGGCCCGGCGGCGATCCGCCACTCCGCTGACTTTCATATTCAGCTGCAGGCTATCTCCGGCAACCCGGTGCTCACCGAGATGGTGACCCGCCTCAGCCAGCGCTCCTCTTTAGTGATTGCCGCCTGGGGCGCCCCCTGGCGACAGGGCTGCCGTTGCGACGATCACCAGCAGCTGGTCGGTTTGCTGCGGGATAAAGCCCTGCAGCCGCTCAGCGAGGCGCTGATGCACCATTTTGATCATATTGTCGCCAGCCTGTGCTTCGAGCGCGATGGCGTCAGCCTGCCCGATTTTTCCCGGCTGTTCGCCGGCCACAAGGAGTCGTGATGTCTTCCGTTCGTATACAAGTGATTAACCCCAACACCAGCCTGGCGATGACTGAAACGATAGGCGCCGCTGCGCGTGCGGTCGCTGCACCGGGCACCGAGATCCTTGCGGTCTGTCCCCGCGCCGGGGTGCCGTCAATTGAGGGCCACTTTGACGAAGCCATCGCGGCGGTCGGCGTGCTGGAGCAGATCAGGGCCGGACGCGAGCAGGGGGTGGATGGGCATGTGATCGCCTGCTTCGGCGACCCGGGGCTGCTGGCGGCGCGGGAGCTGGCCCAGGGGCCGGTGATCGGTATCGCGGAGGCGGCAATGCATATGGCGACGATGGTCGCCACCCGTTTCTCCATTGTGACCACGCTGCCGCGCACGCTGATCATCGCCCGTCATTTGCTGCACCAGTACGGATTTCATCAACACTGCGCGGCGCTGCACGCCATTGACTTGCCGGTGCTGGCGCTGGAAGACGGCAGTGGCCTGGCGCAGGAGAAAGTGCGTGAGCGCTGCATTCGCGCTCTGAAAGAGGATGGCAGCGGGGCGATTGTTCTTGGCTGCGGCGGGATGGCGACCCTGGCGCAGGAGCTGACCCGCGAGCTGCGGGTGCCGGTGATCGATGGCGTCAGCGCGGCGGTGAAGATGGTGGAGTCGCTGGTCGCGCTGGGCCTGGCGACCAGCAAGCATGGGGACTTAGCGTTCCCGGAGAAAAAAGCGTTAAGCGGACAGTTTCAGTCGTTAAATCCATTTTAAAAGGGGCAGGAGATGGGAGAGAACCAGGAACACTATCCTCGCGATCTGCGAGGTTATGCAGGGGAGCCGCCGCACGCGCGCTGGCCGGGCGGGGCGCGGATCGCGGTGCAGTTTGTCCTCAACTATGAGGAAGGCGCGGAGAATCACGTCCTGCATGGCGATGCGGGTTCGGAACAGTTCCTGTCCGATATTATCGGCGCCGCCAGCTACCCGGCGCGCCATATGTCGATGGATTCACTCTATGAGTACGGCAGCCGGGCAGGGTTCTGGCGCATCCATCGCGAGTTCAGCCAGCGCGGGCTGCCGTTGACGGTCTTCGGCGTGGCGATGGCGCTGGCGCGGCATCCGGAGATTGTGGCGGCGATCAAGGCCGCGGATTACGATGTGGTCAGCCACGGCTGGCGCTGGATCCACTATCAGCACATGGATATTGCCGAGGAGCGCGAGCATCTGCGCAAAGCGGTGCAGGTGCTGACCGACCTGTTCGGCAAACCGCCCACCGGCTGGTATACCGGCCGCGACAGCCCTAACACCCGCCAGCTGGTGGTGGAGCACGGCGGCTTTGACTACGACAGCGATTATTACGGCGATGATTTACCTTTCTGGAGCGAAGTGACCTGCAGCGACGGCAGCCAGCGGCCGCACCTGATCGTG
Organism: Klebsiella sp. K47; assembly: GCF_051858335.1. Taxonomy (NCBI): domain Bacteria; kingdom Pseudomonadati; phylum Pseudomonadota; class Gammaproteobacteria; order Enterobacterales; family Enterobacteriaceae; genus Klebsiella; species Klebsiella sp. K47. The sequence continues at coordinate 28,896 of NZ_JBPYUI010000003.1, forward strand.
CCTTATACCCTCGACGCCAACGACATGCGCTTCGCCACCGCCCAGGGATTCAACACCGCGGAGCAGTTTTATACCTATCTGAAAGACAGCTTTGACGTGCTGTACGCCGAGGGTGAAACCGCGCCGAAGATGATGTCCGTGGGAATGCACTGCCGGCTGCTGGGGCGCCCGGGCCGTTTCCGCGCGCTGCAGCGTTTCCTTGACTATATCCAGCAGCACGACAAGGTGTGGGTCTGCACCCGGCAGCAGATTGCCGACCACTGGCGCGAAACCCATCCGTATCGCGGGTAGCTTGTTGCCCCTGAACCTGGCCCTCTCTCCAGGGAGAGGGCTCCGCCCGGCCGCGTCTGTTACACCGGTTTACCAGAATGTAATTTGATTATTGAATAAGCATGGCGAGGAGTACCAGGCACAGCAGCAGCACATAGATGCGCGCATACCATACATCAGGTACCGCAGGGATTGCCCGGCGGCTAAACACTATCCCGGCCCAGCCGGTCAGGACGAGCAGGCCTAAAATTTTCAGGCTGATAAACCCCAAAAATCCGCTCAGCGGAATACTGTGCCAGCCAATGACGGCATAGGTCACAGCCCCGCATAGCGCCACGGGCAAAGAAAGCGGGTTGGATGCGCTAACGCACTCCTGCATTGCATACCCGTGTCGCCGTAGCAGGGGCACAGTCATGACGCTGCCGCCCACGCCCAGCAATGCGGCGATCGTACCGATAATCACACCGCCGCCGGTGACCACTGGCAGGGACAGGCGACGCCGAGCGCTGCCCGTGAAAAAACCCTTGCGCAACAAACAATCGCTGATGGTTGCCAGCATATAGAGAATAAACAGCGCGCGAACAATATTCTCGCTCAATATCCCCGCCAGACAGGAGCCCACCACCGCCCCAATGGCAATAAACCATAACAACGGAAACAGCGTCTGCGCGGTAAGCCTGCCCGCCCGCCAGTTTCGATAGCTGACCCAGCCGGCGTTAAATATCATCACCGCCGTTGAGGTAGCCACCGCGACATGCATGGCGTTGCCCGCAATCGCCGGCTGCCGGAGCATCAGTTGATAGACAAAGGGCACCACCACAAAGCCGCCGCCGAAGCCGAACAGCACCGTGGTAATGCCGGTAGTAAAGCCTGCCAGCGCAATAATAACGATCTCATTCAAGAGAGTATCCCCGACCTGAAAATGAGCGAGCAGCTTATACCGGTCGCGTACTGCTTCCCATTTGCGTAGCGCTCAATTACCTTTGTAAATCGGTCAGAGGGAGGCAGGTGTGCGCAACGTAAAAATTGACGAGGTCGATCGACTCGATCGTGATGTGGTGGCGTTAGGTAATGACTATGCGCAGGGATTTATCCTGCCCCCGCACCAGCATCGTCGCGCACAGCTGCTGTATGGCGCGACCGGACTGATGTATGTCACTACGCAGGACGGAGAATGGGTGGTTCCTCCGCAACACGCTGTCTGGATCCCCCCTGAAACCGTGCATGCCGTCAGATTTGCAGGGGTGACCACGCGTAGCTTGTATATTGAGCCAGATTGTGTGGCCGCTTTGATTAAATACCGTCGTTGCGAAGTGATCAGCGTCTCGCCGCTGTTGCGCCAGCTACTGCTTGAGGCTGTGGATTTACCACCGTTGTACGACAGCCCACGCGATCGCACGCTGATACAGTTGATGTTGCTGGAACTGGCCGCCATGCCGGTCCGCGAATTTGACATTCCGTTGCCGCAGCATCCGGCGCTGCTGGCGCTTTGTCAGGCTTTTTTGCTTAACCCCTCTATCCATGATCCTGCGGCGCGCTGGGCCAGGGCGCTGTTTATGAGTCCTAGTACCTTTCGCCGCCATTTCCTGAAGCAGTTGGGCCTGTCGTTTTCCGCCTGGCGACAGCGAGCCTGCGTGGTGAGCGCCCTGGCATGGTTGATAGCAGGCAAACCGGTGAACGAAGTGGCATTATCCCTTGGATACGACAATGCGTCCTCTTTCGCCACCATGTTCCGCCGCGTGACCGGGCAGCCGCCGTCGTTTTATCACCCAGCCTGATGCGTCGGGGAAGGGGACTCCGGCAGCATGTGTCGGAAATGAATGTCGCTTTTATGGCGTTGCTATGCGTTTACGCGGTCATAAGACAGAAAATCCAGGAAGGCCTGGCTTCGTCTTCAGGTACCCCTACATTTAGTGGTGGCTACATCCAGGCGGTTTATCTATTCTGCCTGTAACCGTGAGAAGACCGGAGTCTCTCTTTGTGAACCATCTTATCGTTGAAAAAATCATCATCATCATTCTTCTCGTCCTGTGGGGATTCGATACCTTCAGAACCAGGAAAAGAAAACGCTATGATCCCGCGATTGAAGCCGCTGATGCCAGCGAACGTTATCAATGGCGCTATCTGAGATGGGGGTTTCGAATCATACAGGTGGTAGCGGGAGTGTATATCGTCGTGCAGCTGATTCAGGTTTTACTGAGATAGAGGCATGGGCAGAGTTGCTTTTCGCGTCGACAAGGGGAAGCGTTCGCTCTGTGCCAGAGCAGACGTTAACGTCGATAACTACGTCACTTCTGAAGCTGAACATAACCATTATCAGCTACGCTTGTTCCTGTTTTTCGTCGAGAGCTGAGAACTTGCCTGCATATCAAAGGAGGGTTTTTAGATGATAACATTTCAAATAACGGCTTATGTGACCCTGCAATGATGCAAGTGATACTGGTTCGACACGCGGAAACAGAATGGAATGTAAAAAATATTATTCAGGGACACAGTGATAGCGCATTGACGCTTCGTGGGGAGCGTCAAACATCAGCTTTATTGGCAGCGTTTGCAGAGAGTGATTACCGGGTAGAATGTGTTTACGCGTCTCCACTTGGCCGGGCCTGGCAAATGGGACAGCGCCTGGCTGAGCGTCTTTATTGTTCACTGATAGCTGAACCGGCTCTGAAAGAACAGGCTTTTGGTCAGTTTGAAGGCATGACAACCGTAGCGCTGCTGCAAAATAATCCGGACGCCGCAGAAGCATTATTCACCCTGGATGCAGAGTATTGTCCGCCAGGGGGTGAGTCTCTCTCAGATGCTTCGCAGCGAATGATACATTTTTTATCCAGTCTGGAAAAAAAACATCATCATCGAACAATATGTATTGTGTCTCACGGGCAGGTCATTCAGGGCGTGCTTGCGACATTAAAAAGTGGATCTGTGGATGATTTTCACCGCTATGCACAACCCAATGCGAGTTACGCCGTTTTCGAGCTGATTAATGGAAGCTGTACCGTTCTAAGCTGGGGGATCGCGACACATTTACGTCACCTGGATTAGCCGTTACCTTGCTGTCATTCAAATCGATGATGATTGAAGTACAACGTCCGCTTCTTGCCCGCATCGAACGGAGGTTACATAGCGGAAATATGTTTTCGGACTCTACCAGGATGCCTTTCATCGAAACGTTTATGACTTTCCTTCTCGCACTGACGCTTCTGGAGATTTCTCCTGGGCCAGACATGATGCTGACTATCGCCACCAGGAGCGGACGTTCAGATGACTGGGGATCCCCGGTTATATCCTCCCGTTTTTTGACGTCAGAAATTCATAGTTTTATGCCCAGGTTTTGATATTTCAGAGGAACTGGTAACAAAAGCATGTTGAGGTAGAACTTTTTTAAGTAAAAACATATTGGTGTCAGGATCTGGATCTGCGCAATAATCATTCACAACGATAAGGCGGTAATCCAGATCAAAAGCTTGTCCGACTGTGGAAAGCACCACACGACTGGTAGTTACACCCGTAAGAATCAGGTTTTCGATGCCTTGAGCACGAAGGATCATCTCAAGTTCAGTAAACGAGAAAGCTCCGACTCTGCGTTTGACGATGACGACTTCATTTTCTGCTGGAGCAACATCAGGATGAATAGCCGTGCTCTCGTTATCAGCCATAAAAACTCCATTCTCCTTAATCGAAGCGAAGATAGTGTTGTTTTTGCTGACCTCTGGATACCCTTGCGGAATCCGACGCTGACATAAATGACCGGTACGCCTGCTGTGCGCGTAGCGGCAATCAGCGGAAAGCCGCCTCCGCCTTCTTGAGGCAATCAATTCAAGCAGACGTAGCCTGAGGGCGAGGGGTATTGCGATATCCTAATATAAGTCGCCAGTTTTGATGACAGAACGACAAAAATCCGCTTTTCGCTCACAGCGGATCTTCACCTGCGTTAGCTCGTCCGCTCCTCCCTTAAAGCTGCCCTTTACGGCAGACTAGTGCCAGGAGCGGATGTTGCATGCCCACAGGAGCGCGATGGAAATGTAGCAGTACAACTTATCCCTATCGTCAAAAAATGGCACTAACTGAAAGATGTCAATCTGCTTCCTCATATATATCTACATTCCCCCCTATTCATTAATAAAGGATGGATGAAGATGCTGAGAGGTAAAAGAGCTGTAATTACCGGTGGTGGCACGGGATTTGGTCAGGCGCTGAGCGTATGGTTAGCGCGAGAAGGCGTCGAGGTGGATTTTTGCGCGAGGCGCGCTGATGACATTCAAAAAACTTGCAGTATCATTACGGCTGAAGGCGGAATGGCGAAAGGGCATCTTTGTGATTTAACCCTACCTGAATCCCTTTCTCAGTTTTCTTCACAGTTGTTAACTTTAGACAAGCCCATAGACATTTTAATCCTCAATGCTGCTCAGTGGCTTTCAGGAACGTTAGACGATCAATCAGACACAGAAATCATAAATACTATCAGTTCAGGCCTGACAGGTTCTATTCTGCTGACTCAGGCATTGCTACCCGGGTTAAGACGTTCAGAAAGTGCGGATATCGTCTCAATTATATCTTCATGTGGGATTCCTAATTTTACAGATTCAATTGCGCACCCCGCTTTTTTTGCCAGTAAACACGGGCTTAGCGGGTTTACAACTAAACTTTCGTACCAGTTGTCTAAAGAAAATATACGTGTGACTGGGTTGTATCCCCCGGATTTCGAGCTGACAGGGTTAGAGGCGTTTGTCGATAGCCAGCCCAAAATGGGGGAACGTCTGATGAATGGGCGTTCAGTCTGGGAAACAATTCGCTTTGTGCTGACTCAACCCCGTAATTGCCATATCAGGAGCATCTACTTTGAAGGCCCAACTCGCGAAAAACTGGCAGTCAGAAGCTGAGTCTGCGACGTTTAACAGTGTAGCCAACGTCCGCTGATCGCTCATATCAGACCTTCAACTCAGATAGCTTGTCCGCTCTGTGCCAGGAGCGGACATTAAAATCAAAACCGATGGCAAGCTCACCGAGCATAACATTATGCTTGCGCTGCTTTGTAACGTGCTTCCAGCTTATGCAGAAAGTCAAAAAGCACTTGGTTCATTTCACTGTAATCGTGCGCCCGGAGGGCTTCAGGCGTGTCAACGAAACGATTTTCTGCTGCACGGCTCAGGTCTTTCTCAGAATGAGCGATCAGCCGTTCTACAACGTCCAATGTGAGCTCCATGTGGCACTGGAAACCAAAGACGCGGTCTGAATAGGCAACGATCTGCCGCGGACAGCCTTCGCTGTAAGCAATAATTTTAGCCTCCGGCGTCAAACCTGGCATGTCGTTATGCCAGTGACCCACTGCCAGTGTTTTCCCAAAGTGAGAGAACATCTCATCCTTACTGCCGTCTTCGGTCAATGTGATCGGGAATTTACCAATCTCTTTTTCCGGGCTATGAGAGAACGGCGCGCCCAGCGCTTCACCAATGAGCTGTGAACCCAGGCAGATACCGATCACCGCCTTACCGGTTTTAACCGCGGAAGCAATCAGCGCCTGTTCCGCTTTAGCATTAAAGTGCGGGCACGCTTCAAGCGTGGTGTCAGGATCTTGCGGACCGCCCATAACGATAAGAAAATCGATGCCTACGGCGTCATCAGGTAGCCGATCGCCTGCATAGACGCGTGAGTAAGTTACATCATGACCCTGGTTTATTGCCCAGGTTTCATATGCGCCCGGGGCTTCAAAACTTTCATGTACGATAAAGTGTACACGCATGAGGTTAAGCTCCTGTAATATCTTTGATGATCAGGATGATAAGTCACGCACCCATTGCCTAAGGCTCTACTCCGGGTGGTTCCAGTTTCGATATGATAATGGCAGGGGCTAAATCTGAAATGCCAGGTAGTATAGATAAAGCGCCAAGACATGATGAAGCCACAGGCTGGTCCAGTACTGCGATAAGCTATCAACGCGGCGAGGCAGATCCTCCCCATCATCATGTTGAGGGGCAGCTACTCTTCGCCACCAGAGGGGTTATGCTGGTGCAAACAGAGAGCGACCGTTGGGTGATCCCTCCTCAACGGGCATTATGGCTACCGCCTCTGCATATCCATAGTTATCATCTGCTTTCACAAACCGATCTCAGGGCGATCTATTTCAGCAGTAGCCTTATCGCAGAATGTACGAGCTTTACGAAGAGTCAACAGGTGCATGTGATCACGGCTACGCCCTTAGTCAAAGAGCTTATCGCTGGGCTGTTCAGTGAGGACTACGCCAGACCGAGTCAACGGAAGATAGCGTTGTTGCTTCTGGAAATTCTCAGCGAGGCTCCACCTTTAACGATGGCGCTTCCCATGCCGAATGATGAGCGATTATTCAGCGCGGCCAGATCGCTACTGGTCAATCAGCGCTGGGAAGCATCGCTGAGCGAGCTGGCTTTTATGTCGGCCATGTCGGAACGGACCTTTTCCCGATTGTTTATGAAGGATACAGGCTTTAGTTTAAGAACATGGAAGCAGAGAGCCAGAATTTGCGCTTCGTTGGATCTTCTCGCGAACGGTGTTCCAATCAAACAGGTCGCTTACCAGCTTGGTTTCTCATGCCCGGCGGCCTTTACCGCTGCTTTTCGCTGCATTTTGGGGGCAACGCCACGCGATTATGTGCCTTAAACCGGGAAACCCTCAAAGCGGTCTTTGAGACTGTCATGGGCATATTACCAGACGCAGAAACCCTGCGAGGGCAGGGATATCCCGCCTTTGCTGTTGAGAAAGGTAGTTTAATTTGCACCCGACACACTCTCATTGATTAAAGCACGGAGTGGAGATTACTGCGGTCCACAGTTCTGACAAACCGTGAAAGAGAAGGCTTGCATGAAGAAAAAAGGTGTCGCGATGTGTGATGAAATTACCTTATGACAGACCTTGCGGTGATTTACGGCACCGGGTGGTGGATTCCGGACGCTGTGAGCCGACTCATTGCTACGAAGCCTGATTCTGCTGTACCTCAGGCCATATGATAGCCTGCGCAACAATCACATCCTGCCCATTAATGCGTCCAGGGGAGTACTCCCGGGCCCTGGACATCTCCTGTGTGCCAAAAGCGGAAGTAGGCTGAAGATAAATTAGCATTGCTGTTAGTCGTGGGTTCTGCAGATGGGTAGAAATTGATAACTTAGGATGCAAGTTCGTCCCGCTCTTTCTGCAGTTTTCATCGAGGGGATATTCTCCGGAATAATTGTACCCATATACAAAGATAGTTCCGAATCGGAATGAGTTAATAATCGGTACAGCAGGCGTTGCGCTCGGGCCGACAATGATCGACCACGAAAAGCAGGAAGTATTACTTTGTCAGTAATACGATATCCTCTCAGAAAAGCGAGGTTTCCTTTCTGGCATATTAGCAACCCGGCGCGAACATCGTTTTCATAGATAATATATACTTCTCTCTCAGAAATATGGTCACACAACTCTTCGTCATCAACTGCTACCAAATTGCTTGCAGACAGTTCGCGAACTGTCTGCCATGTATGCTTATAGGCATCGCCCAGGGCCTGACAACACCAGTCAAAATCTTCGTATGTCGCCACTTGCAAAGAAAGAGATTTATCATTGAATTCAGGGGGTTCAGAAAAAGAAGTGGCATATATATACTGGTCGGGAATACCCTGCGGGAAGGACTGGCCTGGCACAAGAATGCGGACATACTGAGCTCTGAGTTGTGACCATTCCTTACTAATGAGTTCTAATGCAGTATGATTTAGGTCAGAATCCATACCTACAATATCAATAAAAGGTTTGTTAATATTTCCGCCCTGATAACGGGGGCCAGTAAGAAATTGCTTTCCATCAATTTTGAGTTTTCGTTGTAAAAAATATTCCTGACATAATCCAGTTTCTCTCCAGGGAAATCGCGCCGAGAAACTTCTGTCTGTACACCTCGATTCCTGCTCTGACAACCATTGTTTTAACCATGAACGTAGAGTAACTTCAGGCACAGGTAGCCTGGCATATTGAGAGAGCATGTAAGATAGCATAAAAAATATTTTGCCCTTGGATGTAAAAATGTTTTTTTAAACAAATCAGAATAGTTCTACTCTCATTTTATTACCAATTATAGCTGGCACGTCCGCTCCTTGCTCAATGCGGACCTTTAGCTCGATAGCTTGTCCGCTCCGCGCCAGAAGCGAACATTGTTATGAGTGGTCAGTGATAAAACGTCAGCCCGTTGACCTTGACTTACAGCACCTCAACCACTTCAAATTCTTCTGCGATCAACTCCATATCTTCAGAAAAATGACCTTCAGAGCTGAAAAATCTCTGATGCTCTTTCTTCCAGTATTCAAGGCTTAAATCGCCTTCACCTTCTTTGCGGGCGAACGCTTCAGTGACATCACAAAAACGAACCAGCTGCATCGAAATCAGTCTGATCACGCAAACTGGAACATTCTGACCATCAAGAATAATGTTATAACTCCCGACTCTCGGGGCAAATTCTTCCTGCTGGTAAGAGGCATAAGATCCGCAAGAGGCCGTTTTTATCCCTTTTTTGATCAGGTCAGCAAGCTCGTTAGCCAGTTCCGGACTGTCACCCATTTGCCAGGCATCTGCGCCGGGATATTTCTTTTTTATTTCCTCAACCTCAACCATGAAAATTCCTTCGTTATCGTCAATGAAAAGAAAAGCTATCCCTTTTTTAACATGAGCGGTCCCAACATAATAGGCGATATCATTATTTAGATAGTGTGGTCCGTTCTTCGCTCAAAACTGACCTTGATCGATAACTTCGGCTGGCTGGACAATGCGTCGATTCCATTCTCGATGAGCCGAATCGGCGCCATTGTCTCCCTGGGTATTGCGCTGTACTTGATTTACTCCTGCAGCAGGGCAAAAGCCGCAACGGTGGAAATCCCCCGTCGGCCAGTACCGCGGGGGAGCTGACGATTATTGCCAGCGTTTCAGCAGCAGGCTGGCGTTAACGCCGCCAAAGCCAAAACCGTTCGACAGCGCATAACGCATCTTCTGCGGGCGGGCCTGCAGCGCCACCAGGTTCATGCCTGCCGCGTCTTCATCGGGGTGATGCAGGTTCAGCGTCGGCGGCACCACCTGGTCACGCAGGGCCTGAATGGTGAAGATGGCCTCGATCCCGCCGGCCGCGCCTAACAGATGGCCGGTGGCGGATTTCGTCGAGGTAATGGCGACCGGATGCGCGCCAAACAGCGTTTTAATCGCCGCCAGTTCACCTTTATCACCGACCTGCGTCGAGGTGGCGTGGGCATTGATATGGTCAATCTCGTCGACGGTCACCCCGGCCTGGCGAATTGCGGTCTCCATGGCCCGACGTGCGCCGTTCCCGTCTTCCGGGCCCGCGGTCAGGTGATAAGCATCTGCGCTGGTGCCGTAGCCGACCAGCTCGGCCAGCGGCGTGGCGCCGCGCGCCAGCGCGTGCTCCAGCGACTCGATCACGATAAGCCCGGCGCCTTCTCCCATCACAAAACCATCGCGGTCACGGTCAAAGGGGCGGGAAGCGCTTTCCGGCTGGTCGCTGTAGGCGCTGGACAGCGCCCTTGCCGCGGCAAACCCGGCCAGGCTAACGCGATGAATTGCCGCTTCCGCGCCGCCGCAGAGGGCAATATCCGCCTCGCCGCTGCGGATCATCCGCGCTGCATCGCCGATGGCCTGGGCACCCGCTGCGCAGGCGGTGACCGGCGCGCCGATGGGGCCCCGGAAGCCGTGGGCGATAGACACATGCCCGGCGGCCAGGTTGGCCAGAAAAGAGGGGATAGTGAACGGCGAGAGACGACGCGGCCCGCGTTCATCGGTGGTATGTACCGCATTGGCGATCTCGCTGAACCCGCCGATCCCGGTGGCGATCACCGTGGCAGTGCGTTCCTGTTCGGCCTCGGATGCTGGCGACCAACCGGCCTGGGCCAGCGCTTCGCGGGCGGCGACCAGCGCAAACTCAATAAAGCGATCCATCTTTTTGCGCTCTTTCGCCGGGATGGTCGCCAGCGGGTCGAAGCCGTGCAGCGGATCGCTGTCAATGGACGGCACCTGGCCGGCCACTTTGCAGGGAATATCCGCGACCAGCTGCTCGCTGAGTCGGGTGATCCCTGACTTTCCTGCCAGCAGCGACTGCCAGACGTGCTGTACGCCGCAGCCCAGCGGGCTGACAATCCCCATCCCGGTGACGACAATGCGTTTAACGGAAACGCCCATAGTTAACTCTCCTGTAGTATCAGTGTGCCGGCGGCTTTTTCATCAAGGGAACCAGCAGCGCGGCAAGTAAAAAACCCATCATGATGAGGTAGAACTCATCGGAAAAGGCCTGGGTTCGCGCCTCCCGCAGCGCCAGCGCGGCATCCGGTGAGATCCCCGCGTGGCGAAGTTTGCCGCGCTGCGCTGAACAAAATCCTGGCGTTATTCAGATGGCCGCCAGGACGAGGACGCTTTTCTTACTGGCCGGATTCATTGCTGGCATCTCTGTAAGGTTCAGGCTGGAATTTTTGCCCGCTATCGCCTTCGCGTTTGCGCAGCAGATATTCATGACGATATTTCATCAGCGGCGAGGCGGCGGGGCCCGGCACCATGGCGTATTTACCCGGGATAATCTCTTCCCCAGTCGCTTTATCCACCATGACTGGCTCCACGTGGCGCTGGGTTGCCATTTCCACCAGCTGCATCTGACGCCCTTCGGGGGCGAAGTGGCGATTACCCCATTCCGCCAGCGCCAGCAGCACCATGCGGAAATCGCGGCCGCGCGGCGTGAGGTGGTATTCGTAGCGCGGCGGGGTGCTGCTGTAGCACACCTTCTCCAGCAGGCCGTCGTCGACCAGCGCCTTCAGGCGGCGCGACAGAATATTGGGCGCGACGTTGCTGCTTTTCTGAAATTCGTCGAAGCGGGTAAAGCCCGCAAAGGCGTCGCGCAGGATCATGATGCTCCAGCTGTCGCCGATGCGGCCCAGGCTGCGGGCGATGGGGCAGGGAGCGCGGCAAAGCGGTTCATTTTTCATGGGAGGTCCAGGTAGCAGGTGGCTTTTGCCAGCAAATTGACATAGTCACTATCAAAATGCAAGTTACTCTTCATGGTACCCGGAGAAGAAGCTGCTGCCGTTTCGCTACGCCGTTTCACCTTTGAATGCCGAAAACTGGACAGTCGCCGCCGCCTTATATCTGCTTGACCGTAATAAGAGATAAATATCGCTGATGGCAGATGAAACATTTTAATAATGATAAAAATCGATGTGCTGGGTAATGACCTTTATTGGGGGATACGATATAAGGTATGGCGACACTCAAATTAACATTCTCATAACTTATAAAGGTTAAATAAATGAAGCAGGTGGGTATTGTTGGTTGGCGAGGGATGGTGGGCTCTGTATTACTGCAAAGAATGATCGAAGAAAATGATTTTGACGGTATTTCAGCGCATTTTTTTAGCACCTCCAGTGCGGGCGGCGTGGGCCCGGTTATTAATGGTAAAAGCGACAAACTGAAAGATGCGAATTCCCTTAGCGCCCTCGCCGAAATGGATATCATCATCACCTGTCAGGGCGGGGATTATACCAAAGCCATCTATCCGGCGTTAATTAACCATGGCTGGCAAGGTTACTGGATTGACGCCGCTTCGGCGCTGCGGATGGATGAGAACGCCTGCATTATTCTCGACCCGGTCAACCGCGATAATATCGATCGCGCGGTAAAGCGGGATTGAAACTGTTTGTCGGCGGCAACTGCTCCATCACACTGAGCCTGATGGGGCTGGCCGGGCTGATCAAGGCTGACCTGATTGAATGGATGAGCGTGATGACCTACCAGTCTGCCTCCGGGGCGGGCGCCAAACAGGTGCGGGAATTAATCGCACAAAGCGCTTATATCAGTCAGCATTTATCCGCTGATGAACTGACATCATCAGGTTCCGTGCTGCCATTGGTAAATAAAGTGAGTGAGTTGATTAACAGCGCGGGCATGCCGGTGGAGAATTTTGGCGTCCCCCTCATGGGCAGCATCATTCCGTGGATCGACAGCGATCTGGGCGATGGAAACAGCCGCGAAGAATGGAAGGGCGAGGCGGAAACTAATAAAATTCTTGGCCTTGCGCCGGGTACCATCCCGGTCAATGGTTTATGCATTCGGGTCGGGGTGATCCGCTGTCACAGCGCGGCGATTACGCTGAAACTTAAACGTGAGGTCAGCGAAGCAGAATTTGCTGGGTTAGTCACCCATTCCCATCCGTGGGTAAACTATGTCCGCAATAATAAGCAAGAGAGTGTCAGTAAATTGACCCCGGCTGCTATTAGTGGTTCGCTGCAGGTAGGTATTGGCCGCTACAAGAAAATGTCGCTAAATAATGACCCAGTCTACTCGGTGTTAACGGTTGGCGATCAGCTATTGTGGGGCGCTGCGGAGCCCCTGCGCCGCATGTTAAATATCCTGCTGGGCAAAATATAGTTACGGTCATCCGGGGAAAGCCCTCGCGCGCAGGCGGTTAAGACAAATGTTTAACGAAGCGTTTGCGAACCTCCTTGTAGCCGTTATTTTCATAAAATTGATGCGCTCTGATTCTTTTTTCACTACTTGAAAGCTCGATCTGAGCGCATTGTTTATCACGGGCGAGGCGCTCTGCGGCCTGGAGAAGCTGCTGGCCTATCCCTGATCCACGTGACGATTCCTCGATGACCAGCGCGGAAATTAATGCCCATAAACGGTTCTCATGTACCGGTAAAATAAAATTGATAACGATTACGCCACACACGGCGTTTTCTGTTTCCGCCACCAGCGCACTCATCATGCTCTGCGGGGCAGTGATGCGTTGCGCTAAGATCGCCGTCTCCGTCTGATAGCCCAGCTGCAGAAATAGCGTTTGCAGCGAGGGGATATCTTTTGCTTCCGCAGCTCTGATGAACACCATGATATTCGACTCCAAATAGCATGTTACCGGACCGGAAGCGGGCCGGTGGATACCTTAGTCTCCGGTCCGCTCCCGTATACTCTACTCAGTCCATCAGACTGACCTGGGCGGCGACAATCCGCCAGCCGTAGGGGAAGCGTACCCAGGTCTGCTGCTGGCGGCCCAGGCGCGCGCTGCCTTCGCGGGTGAACTCGGTGCTGCACACCGCCATATCCGCGCCAAAGGTGGTAATGGTGGTATGGCGCAGATCGCGGGCCAGACCGGCGGCGGGGCGGGCGGCGCGAAAGGCGCGGATCGCCTCGATGCCATACAGATTTTCGCCGGCTCCCAGCCGTACGGTGCGCGGGTCGTGCCAGAATAGCGCATCCAGCGCCTCGATGTTATTGCTGACCAGCGCCTCTTCATACTGATAAAACGCCGCCGTCACCTCGGCGAGGATCGCCGGGCGGTCTACATTATCCAGATTGATCATGCTGCACTCTCCGCCACTCGGGCATCGGTAATGCCCATCGCTTCCAGCGCCCGCGCGGCGCGAAGACAGGCTTGTTCGTTAAACGGCGCGGCAATCAGCTGCAGGCCAATCGGCTTACCGCTGGCGGTACGCAGGGGCACGGTCACCACCGGCAGCCCGAGGAAGGAGATCGGCTGGGTCAGCATTCCCATGCTGGCGCGCACCGGCAGCGGCTGGCCGTTAATCACCATCTCCTCCGCGCCTATTGGCGTGGCGCTGCATGGGGTGGCCGGGGCGATCAGCACGTCGGCCTGGCTGAACAGGGATTTCATTGCCTGGCGAGCATGACGGCGAAAACGCTGAGCCTGCAGATACCACGCGGAGGGGATCATCGCGCCGGCCAGCAGCCGCTCGCGGGAGTGAGGTTCAAAGCGCTCGGGCGAGTGGTGAAGATCCGCCAGGTACTGATTGCCGCCTTCGCTGGCGCTGATGATAAAGGCCGCCGAGCGGGCCAGGGCGGCATCCGCGAACTGCAGCTCGCTGTCGGCGCTCAGCGCGTGGGCGACCCGATCCACGGCCGCCCGGGCGTCGTCATCGCACCAGGTGGTGAAATAGCCGCCCAGCCGCGCGCAGCGCAGCCCCTCCAGTCCGCGCTCCAGCAGGTTGCCGGTGCGCTCGCTGGCTTTATCAGCCTGAAAGTCATCGGCCGGGTCGCGCCCCTGCAGGGCGTCATACACCGCGGCGAGGTCGGCCACCCGGCGGGCAAAAGGACCAATATGATCCAGACTGGCGACAAACGGATGGCTGCCAGAGCGCGAGAGGCGACCGAAAGTGGGTTTCAGGCCAAAGATCCCGCACAGTGACGCGGGGACGCGGATCGAGCCGTTGGTGTCGCTGCCGAGGCTGAAATGAACCAGCCCGGCCGCCACCGCCGCGGCCGAACCGCCGGAAGAACCGCCGGCGATCCGCGACAGATCGTGCGGGTTGCGCGTCGCGCCATAGTGGCTGTTTTCGGTGGTAAAGCCGTAGGCGTAGGCGTCCATATTGAGCATCCCGCTGAGCAGGGCGCCGGCGCTGTGCAGCTGGCGCACCGCCCAGCTGTCGCTGGTCGCTGGCGGCCGGTCGCTCAGCAGTTCGGCGCCGGCGAGGGTGGTATGCCCGGCGACATCAAACAGATTTTTCACTGCGTAAGGAATCCCTGCCAGCGGCGGCAGGGGGCGCTTTTCCCGGCGCAGGGCGTCGATGCTGTCGGCCTCCGCCAGCATGCGCTGGGCGGTGACCTCGGTCCAGGCGTTGATCTGCGGATTCACGCGGGCGATATCGTCCAGCGTCTGGCGGGCGATCTCCCGGGCGCTCAGTTCGCCCTCGTGCAGCGCACGCTGGAGATCGGCGATAGTGAAGTGATGAAGAGTCATGCTTTATACACCCCCGCAATCTCCTCGCGCGGCCCGAGGGGATAGTCCATCAGCGGCTGCGCCATGGCGGCGATGCGTGCAAACTGGCGCTCCAGCTCTTCACGACGCGGCGCATCCAGCTCCATATCCAACAGGTGAGTCATCTGCGTCAGATACTCGCTCCAGTCTGGCTGTGTGGTCATGGTCTGCTCCTTAGTACCCGGCGGCGGCGCCGTTGCTGCGTGGATCGGTCGCCCCTTCAAGCAGACCGTTGGGATGGCGGACAATGGCGCCGGCGTGGCCCATCGCTTCGCTGAAATCGGCCAGCACTTCTACGTCATGCCCCAGCTCGCGCAGGCGCGCGATACAGGCGGGGGCAAAGCGTCCCTCCAGCTTCAGTGAGTCGGAGGACTGGCCCCAGGTGCGGCCCAGCAGCCAGCGCGGACGGGAGATGCTCTCCTGCAGCGACACCCCCTGCAGGATATAGCGGGTAAACAGCGCCGCCTGAGTTTGCGGCTGACCGTCGCCGCCCATCGAGCCATAGACCATCACCCGGCCATCGTTCAGGCGGGCGGCGGCAGGGTTGAGGGTATGGAATGGCTGTTTGCCAGGGGCCAGCGCCAGGAGATGCTGCGGATCGAGGCTGAAGGCCGCCCCGCGGTTTTGCCAGACGATCCCGGTGTCCGGGAGTACCACGCCGCTGCCGAACTCGTGATAGATACTCTGAATAAATGACACTGCCAGTCCGCTGTCATCCACGACGCCCATCCAGACGGTATCGCCCGGGCCTTTGCCGCGGCCCCAGGGGGAAGCGCTGGCGTCGTCGATGCTGTCGGCCAGCGGCTGCAGGGCTTCCGGGGTGAGCAACGCCTGTACATCCACATCCAGATGACGTGGATCGGTGATATGCGCATCGCGCAGGGCAAATGCCCGCTTGGTGGCTTCGACAATACGGTGCACCGTTTGCGCGTCGTCGGCATCGGCCATGTTCAGGCGGTCGGTGATGCCAAGGATCGCCAGCGACACCAGTCCCTGCGTCGGCGGCGCAAGATTCCATAGCGTGCCCTGCTGGTGCTGGAGCGTCAGCGGCGCCGGACGCCGGGCGCGGTGGGTCTGCAGGTCGCGGAGGGTGACAGGCATCCCCAGCGCGGCCATACCCTGCGCGAGACGCTCGGCCAGCGGCCCGCGATAAAAGCTGTCGAGACCGTCGCTGGCCAGCATGCGCAGGGTACCGGCGAGGGCGGGCTGGCGGAAGCGGCTGCCGGGCCGCGGGGCCTCGCCCGCTACCAGCCAGGTTTCGCTGAAGCCCGGCTGATGGCGCAGCTCTTCCAGTTTGCTGGCGGTGGCGTGGGCCTGCGAGGCAGTGACCGGAATGCCGTCTTCGGCATAGCCGATCGCATCGGCCAACAGGCGGGCCACCGGCAGCGCGCGGCCGGTTAAGTCGCGTGAAATACGCAGCGCCTCGTCCCAGCCGCTGACGGTGCCGGCGACGGTCAGCGCGGCCTGCGGTCCCCGGTGGGGAATATGCCGCTGTCCGGCGTAGGCCTCGAGGGTCGCCAGCGATCCGGCGGCCCCGCTGGCGTCAATGGCGATGGGGTCTCCCTCAGGCGGCACGATCAGCCAGAAGCCATCGCCGCCGAGGCCATTCATATGGGGATAGACGACGGCGATGGCCGCCGCGGCAGCCACCATCGCTTCAATGGCGCTGCCGCCCTCGCGCAGGATCGCCAGCGCGCTCTGACTGGCGAGGTGGTGGGGGGCCACCGCCATGCCGTGGGTCGAAACGTTGCTACTGTGCATAAATTATCCTTTCTGAACGAATCACCCGCAGAACACTGCAAAAGCTGTTCCATCTCTGAACGTTTCGTTTCATTGATAAAAACGATGACCAGAATTTTCCCACTGGCACGCTATGTGTAAGGCATAGCAGATACAGTATGATGAGGAATAGATGATGAAACGAAAGTTACAGGGGCGCTATGCAACAACTCGATGAACGACTGAAAGGGCAATACGCCTCGCTGTCGCCGCAGGAGCAGCGGGTGGCGGATTTCATCTTTGACCACTTTGACGACCTGATAAGCTACAATAGCGCCGAGCTGGCGCAGCTGAGCGGCGTGTCGAAAGCCACCGTCAGCCGGCTGTTTAAGCGCCTCGGTTACGACAAATATAAGGATATGCGCGATGAACTGCGCACTCTGCGTCAGAGCGGGATGCCGCTCACCGACCAGCGCGACGCGGTGCAGGGTAACACGCTGCTGGCGCGCCATTATAAGCAGGAGATGGCAAACCTCACCCAGTGGGTCAACGCCCTCGACGCCCGCCAGTTCGCTGAGACGCTGACGGCGATGGTGGCCGCCCGCCGCATTGTGGTGATTGGCATGCGCAACGCCTATCCGGCGGCGCTGCATCTGCGCCAGCAGCTGCTGCAGGCCCGCGGCCAGGTGCTGGTGCTGCCCCAGCCGGGTCAGAGTCTCAGCGAAGAGCTTGTCGATCTGACCGCCGATGATCTGGTGGTAATGATGGCGTTTCGCCGCCGGCCGCGAATAGTACGCCCGCTGCTGCAGCAGCTGCAGCGCGACGGGGTGCCGGTCCTGTTAATGTGCGAGCCGCAGGCCCACAGCCTGTTTCCGCTCTCCCGCTGGCAGCTCTGCGCGCCGCTGGACAGCGTCTCCGCCTACGATAGCTATGCCTCGGTCAACAGCCTGATTAATCTGCTGGCCAATGCCTTTCTCCATGAAACGCTCGACAGCGGTCGTCCGCGCATCCACGATATCGCCACGCTTTACCAGCAGCTGGACGAGCTGGAACAACGCTGATGGGGCGCCAGCGTGGTGCTGTGCATTATTATGGTGCAATAAAAACCACGTCATGGCGCCGCCGCTCTCTGAACACTTTTCCGTTAATGCTTGTCCTTTCTCACTTTTTGTTTTAATTCCTCGCCAACCCTCGCCTCGTCTGTATCTGGCACATTAGTTGCAAAAACAGATTCAAAGAATCTTTTGTTTCATGCTAACGTAACGGGTAAACATCATGAAGAAACTGTTGATCGCGCTGGCCGGGGCCGCTTGTCTCCTATCGTCTGTTTCTGCCGCGCAGGCTGACCAGCTCCAGGATATTGAAAAACGCGGCGTCATCCGCATTGCCGTACCCCAGGACTTTCCACCGTTCGGCTCGGTGGGCACCGACCTGCAGCCGCAGGGGTATGACATCGATATGGCGCGCTATCTGGCGAAATCGATGAAGCTCAAGCTGCAGCTGGTCCCGGTGACCAGCGCCAACCGCGTGCCGTATCTGCAGACCGATAAGGTGGACCTGGTGATCTCCAGCCTCGGCAAGAACGCCGAGCGCGAGAAGGTGATCGACTTCAGCCGCGCCTACGCCCCGTTCTTCCTCGGCGTGTTTGGCCCGAAAGGGGCGGAACTGAAGGACGCGGCCGCGCTGAGCGGCAAAAGCATCGGGGTGACCCGCGGGGCGGTGGAAGATATGGTACTGACCAGCGTGGCGCCGCAGGCGGCGCAGATTAAGCGCTACGAGGATAATAACACTACGCTGTCGGCTTACCTGTCCGGTCAGGTGCAGTATGTCGCCACCGGCAATCTGGTGGTGGCGGCCATCTCCCGGCAGAACGCCGACAAAGCGCCGGTGCCGAGCTTTATGCTGAAGGACTCGCCGTGCTTTATCGGTCTGAAAAAGAACGAACCGGCGCTGAAGGCGAAAGTGGATACCCTCATTGAGCAGGGCATTAAGGACGGCACCCTCAACGGTCTGTCTGAGAAGTGGCTGAAAGCGCCACTGCCTGCCAGCCTCGGCGCGTAAGGTCTGGGGATGACGGAGCAACTTCATTTCTCTGAGCTCTGGCCGCACTGGCCGGAGCTGCTGGCCGGCCTGTGGGTGACGGTGCAGTTGACGGTGCTGGCGACGATCGGCGGACTGGCGATCGGCATCCTCGGGGCGGCGATCCGCAGCGGTCGCCCGGGAATGCTCAGCCGGGTATGGGGCGGATATGTGGAAATCATCCGTAATACGCCGTTTGTGGTGCAGCTCTTTTTTATCGTCTTTGGTTTACCGAACCTCGGACTGAAGATGACCGCCGGTGAAGCGGCGCTGCTGGCGATGGTGGTCAACCTCGGCGCCTATAGCACCGAGATCGTCCGCGCCGGCATCCAGGTGACGCCGAAGGGCCAGTGGGAAGCCGGTCGCGTGCTCGGGCTCAGCCGGACGCAAACCTTCGTTCGCGTCGTATTGCCCCCGGCGCTGCAGCGGATTTATCCGGCGCTGGTCAGCCAGTGCATCATCGTGATGCTCGGCTCGTCAGTGGTGTCCCAGGTCTCCTATGAGGAGCTGACCTTCGCCGCCAACCTGATCCAGTCGCGGACATTTTTGAGCTTTGAGGTCTATCTGGTAGCCACCGGGATCTACTTAGCGTTATCGATAGCGATGCGCCAGCTGCTGATGGCGGCGGGGCGTAAATGGCTGGGGGTACAGGCCTGATGACCACTTTTACCGACTGGGACATTATCCGCAACCTGCTGCTGGCCGGTCGCTGGACGGTGCTGCTGTCGCTGGTCGCGTTCACCGGCGGGGCGCTGGTGACCTTACCGTTACTGCTGCTGCGCCTCACCGGCGGACGCCAGGTGAAACGGCTGATCCGCGGGTATATTGAGCTGTTCCAGGGCACGCCGCTGCTGATGCAGCTGTTTCTGGCATTCTTTGGCGTGGCGCTGTTCGGCGTCGACGTCTCGGCGTGGTCCGCCGCCTCGGTCGCCCTGACGCTCTACACCAGCGCCTTTCTGCTGGATATCTGGTTCGGCAGCATTCGCGCGCTGCCGAAAGGCCAGTGGGAAGCCTCGCGCTGTCTCGGGCTGAGCTTCGGCCAGACCCTGTACCGGGTGGTGGCGCCGCAAGCGCTGCGCATTGCCATCGCGCCGACCGTCGGGTTCGCAGTACAGGTGATCAAAGGCACGGCGCTGGCATCGATTATCGGCTTTGTGGAGCTGACCAAGGCAGGGACGATGCTGACCAACGTCACTTATCAGCCGTTTAAAGTGTTTGCCCTTGTGGCGCTGGGCTATTTCATTCTGTGCTATCCGCTGTCCCGCTACAGCCGCTATCTGGAGAACAAATTCAATGCCTCTCATCACCATTAATCAGATGCAGAAGTACTACGGCGACAACCATGTGCTGAAGGGCGTCGATCTGGATATCGACATGGGGGAAGTGATCTCGATCATCGGCCGCAGCGGCTCGGGTAAAAGCACCCTGCTGCGCTGTATCAATGGTCTGGAGGGCTACCAGGAGGGAAGCATCAAGCTCGGGGGCATGACCATCACCAACCGCGATTCCCAGGCCCGGGAGATCAGCCGCTCCATCGGCATGGTGTTCCAGAACTTTAACCTGTTCCCGCACATGACGGCGCTGGAGAACGTCATGCTGGCTCCGCGGCGGGTACTGAAGAAGTCCCAGGCCGAATGCCGGGAGCTGGCGCAGCGGATGCTGGAGAAGGTCGGTCTTGGCGACCGTCTGGATTACTATCCGGCCAATCTCTCCGGCGGCCAACAGCAGCGCGTGGCCATTGCCCGGGCGCTGGCCATGTCGCCGAAAGTTTTACTCTGTGACGAAATCACCTCGGCGCTCGACCCGGAACTGGTGGGTGAAGTGCTGAAGGTGCTGGAGCAACTGGCGGCGGAAGGTATGACGCTGATCCTCGTCACCCATGAAATGAATTTTGCCCGCGAAGTGGGCGACCGCGTGGTGTTTATGCATCAGGGACGCGTCTGGGAGCAGGGCGACAGCAAAACGCTGTTCGCCAGCCCGCAGACCAGCGAACTGAAACAGTTTATCTCCTCGGTGCGCGGTCTTAACTAACGTAAGGAATGGCAGATGGATATCACTCAGTTTTCGCAAATTAACCCGCCGCAGCGCCTGCTGATGGGGCCGGGGCCGATCAATGCCGACCCGCGCGTGCTGCGCGCCATGTCGAGCCAGCTGGTTGGCCAGTACGATCCGGCGATGACCCACTACATGAATGAAGTCATGGCGCTCTACCGCGGCGTGTTTCGCACCGAAAATCGCTGGACGATGTTGGTCGACGGCACCTCGCGCGCCGGGATCGAAGCGATTCTGCTGTCGGCGATCCGTCCCGGTGACAAGGTGCTGGTGCCGGTGTTCGGCCGGTTTGGTCATCTGCTGTGCGAGATCGCGCGTCGCTGTCGGGCAGAAGTGCACACCATCGAGGTGCCGTGGGGCGAGGTCTTTAAACCGGATCAGGTTGAGGATGCGATCAAGCGCGTGCGGCCGCGCCTGCTGCTCACCGTGCAGGGCGATACCTCCACCACCATGCTGCAGCCGCTGGCGGAGCTGGGGGAGATTTGCCGTCGTCACGATGTGCTGTTCTATACCGACGCCACCGCGTCGCTCGGCGGTAACCCGCTGGAAACCGACGCCTGGCAGCTGGACGCGGTGTCCGCCGGGATGCAGAAGTGCCTGGGCGGTCCTTCCGGCACCTCGCCCATCACCCTCAGCCCGCGGATGGAAGAGGTCATCCGCCGCCGCCGCTGCATTGAGCAGGGGATCCGCACCGATGCCCATCACGATGGCGTCGACGAGATGATCTACTCCAACTATTTCGATCTCGGCATGGTAATGGATTACTGGGGGCCGGAGCGCCTTAACCACCATACCGAAGCGACCTCGGCGCTGTTCGCCGCCCGGGAGTGCGCGCGCCTGATCCTCCAGGAGGGACTCGACAACGGCATCGCCCGCCACAAACTGCACGGCGATGCGCTGCTGAAGGGCATCCAGGCGATGGGGCTCGAGACCTTTGGCGACCTGCGGCACAAAATGAATAACGTGCTGGGGGTGGTGATCCCCAACGGGGTCAACGGCGATCAGGTACGCAAACTGATGCTGGAAGATTTCGGCATTGAAATTGGCACCTCGTTTGGTCCGCTGCACGGTAAAGTCTGGCGCATTGGCACCATGGGCTATAACGCGCGTAAAGACTGCGTGATGCAGACGCTCAGCGCGCTGGAAGCGGTCCTGAACTATCTCAGGTTCACCACCACCCAGGGCGCGGCAATGCAGGCGGCCTGGGATCACTATCGCACCGAGGCCATCCTATGAGTGATACCTTCCGCCAGCTGGCGGAGAGAGAGGCGGCGGCCAGCCGGGTGATGGCGCGCGCCGACCGGCTGGCCGCCCTCAGCGAAACCGCCGACGCCCTGACCCGGGTCTATCTGTCGCCGGAACATCTGCAGGCCAACCAGCTGGTGGGCCAGTGGATGCAGGCCGCCGGCATGATGGTATGGCAGGACAGCGTCGGCAACATCTGCGGTCGCTATGAAGGCGTGCAGGAGGGCGCGCCGGCGGTGCTGCTGGGCTCTCATCTCGACACCGTGCGCAACGCCGGGCGCTACGACGGCATGCTCGGCGTACTGGCGGCGATTGAGGTGGTCCAGCGTCTGCACCAGCAGGGGCGACGGCTGGCGAAGGCAATCGAGATCGTCGGCTTTGGCGATGAAGAGGGCACCCGCTTTGGCATCACCCTGCTCGGCAGTCGCGGCGTCACCGGCACCTGGCCTGAAAGCTGGCTGTCACAGTGCGATACCGACGGGGTGAGCGTCGCCCATGCGCTGGTGAATGCCGGACTCGATCCGGCGAGGATCGCCCACGCGGCCCGTCACCCGCGGGATATCGCCGCCTATCTGGAACTGCATATCGAGCAGGGGCCGTGCCTGGAGCAGGCGGGGCTGGCGCTCGGCGTGGTGGAGGCGATTAACGGCGCCAGACGGCTGAACTGCCGTTTTACCGGCGAAGCTGGCCATGCCGGCACGGTGCCGATGCTTCATCGCAAGGACGCCCTCGCCGCGGCGGCGGAATGGATGGTGCAGGTGGAAAACCTGACCCGCCAGCGCGGCGGTAACCTGGTGGCGACGGTCGGCACCCTGCGCTGTGCGCCGGGCGCGGTAAACGTGATACCGGGCGAGGTGCAGTTGACGCTGGATATTCGCGGCCCGCAGGATGCGCCGCTGACGGCGCTGCTGGAGGAACTGCTGGGGCAGGCGCAGGCCATTGCCGGGCGCCGCCAGCTGAGTTTCGCCGCCGAGGAGTATTATCGCATCGCCGCCACCGCCTGCGACAGTCACCTGCAGGCGGTGCTGAGCGAGGCGGTGGTGGCGGTGCAGGGGCGTTCCCTGACGCTGCCGAGCGGCGCAGGGCATGATGCTATCGCCATCGCCGAGCGCTGGCCATCGGCGATGCTGTTTGTGCGTTGCCTGGGGGGCGTCAGCCATCACCCGGCGGAGTCGGTCACCGCCGCCGACGTCGGGCTGGCTATCGACGCTTTCTCCCGGGCGGTAGAGAAGGTGGCCGACGCCTGATCGCGCCGGTCACCGTGCCCCGGCTGGCGGCTTTACACCGCCAGCTGGTTGACCACCTCGGCGACGGAGGTGATGGCATGGATGTTGCCGATCCCCGCGCCCACCGAGATATATCCCTCATCGGTATTCCCCTCCAGCATGCCCAGCCGCATCCCGCGCAGACCACCCATCGCCTGGGCCAGCTCGGTCCTGGAGGCGCCGGCCCGGTCCATGGCCACCAGTGTGTCGCTCAGTTTGCCGGGCAGCGCGCGGTAGTAGTCCGGCAGAGTACGGAACAGGCGCAGATCCAGACCGTTGGCGGCCACAATTTTCGCTTTCACCGAGTCGGGAACCCGGCTTTCGATGGTGCTGATAAATACCGAACCGGCGAAGACGCCCTCCGCCCCCAGGGCATGAACGGCGCGCGCGCCCCGGGCGTCGGTGATCCCTCCGGCGGCCATCACCGGAACCCGCTGTACCGCGTCAACGATCAGCGGGACGATGGTGAAGGTCCCGAGGGCGGTACCCGGCAGCGTGCCGCCTTCGTCAAAGCCGGTGGCGACAATAATATCCGCTCCGGCCTGCTCCGCGCGGCGGCTGTTCTCCGGCGTCGGGTTGATGTCACGATAGATAATGGTGATCCCGGCGGCTTTCAGTTCGTCGAACAGCGCCGGTTTTAACGAACCGTCGCCGTAGCCGGTGTAGACCACCACCTTAACCCCTTCCTCTTTGATCACCGGGAGGATCGCCGGCGTCCAGATGTCATTTTCCGCCGTCGGGATCAGGTTGACGCCAAAGGGTTTCTCCGTCAGCTGTTTGGTTTTGCGGATCTCTTCGCGCATTTTCTCGGCGGTGGCCTCCGGGGTGGAGACGGCGGTTGCCGCCGTCAGTCCGGCGTTCGGGCCCAGCACGCCAAGCCCACCGGCGTTGCCGACGGCCGCCACCAGACGAGCATCGGTTAGCCAGGAGAGGGGCCCCTGGACCACCGGTTTTTCAATACCCAGAATGCGGGCGACGCGGTTAGGTTGCATGCTATTTTTCCTTGTATGTTAATAAGTTATAAATGTGTTCGCCCCAGCGATGCGGCAATGAGGGCAGTGTAGGCGTCTTTATTGTTTTAAAAAATGAGCAAAAACTTTCATCACTATTATTAAATTAGTAATAATGTGAACTGATGAAGAGGTGTGGGGCGGGCCATCATGCAAATGAATCTGTTTGAAAATATTAAAATTTTTATTGAAATCGTCGATGCCGGCAGCTTTGCCCAGGCGGCGGAAAATTTGCAGATCCACCGACCGGCGGTGACCAAAGCACTGCAGCAGCTGGAGCAGGAGAGCGGGGTCCGGCTGCTGCAGCGCACCACCCGGCGTCTGTATCTTACGCCGGAGGGGGAAGAGTTTTATCGTCGCAGCAAACCGTTGCTCTCCCAGGCCGACGATCTGCTGGAGTCGTTCGCGCCGGACCGGCCGATCCGCGGTCAGCTGCGCGTTGATATGCCGATCGCCTTTGCCCGGCTGCTGGTGATCCCGCATCTGCCGGATTTTTATCAGGCCCATCCGGAGGTGGAGATTGTCCTCAGCAGCTCCGACGTACGCCGGGATATGCTGCGCGATGGTCTGGATTGCCTGCTGCGGGTGGGGGATCTTGAGGATGGCGACTATGTGGCGCGTTCACTGGGGGAGGTGGCGTTAACCACCTGCGCCAGTCCGGGCTATCTGGCGCGCTATGGGGCGCCCGCGACGCTGGAGGACCTGCAGTCGCATCTGGCGGTGAACTGGGTGAACAGCAGCAGCCGGCAGATTATGCCCTGGCGATTCCAGACCCCGGAGGGCATCAGGCAGATCGCCATTCCCGGTAAACTGGTGCTGGACAACTCTGAAGTCTTTACTGCTGCCGGGCTGGCGGGGCTGGGGATGCTGCAGGGGATGCGTTTCTTTTTGCAACCTTATATCGACAGCGGGCAACTGGTGGAAGTTTTGCCGGACTTTCCGGCGCCGCGTCGACCGTTGTCGCTGCTCTATCCGCACCGGCATCTCTCGCATAAGGTTCGGGTCTTTGCCGACTGGCTGCAGGGGCTGGTAGCGACCCTGGACTGACAATCGGCGCTGTCGCCTTGACTCTATCGGCTGAGCGTTTATATATAAAATGTGAATGCTATTAATGCAACGAATCACAAAGCTGGATAACGACTTAACCTGTAAGGGAATGCTGATGAAACTCTGGAATAAAACACTACTCGCTTCCGCCCTTTGCCTGACCCTGTTTGGCTGCGACGATGCGTCGAAAGTTGATAACAAACTGGATAAGGCTAAAGATAATGCGGAGCAGATGAAGGATGCCGCGGCGGATAAAGCGCAGGCAATTAAACAGGATGCGGATAAGCAAATCGATACGCTGAAAAGCCAGGCTGACGCCGAGGCCGATCGCCTGAAGGATCAGGCCAGCGCCATCAAGGCCGAGGCGGACAAGAAGGCGGACGCCATCGCCCAGCAGGCGAAAGCCCAGGCCGATGCGGTGAAGCAGAACGCAAAGCAGGAAAGTGACCGCATAGTCAAAGAGGCGGGTCAGATCAAAGACAACGCCATCGGTGACGCCAATCAGCTCTCGGCTGAAGCGGCGAGCAAAACCAAAGCCATCCAGGACAGTATCGCGAAGGATAAACAGAACGCCGCGCCGCCTGCCGCACAGCAGTAACTCGCGGTGTTTGCCTGACCCGCCGCCCGGAAATATAGGGAGCGGAGCCTGATAGATTGCCCGGCGGCGCTGCGCTTGCGCTGCCTACGCAGGAGCGCGTTGGCTGCGCAATGACCGGGTATCACCCTTTTGTAGGCCGGGCAAGGCGTCGCCGCCCGGCACATGGACCGCAATAACATCCTGCTCAGGGGTATCTTACGATACCCCTTTTTTATGCCCGCCGTGGGTTCAACGGTTTGGCAGCAGGGTGCCTTTCAGGCCGTGCGGCTCCGAGCGCAAATACTGCGACGGCACACGGACCTGGGCGCCAAGGCTGGCCGCAGCGTGCCACGGCCAGTGCGGATCGTAGAGTACCGCGCGGGCGAGGGCGATCAGGTCGGCATCGCCATTCTCCAGCGCCGCTTCCGCCTGCTGCGGGTCGGTGATCAGCCCCACGCCAATCACCGGGATGGCTACCTGCTGGCGAATATCGCGGGCGAAAGGCAACTGGTATCCCGGCCCAACGGTGATCGCCTGCTGCGGCGACAAACCGCCGCTGGAGACGTGAATATAGTCACTGCCCAGCGTTTCCAGCTGCTGGCTAAACTTAATGGACTGCTCGCAGTCCCAGCCGCCTTCGACCCAGTCGGTAGCCGACAGCCTGACGCCCACCGCCATGGTGTTGCCCACTGCCTCGCGGATCGCCTTAAAGACTTCCAGCGGATAGCGCATTCGGTTCTCCAGCGAACCGCCGTACTCGTCGCGGCGCTGGTTGCTGAGCGGCGAGAGAAACTGGTGCAGCAGATAGCCGTGGGCGGCGTGCAGTTCAATCAGCTCAAAGCCCAGCCGCTGGGCGCGCAGCGCGCTGGCGACGAAGGCCGCTTTGATGCGCGCCAGATCGGCATGGCTCAGTTCAGCGGGGGCGCGATCGCCATCGTGAAACGCCACGGCGGAAGGGGCGACGGTCTGCCAGCCACCATCGTTGAGCGCCAGCTGATGGCCTCCCTGCCACGGGGCGGCGCAGGATGCCTTGCGTCCGGCATGACCCAGCTGGATCCCCAGACGGATCGGCGACCAGGCCCGAATATCTTCGACTACGCCGCGCAGGGCGTTTTCGGTTTCATCATCCCACAGCCCCAGATCCCCCGGGGAGATACGCCCCGCAGGCTCTACCGCCGTGGCTTCCAGAATTAACAGGCCGGCGCCGGAGAAAGCCAGTTGGCCAAGATGGATCCGGTGCCAGGAGGTCGCCTTACCCTCGTCGGCGGAGTACTGACACATCGGGGCGATAACGATACGGTTATCAAGGGTGAGTTGACCAATTCGCGTCGCGCTAAAAAGATGACTCATGAATACCTCGTAAATGTTAAACGTGGTCGTGCAGGGGACGGACAGTTGCTGTTTATAGCACGCCTGTTCACCCCCCCAGTATTCGGATATTGCGCTTAAGCGCTCCGCTATTCGATATACCAGAGACGGCGCCGTCGGCCGGCGGCCTGCTGCGACACGGCGCGGGCCATTGCGCTGCCAATCTCGGCGCTGGCCGTCAGCCCCTGCACAAAGGGGCGATCGTGCATCAGCCAGGGAAGGGCGCCGAAGGCGACCCGACCGCGCACTGTCTCCGGCGCCTGCAGCGTGTAGTCATCACCAACGTCCGGAATGTCGTCGCCGCAGGCCAGCAGCTGCTGGCGCAGTGAAGGGAAGGGCAGATCCCGGGTTTTCAGCGCTTTTTGTCCGCGGGCATCGATAAAGACATCGAATTCGCAGCGCTGACGATGATGAACAATCAGCGTCCGGTCAGGCTCCCGCTGCAGCTCATAATCTTCGCCCAGCGTCAGGATCCGCAGAATGCCAGCCCGGTGCAGGGCCAGCAGCCGACGTATGGACTCCGGCGGAATGGCGGCGTAGTTATCGATAAATACCCGGGCGAGGCCCTGGCGGAAGCGACGGCTGTCCGCGTCGTTGAACTGCGGCACCACGGTTTCAATCGCCTCATGCAGGCGCAGAATGGCATAGCGCCAGGGCACCGTGTGGTGTTCGCGCTTATTGCGCTCCACCTCCTGCAGATTGCGCTGCGCCCACTGAAAGGGGTCATGGGTGAGGCGGTCGGCAAACCAGGCGTCGGCGATACTGTCAGGCGTCAGCTGACGAAGCCCGATCGCCTCGCTCCAGTCGGGGGCAGCATATTCCAGCTCTTTAACGATCAGCTCAAAAATCCGATCTAACAGAGCGTCGCTACCCTCCGCAAAGGCCGCTTCGAGGGCGGCGGGAGTGGCAATCTCCAGCGGCTCCCACGGGATCGGGCAGTAAAAATCGGCCTCCGGCAGCACGCCGTGGCGTGACATCAGGGTGATCTCCAGCGCTTCGCTGCCTGGATGGAGGGAAAAATGGGTCGTTTTGTCGTCCTCGGTATGGAAAACGCCGTGGCGGGCCACTACCGCCACGGCGGCATCAATCGCGCTTAATGAAGTCCCAAGGATCCCCACCCGGCAGGGGGCAATGCGGGCCTCCATCAGGCCGGTCCACGGGCTGGGGAAGTACTGTCGGCTGGCGCGCTCTTCTTCAGGCCACAGATGGCCGGTGGCAATCGCCACCAGGTCGACGATTACCGGGTCTGCTGCACTATCGGTGTGGATGGCGATCCCGGTGGACTGAACCGCAATATCCGTGACTTCACAGGATTCACAAACGCTAATCACAAAGCCGACGTCCCGGGCCCGCTCAACGAGGTAAAGAAAACGGTCGCGATAGTATTCGCCGAGGATCACCCGCGGCAGAAACTGGCGCTCATGCAGGGCGTGCCGTTCAAGCCCGCGCGCTGACAGCCAGTCATCGCTTTGCTGCTGCAGCCATTGCAGGTAGGTCAGGTCGATGGGGGGGATCTCAATGCTGGCAATATTGGCCAGCATTTGCGCCGCGGTATTATCGTCACTGTAGGGCATACCCACCCCGGCCTGCGCCTCTTTTTCAAACAGGGTGATGGCCAGCGGCTCACCGCGCTTCACCAGTTCATAAAAGGTGTAAATCCCCGTCGGCCCCACGCCGACGATGGCAATTCTCTTCATGATTCTCTCCCTTCCTGTGGGCAGATGCGGCATTGATGACGCTTCGCTTAAGCGAACCTGGTTTTAATTCTGGTCGAAAATTACCGAACCGGTGAGGGGAACACGCAATTTGAAACAAATTAGCATGCTAATAAACTTGCCGATTGTCGTAAAAGGGGTGTAATTAACAAAAGAGCAACTTTCTATACAAACAATTTACACAAGCGGCGACCCCAGCTCGCTCTGCTGGACGCCGCGCACACTCCCGGCAATGCCGTCGGGATAGGGATGACAAGATGCACGGCTGGACCTCACGACAGCGTAATGCGGCGATAGCCAGTTTTTTAAGCTGGACGCTCGATGCTTTCGACTTTTTCCTGTTAGTTTTTTTACTGAGCGATATCGCCCACTCGTTTCATGTCGACCTTGAGGAGGTCACTCTGGCGATTCTGCTGACTCTGGCCGTGCGGCCCGTCGGCGCGCTAATTTTCGGCAGGGCGGCGGAGAAGTTTGGTCGCAAACCAATCCTGATGCTCAACATTGTGTTCTTCTCGGCTTTTGAGCTGCTCTCCGCCGCCGCGCCGTCGTTGATGCTGTTTTTCCTGCTGCGGGTGCTGTACGGCGTGGCGATGGGCGGGATCTGGGGCGTGGCCTCTTCGCTGGCGATGGAGACGATCCCCGACCGCTCGCGCGGCCTGATGTCCGGCCTGTTCCAGGCGGGATACCCCTTCGGCTATTTGCTGGCGGCCGTCGCCTACGGGCTGCTGTTTGAACAACTCGGCTGGCGCGGGATGTTTGTCATTGGCGCCGCGCCGGTGCTTCTGCTGCCGTTTATCTATTTCTGCGTCGAGGAGTCTCCGGTTTGGCAGGCGGCCAGGCAGAATAAAGAGAGTACGGCCCTGCTGCCGGTACTGCGTAGCCACTGGAAGCTGTGCCTGTACCTGGTGGTGCTGATGGCGGCTTTCAACTTCTTCTCCCACGGGACGCAGGATCTTTACCCGGTCTTTTTGAAAGTTCAGCACGGCTTCGAGCCTAAAACGGTCAGCATCATCGCGGTCTGCTATAACATCGCCTCGATCATTGGTGGAGTGTTCTTCGGTTCGCTGTCGGAGAAGATTGGCCGACGCAAAGCGATTATGATCGCCGCCATGCTGGCGCTGCCGGTCATTCCACTGTGGGCTTTCGCCAGCGGCTCGCTGGCGCTGGGGGCGGGGGCGTTCCTGATGCAGTTTATGGTCCAGGGGGCCTGGGGGGTGATCCCCACCTGGCTCAATGAACTGGTCCCGGCCAACACCCGGGCGGTGCTGCCCGGCTTCGTCTACCAGCTGGGTAATTTGCTGGCTTCGGTGAATGCCACTCTCCAGGCATCAATCGCCCAGCATCATGGGCATAACTACGGCCTGGCAATGGCCCTGGTGGCCGGGACGGTGGCGATTGTCATTACCGTCCTGACCTTTTTTGGTCGCGAAGGCCGGGTGATCCAATCCGCAGGAGCGGGACATCACCAGCCGCTCTCCACCAGCCGTTAACTTTTGTGACCGGGCGTGGCCAGGCGCCCGGTCGCATACATTAGTCACGCAGACGAATAGACGCCGCCTGGCGTTTCTCCAGCGAGCAGATCCCAATCCCCACCATGATGAACAGCGCGCTAAACAGATGCCAGGCATGCGGCTGGGTATGCAGGAACAGGATGCTCAACACCCCGCCGGAGAGGGGGATGATGTGGGTGTAAATTTCGCCCCGCGTGGCGCCAATGGTGGCGATACCTTTGTTCCAGAACAGGTATGCCAGCCACGATGGGAAAATTACCAGATACGCCAGGCCGCTGAGGAAAAACGGCTCGCGCCAGGCTGCCCAGTCCTGCGCCGGGTGGCGCATCAGCCAGAAGATGACGATTGGCACCAGGATCAGGGCGCCGAGCAGCGAGCTGACGGCGACAAAGCCATTCGCCGGGATACGGCGGTCCTTCAGACGTAACAGCGAACAGTAGAGCGCCCAGCTCAGCGCCGACCCCATCGCCCACAGGTCGCCGATGGCAAAGGTGTGCAGAGAGGCGGCGTGCAGCGGATTTCCCTGAAATAAGAGGATCATCACGCCGAGGGTGCTAAAAGCCACTCCAAGCCAGTTACGCCCTGATACCGGATCGCGAAAAAACAGTCGGTTAATCAACAGTACCATGCTCGGCGTGGCGGACATATAGATGGCGGCGTTGAGCGCGGAGGTGGTTTGCAGGCCAATATAGAGCGTGAGCGGGAAACTGACCTGGCCGCAGAGGGTTAGCACCACCACCGCTGGCGCGTTTGCCCGCAGCAGGTGGCGACTGCCGGCGATTTGCCGTCGGTAGAGGAGGCCCAGCAGCAGCGCCGTCAGCGCCCAGCGCGCTTCGGTCATCAGGATCGGATCCACGCCCTGCACCAGCACGTGCCCGACAACATAATTCCCGCCCCAGAACAGAGCCGCCAGCGTCAGTAACAGATAAGGCATGATGATTCCTTGTGTCGTTTGTCACTGTACTGAATGGTAATGTTATTGTTTTTATAATATCAATAATATTTTAGTGGTTTTTATTGTATTCATTTAAATTCTTTAATAAACAGTAAATTGAAAGCGCGTGTGAAATTTACGTTGCCGCATCATGGACGGTACTATACCGTATAGTAGCCATGTATTTCACAGGGATAAATCATGCGTAACACAGATAATGGGGTGATTGGAAGCGACCAGACCGCGGTGATGGCCAGGCTGGCGCTGGATGAGTTAATTGACCAGCTTTTGCACAGCAACGCGCTGTCGCTGAAGCTGACGGCCAACCCGCTGGTGGCCGACAGAGCCTGGCATCTCACTGAGAATACCTGCATCCGCGCCTTCTCCGCTGACGATCCACAGGCCAAAAAGCGTGCGCACCACGCGCTGTTCATTCTCTATCAGTCCTGGCTTGCCGACCCGCTCTCGCCAGCGGCCGCCAATCAGTTTCATCCGCTGCTTTCCGGGATCAGAAATTACATCGAGTCTGAGTGGCTGCGGGCGGAAAGCAAACGCTTCCACCACCAGAGACCAATGCTTAACGCCGGCAATATCGTCGACGAACTGCGCGCCTTATGCCAGCAGCACCCGGCGTCTCATCATCCGCTGTTCGATTTCCTTGCCAGCGAGGCCTCTGCGGCGCAAATCGACTATTTCTTCAAAAGCGACAGCGCCCTCAATCTGCTTTTCTTCGATCTGGTGGCGATGGGGCTGGTGGGCTCGCTGCCGGAAACCCGCGCTGAGATTGCGCAAAATCTGTGGGATGAGATAGGCCAGGGCAGCACCGAGATCACCCACGTTAATCTGTATAAAGATTTACTGAAGCGGCGAAATATCGCCTTACCGGACAATCATTTTGCCCATTTGTACGAGTGGCAGGGGCTGGCCGGGTATAACGCCTTTATGCTGGGCGGCGTAAACCGTCAGCATTACTACAAATCGCTGGGCGTGATGGCGATGACCGAGCTGCTCGACCCGCCGCAGTATGAAAAACTGGTGGCGGGCTGTCGGCGGATTGGGCTTTCCGAGCGCGACGTGCATTACTATGCCGAACATATCACGGTCGACATCGGTCATGCGGATGGCTGGCTGAACAATGTGATTGTGCCGATTGGCAAAAAACATCCGGCGGCGATGGAGGAGGTCTTCTTTGGCGCCGCGCTGCGTCTGCAAACCTGCAACGATTACTATGATTGTCTGCTGGCGGCCCTGCAGTCGCTGGGCGGCAGTTTATCATCTCACAGCGTACCGCCTTCTGAGTAAATAAGCGCTTTGGCCGCGCTCCAGGCGGTCACCCCTGGCGGGATCTCCCGGCATTCGGCGGACTCGGCCTGCTGGGCGGCGATGGCGCCATCGATGAGCATCACCATCATCATGGCCACCCGCTCGGCAGGTTCCGGTTTTAACACCTGCAGGAGGATATCGCGGAAGAACTGCCAGAGGAGCGACTTAAATCGGGAGCATTGCTCCCGGATCGCCGGCGATGACGCGCCATATTCAAACAGCGCGCGGGTAAACATGCAGCCGTGGAACGTTTCGCAGGTAAACCAGCTATGGTAGTAGTCGAACACGGCGAACAGCTTTTCCCGCGCGCTGGCTTTATCCGCGGTGATCTGCGCCAGATCCTGCATAAATTCGCTCTCTTTCTGCTTGAGGATAGCCAGAATGAGCGCCTCTTTATCGGCGTAATAGCGGTAGAAGGTCATTTTGGAGATGCCGGCATGTTCAGCAATCCGCTCGATGCTGGGCGACTGATATCCTTCGCGATTAAACAGCGTGCTGGCGTGGCGGAGAATGTCCGCTTGTTTTGGCTTCATGCGTTTTCCTGTCGAATGGTTCGCTGTCACGATTGCCGGTGACACGGCCGTCCTGCGACAGCGGTGCATTATGCCGGATCTTGCCGCCAGACGGGCAAAAAGTAAATCAGCCGCGGTTTATGCGGAGTCGGTTCCCTCAATAAAAACAAGATTGCGTAGACATACACAAGTCATGTCCTTATGTTTCTGAACCGACGTATTATTCGGACCTTTATACACATAAGCTGTGAATGATGTACTTTCTGATAGGCATTATTTCTGAAGTCTAAGACGGTTACAGCAGGACAGGCATCGAATGAGGGTATTACAGACATCATTACCAGGATGATCCGATAACTATGATGAATCTTATTAAAAGATTGCTGCGAAGAATATTCAGGTCGTTAATTTCATCTTATGGCCCAGCTGTACTGACCATCCTCTTCGCCGTGGCGCAAGGGCTCTTTTTTCCAGAGACGCCTCTCTGGCTTGTTCCCCTGTTTTTCGTATTTGTTATTGTAATGTTTTATCGGTTTGTGAAATTTTAATATCGAAATTTAACTTTATATTAAATTGACAAGGAAGTGCGATGGCTGGGTTGAGGCTGCGCAGGTTAAGATGGCCCCGCCATTGCCCGTCTCATTGAGAAGAAGAGAAGAAATGAAATTACCCCTGACCACGCCCCGGCTGCTGCTGCGCCGGTTCAGAACGGAAGATCTGCCGTCTTTCAGCCATTATCGCAATCTGCCGGAGGTGGCCCGCTTTCAGAGCTGGACCCACTACGGCATGACAGAGGCGACAGCCTTCTATGAACAACAGCGTTCGCAGGCCTTTGCTGAGGATGAGAGCTGGTTCCAGCTTGCCGTAGAGATCCAGGCCAACGGTGCGCTGGCGGGAGATGTGGGGATCCACTTCTTAGATCACGGCAGACAGGCCGAGCTGGGGATGACCTTTTCCCCTGCGTATCAGCATCAGGGGTATGCCCGGGAAGCCATGCGGGCGGTGATGGCCTTACTCTTTGAACAGTTAGCCTACCACCGGCTGACAGCGGTGGTAGACACCCGCAATACCGGCGCGATCAAACTCCTGGAAGGGCTGGGCTTTCGTCGCGAGGCGCATTACCGGCAGAATATCTTTTTTAAAGGCGAGTGGGGCGATGAGTACCAGTACGCGCTGTTGCGCAGCGAATATCAGTGAAGTGACGGGCGAGCCGTCACTTCTGGCTATGCTCTGCAACACCCAATTCGACTGTCTCAAGGGAAATGAGCATATAGGGGGTAAAGTCGACTTCTTTTCCATCGATAAGATTGATCATCGACCCTGAACCACAGAATGCAGCTTCGTCACGTATAAGACAGAATGACAATTTTTTCTTCACTCCTTTCTTTTGTTCTTGTAAGGAAACGTTGTTATCAATGACTGCATATCCATGCGCATTAATTGTCTGAATATTATACAGATGTACAGGCTGCAACTCGCTAAGGTTAACAATGCCATAGACATCCTTAGAGCGCTGGATACTTTCTTTACTCAAAGTGTATTTTTTCTTTTTCCATATTCCTGTTTTTTCATCAAAGTAGACTTTTTCAGGAAGCAACCTGTTTGGGCCGTATCCATCATGGATGACATCGACAGAAAACCAACAAAACCAAGTGTTAAACGGTGGGTTTTTTATTTTTAATGATGTGTATTCACTCGGATAATAGTTTTTAAATGCAACTTTATCACATGTGTTATTCCCGCTACCATTAGATATGGCGTTATTATAATTAACAAACCTGTTTTTATTGAAGTCAGAGGGTACATGTATTGCCGGTGTGATGGAGCTTACGGCTTTTTGTGATAAAAATATCAATATTAGTAAAATTATAACCCCCCTCATCATCCTCTCCTTAACTGTTCTGATTCGGGTTCTTCATTAACCAAAAAGTTATTGCTGTCCGGGAATTTTTGCTCAGTAAGTACGGCTATCGCACTACCGTATGCGCAGCAGCGTTCATTAAAACCATTTAATCCTTGATATTGTTCATTATCAATTTGTGCGGGTAAATTAACGGCGGCACTGGCTTGCCAGAAGGCCTGACTACGATAGTAAATTTTCACCCCGTTTCTTCTGGTATTGACGCTACATCGCTCGAGTATATGTTCGTTATCAGCGTAATATGCCATATTTCTTGACGCCCAGTAAAATCCTGCACTGCTAGTCGCCTCATGGTTATCGCTGCTGACATTATCCCTCCAGCTAATAATGTTCTCAGGAATGTGGTTTTCTGTATCAGATAGGTGATTGTCGGTGTAGCGAATGCCCCGGTGTGAATAAAGACGATTATATTCATTTATCAGAGTATCTTTGATGTTTACAGGATATACTCGTCCTCTGAAGCTAAAATATTCGAAATAATTTAGTGGGCTGGTTAGCTGTAACAGGCCTCGTCCATACCACGGGTAGTACCAAATATTATAGCGACGAACGATCTGATGCGTGCGTGGATCCCTTTCCGTATAGCGATAACCTTCCTCCATTGTTCCCAGCCACCCCGTCTCCTGAATCCCGTTTCCCAGAAAGCAAGCGAGTCGGAGTGGGGTGGTTATCAGGTGTTTCTGCATTGCTCTGTTAATGTGCGTGCGGATATTATCCGCAAGGCTTCCGACGCCATCCCGGTAGATGATGGCTTCCCATCGATAATCATTCTGTCCCGCCATTCTTAACAGATTGCGCGGAACAATTTGCTTCAATTCTGATTTGCTAAGCCAGCAGCACCTGCGAAAATGGGTAATGAAGGCCACTGGATGAAAATGCCATAGTCGACCTGTGCCAAGCGTGCCCGTATCAAAGCACAGTGCTAAAACATGACTTTTCAACCGCTCATAGTCCTCATCAGACATAGCTTGAGTATCGTCGTTATTGTTTTTTAGCCAGGAATAACGCTGTTCAAAAGTGTCGGCGTTCCATTCGAGTGGAAAATGACAAACCAGACGGCTGCTCAGATCGCTAAGGTTCCCACTCTCCTGTAATCCCGTGATAAAGGCGGAATTACACTGGCTGTTATTGTCCATGTCATCGTCCACCATTCGCCAGCCCGTCCAGTGCGGGAAGTCGGCATCACTGAATTTTTTGATGTCAGAAGAGGCCAGATTTACAAGCCCTGAGCCTCCGGGGAAGTTGACAGTACGCCACAACGGGGCGATGGCAGGGATGAGAGTTTCATATTCAGTACTAATAATCCGACCAAAGCGGAGTAGTTCAAAGCCCGCAGAGGGATTCTGCGGGTACAGACGTTTGGCTGTCCAGTATAGATTGTATTCATATTTCAGACCTAATCTTCTTATGTCGTCAATTTGGTTAGCATCTATGTTTACTAGAGGCTCTCCCACCGTATCGAAGTGTGCCCCGATGGTGATATTCTGCCTACGAGTAATCATCGAACAGTCACCTTTTTCGAAGGTCATACTGACAAACAGAGCTTCGGCACTGGTATGAACGAGATTTAGGCGGTCGGTATCTGCTGAGGCTGCGTCAGCTACAGATTCGTAAAACCGTGTCCCAGCGGGCAGATAAAAATGAATATCACCATAAACGGTATCGGTTCTGCCATCGCGGGTGACATCGAGTTCGGGTAGCATGCGTCCGGTTAGTTTCAACATGTTTTCATTGTCACAGAAAATCTGAAAGTGAAAGGCATTATTTTCATCCACCATCCCATTCTGTCCTATGCGATCCTTGCGCCAGACTTTGCCTCCCTCCCTTATTGCGGGACTCAGTCGGTCTCTGAGGTGCATATACAGGGAGTAATAGACGACGCTACAACTTTCCCCGATCTCGGTTTTATGCTTTAGCAGAATATATCCATCATCAGTTCTGCCATTAATATTCAGCGGGAATGCATCCCGTCTTTCTGTGTTTGACGGCGCCCTGAAAGAGACAACTTCTCCATCTGCAATCGCACGTACAAATTCGATGCGATTATAACCTTCATCAGGATTGTCGGTGTGGAGAACATGTACACCGCCATGCCATGATCCGGATCTGTTTACAGGAAAATCCCGGTTTAAATCAGTGGGTATCATTCTTTCCACCCATGATGCATCACATTCTCCTTCATTCCGGGGACGTATAAATGGCGGGCTTATTATCATGCTGACTCCCTGTCTGCTTTGTTGAGGCTATAAAAGTACAGAATAGCGTAATTTTAATTAATTAAGTACTGTGCGTTGTTAAATAAAAAAATAACTTGAATGAATTTATTAGCTGACGTTATCAACGCTATGATTTTCATTACCTGAGAACGAAAGTAATATTACCGGCAGAATATCTTTTTTAAAGGTGAGTGGGGCGATGAGTACCTGTACGCGCTGCTGCGCAGCGAATATCAGTGAAGTGACGGGCGAGCCGTCACTTCTGTCAGCGCTGCAGTTAGCTGTGCTGGCGGATAAAGCGCGCGCGCCACGGTTTTAGCACCCACAGCGCGAGGGCGGCGGTGACAAAATCAAGGCCAATCGCGCAGCTGAAGACCACATGCCAGCCGTGAGTGTGCTGATAGAGCAGTGCCGCCAGCGGACCGCCAAAGATTGACCCGATGCCCTGCGAAATATACAGCCAGCCATAGTTGCTGGCGGCATGCTCGCTGCCGAACGTATCGGTGAGCGTCGACGGGAAGAGCGAGAAGATCTCCCCCCAGCCAAAGAACACCACCCCGGAGAGCAGGACAAACAGCAGCGGATCTTCCCGGAACGCCAGCCAGAGCATCATCGCTAC
Source organism: Klebsiella sp. K47 (assembly GCF_051858335.1). Classification (NCBI taxonomy): domain Bacteria; kingdom Pseudomonadati; phylum Pseudomonadota; class Gammaproteobacteria; order Enterobacterales; family Enterobacteriaceae; genus Klebsiella; species Klebsiella sp. K47. The sequence goes on from NZ_JBPYUI010000003.1 coordinate 67,037, forward strand.
CCCCTCCAGCGCAAAGGCGATAAACATGGTTTGCTCGCGGCCGAAGCGGTCGGAAATAAACCCAAACAGCGGCCGGGTTAAGCCGTTGGTAAAGCGGTCTATCGTTAACGCCAGCGGCAGCGCCGCCATGCCAAACACCACCGCCTGGCTAATGCCGAAATCCTCGGCGAACACCGCCATCTGCGAAGTGACCATCAGCCCGGAAGTCGACATCATCGCCATCATGGCGAACATCAGCCAGAACAGCGGCTGGCGCAGCATTTCCCGGGAAGTAAACGATCTGCTGCTCTGCACCACCGTCTGACTGACGGGCTGGGAGACAGCAAGGGGCGGCAGCTTCAGCCCCTGACTGGCGAGGAAGCCGACGAGGGCGAAAAGGATCCCGAAAGTCGTCATCGTGTGTTCAAGGCCGTTAGTGGTCAGCGACAGGGAGATGGGGAAGGTGGTTATGATGGCCCCCATCCCGTAGCCCGCCGCCACCGCGCCGGCGGCAAACCCCCGCTGCTGTGGGAACCATTTGACCATCAGGCCGACAACGCCGATGTAGACGATCCCGGTCCCGAGGCCGCCCATGCAGCCATAAACCAGCCAGAGCGTTGCCAGGCCATTCACCTGCGCGGAAAGCACCCAGCTCATTCCCGCCATCACCGTGCCAATAGCGATCAGCCGCCGTGGGCCAAATTTTTCCACTAACCGCCCTTGAAAAGGGGAAAAGAAAGTCTGCAGGATAATCAGCAGCGAGAAGGTGACCTGCAATTCTGGCAGACCGACGCCAAGTTTGGCGGCCAGGGGTTTTGTCAACAGCGTCCAGACATATTGCGGACTGGAGATAGCGGCCATACAGATCAGGCCCAGCACCAGCTGGCGCCACTTGCCATATTGCGGGGTAACCAGCGGTTCGCTGAGTGTCGTCATGTTGTTCTCCGTTTTCAGTAAGCAGGCTTCCGTGAAACGCATCCACCCTGGATGCCTCACAGAAAGGGGAAGGTTGCGACCGCAGACTGGCGACCTGTTGTGGCCATATGGCATACGTTCTTGTCCACATTGCGGTATACAAGCGAAGAGCATTAAACGTGCCATATAAAATAACTTCTTATATTCAACTGGTTAATGTAATGGGGGCATGTCTGACGGGGGGCGGCATGGTGAATGTGCGGCACCAGGGCGGTGCAAATGAATTATCGCGGTGCGCTTTGCCTGCTAACTGGCGTAGGAGACATCGTATACCCTGAACTGGCGCTAGACGGACTTCAGTGCAAAGCCGCCCAGGCGGGTCGAGGCTACGAAATCACCGCCTGGGGCGGCTGGCAAGATAAACGGGAAATGAGGCTGGCGGTTTACCCGCTTAGTAGCGAAAAAACGCTACTGTCCCGACTATTTTTTGCTTTATGAGCTGGGCATTTATTGTATGGACTCTCGCAGAGAGACATTCTTCCTGGTAGAAACCCTGGCTACCACACACAGATACTAGATAGGGGAAGCCTTATCGCCCTATATTAAACTCATGCCGCGGTACTGGCCCGGACTTTGAGCACTGACGGAATTTCAATGAACTTTTCACCAGGCTTATCGTTAAGCAGTTCGAGAAGGGCTTTACCGGCTTTCACCCCAATGTCATGCCAGGGAAACTCAACGGTTGTCAGGGCAGGGGAACAGACTGTCGATAACACTCCTCCGCCTAAACTCGCAATGGCTACGGTATTGGGCACCTTAATGCCGGCACTGTGGCAGGCCATCATACATCCACAGGCCATTTCATCCGACGTGCAAATTAACGCATCCAGATCGCCCCAGGTAATCATCATATCCTTGAATATATTGACGCCTGTGGCGATGGTGGATGGCAAATGCGTGGTTACCACCCGGTGCGGGGAGCGGTTCAGAGCGAGCATCGCCGTATTCCATCCGCTCAGCAACTGGCGAAACATTGTGTTATTAGCCGGGGTACAGAGCAGTGCGATGTTTTTTAATGAGGCGTCGGCCAGATGAGTCACGAGCTGTTTTACGGCCTTACCGTAATCCACGCCGATGCACATACCCACAGGGTGGGTATTTAGCGCGCCAATTTCCAGAATAGGAACATCCACGTTGGCCAGCAGCTGGGTGCAGCTCTCAATGGTATCGATATTGAACTGAATAATGGCCGCCGGGTTATAGGCGAGCATTTTTTCAAACGTCTTTTGTTCACTTTGACCGTCATGCCCGGATTCCATAAACATCATGGTATATCCGCGTTCGGTCAGCACTTTTTGCAGCGCTTCAGAGACCGGCAAAAAACCCGGCGAAGAGAAGGTGGGAACGACGGCGAGAATAAGATCGGAATGGACCGACGCCAGATTACGTGCCTGCAGATTAGGGACATAGCCGAGTTGACTGACGGCCGCATCGATGCGATCGCGAAGCTCAGGATTCACTTTTTCAGGCATTCTCAGCGCTCGCGAGACGGTCATGGCGCTCACACCGACAAACTCAGCCACCTCGGTCAGGGTTATCTTACCCGTTCCTTTACGTCGTTTTTCTTTCGGGCTACCGTCCGCGTCTAAACTCTTCACCAAAATCACCAACCGTTTGAAAAATAAAATATAACGAAAGTATATCTGCGAATCGCATTATAACTTACCACAGCGAGGGGGAAAGCACATTATAGCCAGTGTTAGCGGTAACGCACTTTTTAACATTTTTCTTTGTTAGCGCTAACTTTGGGAGGTGTATCACAGTTGCATTTTATTTAGCTGTTTATAGTGCAGCACATAGACCCCTCGGGAGAGCATATGATCAGAGACTGGTTAACCCCGGATAAAATTAAAGTCATTAACTCAATAGATAGCTGGGAAAATGCCGTTCGACTTGCAGCAGAACCCTTGCTGATGCAAGGGTATATAGCCGGGTCGTATATTGAGGCGATTTTGCAAAGCCATAAAGAACTTGGGCCCTATTACGTATTAGCTCCCGGCTTGGCGATGCCTCATGCCCGTCCTGAACAGGGGGTATTAAGAAATGGATTATCGCTACTTCATATTAAAGAAGGGGTGTCGTTCGGCTCGGAAGAGAACGATCCGATATACGTGGTAATCATGCTATGCGCTCGTTCCGGGAATGAACATATCACGATGATCGGTGAACTGGCTGAAATCTTTAGCGATCAGCAAAAGTTACACCGATTGTTAAATGCCGATGATAGCAAGGCGATTCAGGCCGTTATTGACTGAAGGAAAACAGAATGAAAAAAGTGCTTATCGTGTGCGGTAATGGTTTGGGCAGCAGCTTCATCGTTGAAATGAATGTCAAAAAGATCCTTGCCGAAATGAATAAAGAAGCTGAAGTCGCACATACCGATCTGACGTCGGCAAAAAGCGAAACTGCCGATCTTATTCTCAGCGCCAAAGACATTGCAGAACATCTTAGCAGTCACTCTGCAAAGGTCGTTGGATTAAGTAATTTACTTGATAACAATAAAATTAAAGAAATTTTAGCAGAAAACATTTAAGCAACGGCTATCTGATTCGTGGAGTTAAACATGCTTCATTTTCTTATTTATGATGTGCTAGGAACACCGGCGATACTGGTTGGTTTATTTTCACTGATCGGTCTGCTGTTGCAAAAAAAAGGAATTTCAGACGTTATTTCAGGCACGCTGAAAACCATCATGGGTTTTGTCATATTGACCGCCGGCGCCGGTATTATAGCCTATACGTTAACCATCTTTAGCCAGTTATTTGAACATTCTTTCCATATTCAGGGCGTGGTGCCCAACACTGATGCCATGGCCGCTCTGGCGCAGAAGAATTACGGCACGGAAACCGCCACCATTATGGTATTGGGCATGCTGATCAATATCGCCCTGGCGCGTCTAACGCCATTAAAGTACATCTTTCTGACCGGACATCATACGCTTTATATGGCTGCGATGCTGGCGGTTATCCTGTCTGTAGGGGGCTTGTCAGGGGGATGGGTGGTGGCCATCGGGGCGGTTATTCTCGGTGCGATGATGGTCATCTCCCCGGCTATCTTGCAGCCGTTTACCCGTAAAATAACCAACACCGACGATCTGGCGCTCGGGCATTTTGGATCTATTGGCTACCTGCTGTCCGCGCTGGTGGGCAAAATTATTGGTAAAGGTAGTCCCTCGATTGAAGAGATCAAAGTACCTAAGTCGCTCAATTTCCTTCGCGACTCATCGGTGGCCATCTCTCTCACCATGATGATTCTGTTTCTGGTGCTGGTGCTCGTTGCGGGCAAATCCTTTGTCGAGGAGACCCTGAGCGCTGGTCAGAACTTTATTATCTTCGCCATTATTCAGTCCCTCACGTTTGCTGCAGGAGTTTATATCATCCTCGCCGGGGTTCGGATGGTGATTGCCGAGATCGTCCCGGCGTTTAAAGGGATTGCGGACAAACTGGTTAAAGACGCGAAGCCGGCGCTGGACTGTCCGACGGTGTTTCCCTTCGCTCCGAATGCCGTCATCGTCGGCTTCCTCGCAAGCTTTGTCGCAGGACTGGTCAGTATGTTCCTCTGCCCGCTGTTCGGCTTGAGCGTCATCGTCCCGGGCCTGGTTCCCCACTTTTTCTGCGGGGCCACAGCGGGGGTTTACGGCAACATTACCGGCGGACGTCGCGGGGCGGTGGTAGGGGCTTTTGCTCACGGTCTGCTCATTTCGTTCCTGCCTGCCATTCTCTTGCCCATGATGGGGGATATGGGACTGGGCTCCACAACCTTTGGAGACGCAGACTTTGGCGTTGTCGGCATCGTGCTGGGTCATATCATCGCAATGTTTAACTAACTATTTATCGGAGGTGGTTTATGAGCGCTAAATTTTCACCGTCACTGATGTGCATGGATTTAACGCAGTTCAAAGAGCAGATCACGGCAATGAATAAAAAAGCGGATTTTTACCATGTTGATATAATGGATGGCAATTACGTCCGCAATATCACACTGTCTCCCTTTTTTATTGAGAATCTGAAAAAAATTACTACTGTGCCCATTGATGTTCATCTGATGGTGAATCATCCGGAAGATATCATTCCCATGTGTCTCGAGGCCGGCGCCGATATCATCAGCTTTCATCCCGAGACGGCGAATAACAAAATATTCCGCCTGCTGAATCAGATCAAGGATGCGGGCAAAAAGTGCGGGGTGGTGCTGAACCCGGCGACACCGGCAGAAAGCATTGCCGAATATGCGCATCTGCTGGATAAAGTGACGGTCATGTCGGTTGACCCTGGCTATGCCGGACAAAAGTTTATTCCTGAGTCGCTGAACAAGATTAGAAAGCTCATCAACATGCGCAAAAATAATGGCTATCACTATCTGACGGAAATTGATGGCTCTTGCAATGAGAAAACCTTCGGTCAGATTGCTGAATCCGGGGTAGATGTCTTTATCGTCGGCACATCGGGTCTGTTTTCGCTCCATGAGGATGTCAGCCAGGCGTGGGACAGAATGATCGAGATCTTCCAGCGGGAAACTGTCGCTGCATAACGGTTATTTCTCTTCGAACCAAAGTGTGTATTTGAATAAGCCTTAAAAGATCTGCATCACGCCAGCGATGCTGGTTTGTTATTTAACGACTACTCTATATGAATGCGGGTGAATCATGGATATTTCGACAGTGCTTAATGTTAAAAACATCAAGTTAAATATGACCGCCAGAACCAAAGAAGAGGTGATAGAAGAACTCACCGATTTACTTATCCAGGATGGCGCCGTCACCAATAAGGAAGACTTTATTCGTGATGTCTGGTTACGCGAGGAGCTAGGCTCTACCGGTTTTGAAAACCATATCGCTATTCCACATGGTAAATCTTCCGGTGTTTACCGTACCGCATTAGCCATCGGACGCACGCAACATGCCATTCCCTGGGAGACCATGGATGGCAGCGATGTCCGCTGTGTTATTTTATTTGCGGTTTGCCTGGTGGATCAAAATGCCACCCATATTCGCCTGTTGGCACAAGTGTCTGGGTCACTGGCGGATGAAGACATTATCGCTAAATTACTTGTTGAATCTGATCCACATAAAATCATTGCGCTTTTCAATTCAGAAACAGAAAACGCCGATGCTTAATACCAACTTGCTAATATCGATTAGTAATTTATTAAATTAATTAACGGAGAAACATTATGAATATTGTCGGCGTTACCGCCTGCACGGTGGGGATTGCACATACCTATATTGCACAAAAGAAAATTGAAACTGCGGCTAAAAAAGCCGGACATAACGTTAAAATCGAGACGCAAGGAACCATCGGCATTGAGAACCCGTTAACCGCTGATGAGATTGCCGCAGCAGATATTGTCCTGCTTGCTGCCGATGTCAAAGTAACGGGCGAGGAGAGATTTGCCGGCAAAAAAGTCGTTAAAGTCGCGACGGAAACGGCAGTCAAATCCCCCAATAAGTTGATTGAAAAACTCAGTGAAATAGTCAATTCATAATTTTATTTCGGCCTGGCGACTCTACATTAAAGGGCGTGACTTATGTCTCTAAAACAAATATGGCAAGCAGCAAACCCTAAAGGACATCTGCTGACCGCTATCTCGTTTCTGATCCCCATTGTCTGTGGTTCTGGGTTTATTATCGCCATCGGTATGGGGCTTGGCGGAACGGTGCAGGACACGTTAACTCCGGGACAATTTGATGTATGGCAGGCGATGGCCACCCTGGGCGCCAAGGCGCTTGGGCTGTTGCCGGTGGTGATTGCCGTGGGAATATCTGGCTCGATCGCCGGCAAACCAGGCATCGCGCCAGGATTTGTCGTCGGGCTGGCGGCGAATACTATAAGCGCAGGCTTTATCGGTGGGATGATTGGTGGCTATATTGCGGGGTATATTGCGCTGGCGATCATTAAAAACGTCAAGGTGCCTGACTGGGCCCGCGGGTTGATGCCGACGCTGATCGTTCCCTTTTTTGCCTCCATTATCAGCTGCCTGATTATGGTCTATATCATCGGTACGCCTATCGGTATCTTTACGGAAGCGCTTACGTCTTTCCTGAGAAGCATGGGCACGTCTTCGAATTTGGTGTTAGGCGCAGTCATAGGCGCATTGTGTATCATTGACTTTGGCGGCCCGCTGAATAAGACATGCTTTGCTTTCGTGCTGACCCTCCAGGCGCAGGGGATAAATGAACCCATTACCGCACTTCAGTTAGTTAACACCGCTACGCCTATCGGATTTGGCCTGGCTTTCTTTATTGCCAAACTGCTGCGTAAAAATATCTATAACCGTGAAGAAGTGGAAACCTTAAAATCAGCGGTTCCGATGGGGATTGTGAATATCGTTGAGGGTTCTATCCCGATCGTCATGAATGATATTGTGCGCGGTATCGCGGCGGCGGCTATCGGCGGCGCGTGCGGCGGGGCGGTCACCATGGTCTATGGTGCGGATGCGACGGTTCCTTTTGGCGGAGTACTGATGATCCCCACGATGTCACATCCGATGGCAGGCATCATGGCCCTGCTGGTGAATATCGTTGTTACCGCCACGGTCTATGCCGTCATCAAAAAAGATATCCCTCGCGACGTGATTGTTGATAATGATTACGAAGAAGAGGATATCGACCTGGATGATATTAAAGTGAGCTAACGTATCCCAGGGTTATTTTAAATCAACATTAAGCTCTTCCTGTAAGAACATCAGCCCATGACTAAGCATTACTTAGTCATGGGCTACCCTTTGCATCTGTCATCCCCGAAGAAAAATGGAGCAGGGTAAGCAGAAGATCAGGGGAAATAATCTTGTTGCAAAAATGTGAACCCTTCAGTAGCCTTGTCTCTTTCGGAGACAGGAAATGCTCGTCACTGATTCACTTCTTGCTTACACCCTCGCTGCTACACTGCTTACCCTGACGCCAGGTCTTGATACTGCTCTTATTCTCCGCACGGCGACTGCTGAAGGGGGACGCAAAGCCTTGCATGCCGCGTTAGGCATCGATCTCGGGTGCTTTATCTGGGGCGCGCTGGTGGCCTTTGGTTTAGGTGCGCTACTGGCGGTTTCTGAGTTGGCTTATACCTTATTGAAATGGTGCGGAGCAGGATACCTTTGCTGGCTGGGCATCCAGTTGCTTCTGCGCCCGCGCCAGCAATTTAACACCACTCCGGCAGAATCCACTACCACCAGTAACTGGTTTCTGCGTGGGATGCTGGGGAATGTGCTTAATCCCAAAATGGGTGTTTTCTACGTTTCGTTTTTACCTCAGTTTATCCCCGCCGGGCATTCACCCGTGAGCTGGACTTTTCTCCTGGTCGCTATCCATGTATTGATAGGGACGCTGTGGTCGTTAACGCTGATTACCGCCACTCGCTATGCCGCCGGCATCCTGAAAAAACCGGCCGTAGTGAAATGGATGGACCGAACGACCGGCTGCCTGTTTCTGTTGTTTGCCGCGAAGCTGGCCATGAGTCGGCGGTAGTCACGCAGGGGCGTATGCCCCTGTTTTTGCCTTAAAAAATGAGCAACCCGCGGAGTACTACTCAGTGGTGAAACGATCGGGCTCGAACGTACGTTTAGCCAGTTTCTTTTGCAAAACGATGACAATAATTGGGGTTCCTGATGCGGTAATTGCACATACCGCCAACAGCGTATCCATATTTTGTAGCGCCATGCGATGGTCGGGTAACAAAAAAGCAGACAGGAAAAATGCGGCAGTTGTCATCAGATACATCATGGATGTCTGTAATGAAGAGAATCCCGCTCGTTGCTTGTTATCAGGAAACTGAATCGTCACCGCCGACGATGACACCAGACGACTGTAAGCTGCGCCGAGAAATAACGTAATAAATAGCGCTGGATGCGGATAGCCCATCACGGGTATCAGTAAGCTCAGGATAAAAACGAGGGTCGACCCGGTCGCCAAACTCAAAGCAGAAACACGGGAGGTTAATGCGCCTGTCATTCTGGTAGACAGATACCCCGCCAGGCCCCCGCCGAAGAACAACCAGGGCAGCAGACCTTGAGAAGCCCCCAACAGCTGCGTCATTAATGGCGCCAGGACAGGAATGATCAGCATTGGACTAAACTGTACCAGCGCATTACCGGAAGCAAACAGTAAAGTATCTACATCGAGGGGCAGCGCGTGGGACGTGTCGAAAGTGACGGGATCCTGAGGGATGATGGAGACGATCAGTGGCAATGCCAACCAACACAGTGTACAAATTAACCACAACGCGACATGCCAACCGTAATGAGTACACAAAAATAGTACAGCGGGCATCCCCACGATGCTGACCATCGAAAATGACGCAATCACCGTCGCCAACATTTTTCCGCGCAAGTCAGCCGGTGTGTGGTTTATCAAAATAGTGATCCCCACAGCCATTGTCGTACCGCCAACCAGTCCTGCGAAGAAGCGCAATGTAAGAAGAAGAGGAAAACTGGTAGTGAATGTCGTCAACAGTGTCGCCATGGCTAGCAGTACCATATTAGCGATTAAAAAATGCTTCTTATTGCAACGATCAATCCAGTAAAAGGCGATAATTCCCGACAGGACGGCTCCAGATGTGTACATACCGGATACATAGCCTGAGAAGGTGACGGGAACAGTGAAATCTGCAGCCATAAATGTAAAAACAGGGCTGAACATCATATATTCCAGCGCATTAGTAAACTGGACAAAAGCGATTACCATAGCAATCCGAATGAGCGTCTTTTGATTAAATGTTGTGGTGACCAGTGGCATAGCAAGCGACCTGTGGATGAAAGATATCCTAGCTTAACTGCTATCAAACTTGTCGATTAGATGGTAAAAATGGCACTCATTATTATCATATGTGGGATAGTTGATGCGGCCAGTTCTTGACTTTAATGCGCTGAAAATCTTCATTGCTGTGGTGGAAAGAGACAGTTTTGTCGGGGCATCGAAAGCCCTGGAAATGCCGACATCAAATGTGAGCCGTTGCATTTCTCAGTTAGAAGACAAACTGAACCTTCAGCTCATTGAGCGCAGTACCCGACATATGAAGCTCACACAGGCTGGGCATCTACTCTATACCCGGGCGAAGCCATTACTGGAAGCACTTGAGCAAACTGAAACCGAATTAACGTTGCGACAAATGCAATTCAAGGGGCCATTACGTATCTGTATTCCCAATGAAATCGGTCCTGTATTGCTGGGCTCTGTTGTTGCTGATTTCGCCTGTCAGCATCCGGATCTGGAGATGAGTTGCGTCACAAATTTGTCGGGTTATGAATCCCTGCGAGATGATCTGGATTTAGCTGTCATTGTTAGCCGTGGTCAGATGGATGACAGTGACTACATCGCCCGTCATCTGGTGACGATCCCTTGCACCATCGTTGCGGCCCCCTCCGTCATCCAGCGTTATGGCACGCCTTCTCGAATACAGCAATTTGAAGAGTTACCCTGTATTACAACGGTGAATGCGCTTAAAGGCGCTCCCTGGCAGTTTGTGAATAAAAAGGGCGGATTCGAGACGATCAAGGTTAACGGTCGTTATCGGGTCAACAGCGGAGAGATGGCAGGGCGAGCGGCCATCTCAGGTGTCGGTTTTGCCATCCTGTCGAAACAAGCCTGCCAACCCTATATTGATGATGGGCGGTTAATCGAGATTGAATTTGAACAATCGGCAGCCCCCTTGCAATTGTTCGCTCTGTATTCAGATCGGCGTTACTTGCCGGCAAAAACAAGAGCGCTTATTGATTTCATGCATCAGAGATTGAGTCATTAACAAGAGGCCATCTTCAGCGCGCCAGGGCAGCGCTGTTTTATTCAGCCGGCCGGCTCAAGCAACAAATCTCTGATATAGCCCTCCAGCAGGGAGGCACAAATTCGCGTTTCATACGACATCATCCCAGCTGGTGGATGGAGCAACCAGGCACTAAATGGCGGGATCGGATAGTGGCTTAAGAGGGGGATGAGCGCGCCGTCTGCCATTTCTTTTCTGCAAACCGGACTTTGCAAAACACCAATGGCATGTCCCGCTAATAACCAGGAGAGGACACTCCGCCAGTGCGTGGACTGAAATTGAATATTGACGGGAACATTAATGAGTTGATCTTCGGAAGCGACCAATTGAATGCGATTACTGGCGAATACACCGGAAACAGCAGCAAATGGATAATCTGTCAGCGCATCCGGCGTGTCAGGATGACCCATTTTCGCCAGCAGAGCCGGAGAGGCGAGTAACACTCTGCGCACGGTGCCAAGCGGGCGTGCGACAAAAAAACCTTCGGAGACATCACCTAATCTCAGCGATAAATCGACCCCCTCGGTGACGGGATTGATGACGCGGTCGTTAAAAATGACATCGACCTGTAGCTCCGGATGCTCGTTCTGAAGCTGCAACAATGCAGGCATCAGCAGGCTTTCTCCGGCGGAATAGGGCGCGGCAATACGGATTTTGCCTTGCAGCCCCTGATTTTCCTCATTCACAGAAAGAGCATGCTCTGCCGCCTGAACGGCCGTTTTGCTTCGCTCATAAAACACGTTACCGCTTTGCGTTAGAGACATGTTACGCGTGTTGCGCCTAAGCAAACGTGTCCCAAGATGAGCTTCCAGTTTTTCTATTCTTTCACTCACGGCGGGCTGGCCAATACCGAGATCGCGGGCTGCAGCCGACATGCTGCCCCGTTCAACCACCCTGATAAATATGCGCATTGCTGAGAAGAGATCCATTCACCAATTATATTGGCTTTACCGATAAATGTAAGTGGGGACAGGTATCTACTGCTTTACTGCGAAATGATGAAAAATCCAGACTCAAGGCCTGAGTCAGGCTAAATTTCAATCTATTTAATTGATTTATTAGTGGAAAATAATGATGCCAGAGATAAAGCTTTTCATGTTCCAGTCAGGAACACAGCATTGTCGATATCAGCATATCCGGATGAATCAGGGCGTGGGAGAGCATTATGAGATCCCTGTCCCCTGGTTTCTGCTGACCCATCCGGATGGGTTTACGCTGATTGACGGCGGTCTGGCTGTCGAAGGATTGAAAGATCCCAGCGGTTATTGGGGAAGTGCTGTAGAGCAGTTTAAACCGGTGATGTCAGAAGAACAGGGTTGCGTGGAACAACTTAAGAGGATTGGCATTGCTCCTGAGGATATCCGCTATGTGGTCCTGTCCCATTTGCACTCTGATCATACGGGAGCAATTGGTCGCTTCCCCCATGCTACGCATGTTGTCCAGAGGCAAGAGTATGAATATGCCTTTGCCCCTGACTGGTTTACTTCGGGAGCCTATTGCCGACGCGATTTCGATCGTCCCCAACTTAACTGGCTATTTCTGAACGGGTTGTCCGATGATCACTATGACCTTTACGGTGATGGCACGTTACAATGTATTTTCACCCCAGGGCATTCACCGGGCCATCAATCTTTTCTTATCCGCTTACCGGGTGGTACAAATTTTACGCTAGCGATTGATGCGGCTTATACCTTAGATCATTACCATGAGAAGGCGCTCCCGGGGCTAATGACGTCTGCTACTGATGTCGCTCAGTCTGTGCGAAAGCTGCGTCAGCTTACCGAGCGATATCATGCGGTATTCATACCCGGCCACGATCCTGAAGAATGGAAAAAAAACAGGCTTGCGCCAGCCTGTTACTATTGAATCATTCCTCGCTGATCGCCAAAAAGCGTCTGTTAAGCAGGGCTGTCAGCTTATCTTGTTCGAAATGGCCCTGGTGATGGCCGGGGCCATTTCTGCGGGCAAGCTCAGGGCTTCACGTCCAGCACGACATGACTGAAGGTTTGATAGGTTTTTTCGTCCGGCGCGGGCGGGATGTTGGCTTTTTTCAGCGCGGACATCACCTGCGCGCAGAATGGCCGATCGCCGCTCTCGACCGTTGGATCCTGCACCGTCCCGTCACGCTGCAGCATAAAGCGCACCGAGCATTTTTGCCCTTGCCAGGAGGCCGGCTGGTCTATGTTAGCGAAGATAGCCGCCTGGATCCGTGCCATATAGCGTGAGGCATTGGCCTGGGGTGAAGTATCGGAACCCGTTTGATAATCGCGAAGTATCTTATCCACTTCAGCCGATATTTTAGCGTCTTCGGCGCTGCCCGGCGCAGAAGCACGACCCGAGCAGGCGGAAAGGAGTAAAGAGAGGGTGCAAACGAGCACAGCGTTGGTTTTCACGGACATGCTAAGCCTCCTTGCTGGTGGTGATACCGTCGTGTACGAGGCGGTTATCCTCTGTTATTCCGCGATATTATTCAAACGCTGAATTGCATGGCACGCGCTTTCAGTGACAGTGTCACTCATTTTTTACTTTCGTCGCGGGCGGTGATGCCATCCAGTCGCGAATGATGTCACCGTATAGCTGTTCGGCCTCCGCCAGTCGGCTGAGCAGGCAGTATTCGTCGGTTTGATGCGCCATCGACGGCTCGCCGGGGCCGAGAATAATACAGGGCGGATCGCCCAATGCAGGCAGCAGCAGCGAGGCGTCGGTAAAGTAGGGCACCACGCGCGGCGCAATCGGCTCAGCGTGCAGCGGCTGACAGCGTTGATAAACCTGCTTAATCCACGCATGATCCTCCCGGCTGAGGACGGCGGGCAGGTCGACCAGCGTGGAGACGGTGACGCTTTCGCCAAGCAGCGTCGTCAAGCGCTCCCGGATAGTGGCGTGCTGTAAATTGGGCGCGCTGCGGATATCGACATCAAAACGCGTGCGGTCCGGTACGGAATTAATATTGAGTCCGCCTTCTATGCGTCCGACGTTGAGGGTGGGTTGCTTCATTAGCGGATGCGGCGCGCCTGGCGAAAAATGCTGAATCTTACCCAACGCATCCGCCGCAAGATAAATAGCATTGATCCCCAGCTCCGGCATCGCGCCGTGGGCGGTTTTCCCCCGCGTTTCGCAGCGTAGCCAGAGCGCGCCTTTATGGCCGATAACCGGATAGTTGGCGGTGGGTTCACCGACGATCAGCGCGCCCACCTCCGGCAACGTTGCGGAGGCGATCAGCGCCCGCGCGCCGTCGCAGCCGGTCTCTTCTCCGCCGGTTATCAGCAATACCGCGCCGCGTCCGGCGAGGATCGCTTCCCGCTGATGAACACAGGCGACGGCAAACGCCGCTATCGCCGCTTTCATATCGCTGGATCCGCGGCCATAAAGACGCCCGTCTTCCATCTGCGAGCCGAAAGGATCGTACTGCCAGCGGGCATTTCCCAGCGGGACGGTATCCAGATGTCCGGTAAAGGCCAGCGGTTTACCGCTCTTCGCCCCGGGCAGGCTGGCGATAAGATTGCAGCGTCCTTCGCCGAACGACGACAGCGAAACCTCAAAACCGCTATCATCAAGCCAGTCGGCGAAGAACCGCATGCAGTCGGCTTCGCTGCCCGGCGGGTTGATGGTGTTAAAGCCCAGCAGCTGCCGGGCGAGCTCAAGAGTCGCGGTCATCAGCGGCGTTCCGTCAGCCAGTCGAGGCAGTTAATCCACAGCTGGCGATAGCCGGGCCATTTGGCAAACTCTTCCGGCAGCCAGTGCGCCGACATGTCGCTGGTCCACACCAGCGAGCGTCCCTGCTGATATTCGCGAACAGCCAACAGCGGATGACCGGTACCGGCCACGGTCGCCAGCAGTTTGCCTTCCGGGTGCATTTCAACTTCGTTATAGCCCAGCAGCCACGGCCATTCGCCCGGAATATCGTTAAACAGGGGGTGAGACTCCGTCACTTCGGCATAGCAGCCTTCCGGGGTTTCAATGCGATCGTCCCAGGCCAGGCAGCGTACCGGCAGCACTTTCTCCACCTCGGTATGGCGGTAGCGCGCGCCGCCGTTGATTCCCTGGAAGCTGTAATAGCCGCCGATCATCATCAGCGCCCCCCCGCCGGCCACGTAATCATGCAGGAGCGTTAAACGGTTGGCGGTTCGGCGGCTCTTCAGCCAGGTGTCCGGATGCAGCAGCAGCGTATTGGCGCCAATGTCCGAGAGAATAATCGCATCCCACTCCTGCAGCGCTTCCAGCGTCAGCGGAAAGTCGGTCGCCGCCGCGTGGGCGGGCATATAGGTAATGGCATAGGGACTGTCGGCGAGCGCGGCCAGAAAGTCCGTTGCGCCGGTGTGCCAGGTGGCGGTGGCAAACTGGTCGAAGCCTTTAACGTGCGTTGACGTGCTGGTCCAGGACTCACCGACCAGTAAGATTTTTTTCTGCATGATGACGTTTCCTTTTATCCGCCAAAGACCCGCTGGGGGTTTCCAATCATTAAGGTTTCAAGTTGTTCGCCGCTGACGCCGTGGCGCCGCAGACGGGGAACAAAATGCTTGAGTATGTAGCCATAACCGTGGCCGCCGTAGCGGGTGAGCATGGTTTTCAGGAAGACGTCCTGCGACAGCAGAATTTGCTGGATGTAGCCGTCGTCAATCAGCTCGCGGATCGCGCGGGCGTTCTCCTCGTCGGAGGGCGACTGCGCCGACTCGTCGGCGTAGTAATAGCTCATGCCAATCATGTCGTATTCGAGAAACGCCCCGCGCTGCGCCAGTTCGCGCTGGTAGCGCTTATCGGCAAAGCTGGGATTCATATGGCACAGCACGGTATGGCGTAAATCGGCGCCTTCCTGCTCGAGAATATCCAGCACCCGATGGCCCAGCCGCTCCCAGCCGGGCAGATGGACCTCGATCGGCACGCCGGTCGCGGCGCTGGCCCGACCCGCAGCGCGCAGGGATTTCTCCTCATCCGGCGTAAAGCGGCTGGAGATACCGATTTCGCCGATGAGCCCGGCGAGCACCTCCGGTTTCTCCTCCGCGCCGCCAAGATCGTAAATCAGCCGTTCGGTCAGCTGTTCGACGCTGCTGATTTTTACCCACTCAGGGTGCGAAGGTTCCAGATAGAGCCCGGTACCCATAATGATGTTCAGACCGGTCAGCCGCGCGATGCGCGCCAGCGCTTTCGGATCGCGGCCAATGCCGATATTGGTCGGGTCGACTACCGTTTCTCCGCCAAGGGCGCGATATTTAGTCAGCTCGTCAATCGCAACGTCGACATCAAACAGCTGACAGTTATCGCGGCTCATCAGCGGGTTGAGCGACAGTTCGCCAAGGTTTTCCATTTTCACCGGCATTTCGGCAAGATGGCGATCGCTGCAGCAGCAGGGCGGCACCCATTTGCCGGAGGCATCCAGCAGAATATGCTCATGCATCAGAGTAACGCCCATTTCGTTAATCGGCAGTGGGCCAAGCACAGTCATTACATAACCGCTGCTAACGCCAACCGGCAGCGGGGAGGGATGGCGAAAAATTGATCCTTTCATCAGCTATCCTTTTGCCGCGGAGCGCGTCGGGTTGAGAATGCGGGTGTTCAGCCAGATAGCCAGCAGGATAATGGTGCCGGTGGCTATCTGGGTGTAAAACGGCGAAATATGCGACAGGATCAGCCCGTTCTGAATGACCGCAATCGACAGTGCGCCCAGCAGCGTGCCAATAATAGTTCCGAAGCCGCCAAACAGACTGGTGCTGCCTAGCACAACGGCAGCAATGACCTGCAGTTCAAAGCCTTCGCCCTGGTTGGAGGAGCCGCTGCCGAGGCGTGCGGTAATGATCATCCCCGCCAGCGCGGCGGCCATTCCGCTGATGATATAGACCTTCATGGTGACCGCTTTGGTGTTAATGCCGCTGCGCCGCGCGCCTTCGGCGTTAGCGCCGATGGCGGTCACGTAGCGGCCAAAGCGCATATGGTTGAGAACGATATGCCCGATCAGCAGAATCAGAATGCCGAGCAGTGCGGGCATGGGGATCCCGACGACCCACGCGCGTCCGATAAAGGTAAACAGGCTGTCAGCCGGCACCGGAATCGAGTAGCCCTGGGTGACCAGCAGCGCGATGCCGCGAACTACGGCCAGGGTGGCGAGCGTGACGATAAACGCCGGAATGCCTTCATAGGCAATAAAGAAGCCGTTGATGGCGCCAACGAATCCGCCTAGCAGCAGGCCGCCGAGGAGTACCACCGGCCACGGCAGACCCCAGCTATTCAGGGCGATAGCGGAGAGCGCGCCGACCAGCGCCAGGGTGGAGCCTACCGACAGATCGATACCGCCGGTGGTAATGACCAGAGTCATTGCCGTCGCGACGATCAGCAGCGGGGCGCTCTGACGGATAATGTTGAGCCAGTTGGTGCCGGTGAGAAAGTTGCTGGTGATCAGCGAAAACACCACGCAGCAGAAGACGAAAAAGAGCGCGATGCTGACTACGCCTGAATGGTTATGCAGCAGGCGGCGCGGCAGCGAATGCTGGATCATGCGTGAGCTGCTTAAATTCATGATACTCATCCTGTTACCTCAATGTGCTGCCGCAGAGCGGGCGGTGAATTTTTCGCCCACAATCAGGTTAACGATATCGCTCAGGCTGGTGTCGGACACCCGTCTGTCGGCGACGTTGGTACCTTCATACATCACCATGATCCGGTCGCAGACCAGGAACAGGTCCTGCAGGCGGTGGGTAATCAGAATCACGCTCACCCCGCGAGCGGAAACGCGGCGAATGAGCTCCAGAACCGCTTCAACTTCCGCGACGGCCAGCGCGGCGGTGGGTTCATCCATAATCAGCACTTTCGGGTCAAAGGCCGCGGCGCGGGCGATGGCTATAGCCTGGCGCTGGCCGCCGGAGAGATTTCGCACCAGCAGCCGGGTATCCGGAATGGAGATCCCGAGCCCTTTAAGCATCTCTCTGGCATCGGCGTGCATTTTGGCCTCGTCGAGAAAGGGGATGCCGAGGACCGATTTCATCGGCTCACGGCCCATAAACAGATTGCCCGCGACATCGACCGTGTCACAGAGCGACAGATCCTGGTAGACCATCTCGATATGGCAACGGCGTGAATCGGCCGGATTCGTAAACTGTTGCTGTTCACCGTCGATACGAATCGTGCCGCTGGAGGGGATCACCGCGCCAGAGAGCACTTTGGTCAAGGTGGATTTCCCCGCGCCGTTATCGCCCACTAAGCCCAGCACTTCGCCCGGGGCCAGCTCAAGGTTGACTCCGCGCAATGAGCGTATCGACCCGTAGGTCTTGGTGATATTGATCATCTCTACCCTTGGCGGGGTAGTTTGTGGCTGCTGCATCTGATAACTCCCATCGCTGTGGCCGGGAAAATGTTCGCCATCCTGCGGGAGAGACTCTATCCGACACGGTTTACAATCTAGTAAACCGGTTTACCTGCGGACCAGAGCACTCGCCAGTGCAGTCAGGACAAACGCTATGTAAGATATTTGTTCGCCAGTAAGAACATTGCAGCATCCGTGCCAGGGCAGTAACCACACAGCAGCCCTGTAACTTAACCTTATGTATTCAATACACTTAATTGAATACAATCCGGTAAACCGGTTTACTGATTATAGTGAATAAATTGTTAATTGATCGTTTTTTGCGCCAAAAGCGGGCGCTTTTGCGCCATTTTGGGACGGGCTTAACAAATCTTGATCGAGTCGCGGCCAATCCATTCAACCGGCAGGCGGGTTTCCGCAGGGATATCCGGATCGTCGTTTAGCAGGCGCATCATGATGTTCACCGCAGTGCGGCCCAGTTCGCGGGCGGGCTGACGGATAGTGGAGATCCGCGGCTGGGTAAAATCGGCATAGTTGGCGTCATCGAAGCCCACTAACGATAGCGCCTCTGGCGCCTGGAGCCCACTGGCGCGCAAGCCGTCGAGCAGACCGAGCACCAGATAGTCGCTGGCAGCGAAGACGGCGGTAGGGCGAACCTGTTGGCTGAACAGGTACCGCAACGCTTGCTGGCCAAACTCGCGCTGGTAGTCGCCATACATCACCCATTCGGGCGACCAGCTCAGGCCCGCTTGCTCCATCGCGGTGCAAAAGCCCTGATAGCGCTCGCGGACGCTCATCAGCTTGTCCGGGCCACCGACGAAAGCGATATGGCGATGCCCGGCGGCGATCAGTTTTTCGGTGGCGATCCGCCCGCCCTGGACGTTATCGGCAAACACTTTCGGTACCTTACTGCCGGGAATATCTTCATCCAGCAGGACAATCCGTTCGTGACGCTGGACTTCCTTGCGCAGCAGGCCATTATCGGGGCGGTTGGTGGTGAACAGCAGACCGTCGACCTGGCAGGTATCCAGCCAGCGAATGAACTGGCACTCTTTTTCCGGGTTGTTGCGGGTGATACACAGCACCAGGCTGTAGCCGCTGGCAGAAGCGGCCTCTTCGGCTGCGTCGGCCAGTTCGGCAAAGAAGGGGTTGGTAATATCGGGAAGCACCAGGCCAAGCGTTTCGCTGCCGCCTTTGCTAAGACGGCGTGCCAGGCTATTGCCGCGATAGTCCAGTTCGCGAATGGCGGTTTCGATGCGGTCGATGGTGTCCTGCGGCAGCACAATACTGTTGTTCATATAGCGCGACAGGGTCGCCTTCGACAGCCCGGCCAGCTTTGCCACATCGGATAACAATACACGTTTTATACTCATTTCCTGCGCCATTTGTGCCAGAATCGGCTATCTGTAACATAGTTAAGCGCGGTGGATACAGCAATTTCTCTGCGAACAATCACCAAAAATAAATGCTTGACAAATTTTAATCAGCAGAGAATTGTATAGGCAGTTTACCGCATTATCCGGGAAGTCATTCCCAACCCCGTTTAAGTTATTCCAGTCGCGCACCGACACGGACCGGTTGCCGGGATGACATTAAGCAGGTATCCGCCGAACGTTCAATGATTGTTCTGGCGATATAGACGATATTTGCCCGCCAAAAAAAATAATCCTTCTGCGTTCGCATGCGGCGCGGAACTCTGCTGGCTATCAACTATTCCCGACGAGGATACTGATGATGTTATTTCACACCGGAAAACTGCGTTTCCTTGCTGTCGCCACGACCATGCTGGCATCCATGAGTTTTATTTCTGCCGCCAGCGCTGCCGGTCCGACTTATGCGCTGGTACAAATCAACCAACAGGCGCTGTTCTTTAATCTGATGAATAAAGGCGCACAGGATGCGGCCAAAGCCAGTGGCAAGGATTTAGTTATTTTTAACTCTAACGATAATCCCGTGGCGCAAAACGACGCGATAGAAAACTATATTCAGCAAGGCGTTAAAGGCATTCTGGTTGCTGCTATCGACGTTAACGGGATCATGCCAGCGGTTAAAGAAGCCGCCGCCGCAAACATTCCGGTGATTGCGATTGATGCCGTATTACCGGCCGGGCCACAGGCAGCTCAGGTCGGCGTTGATAATATTGAAGGCGGCAGAATTATCGGTCAATACTTCGTGGACTACGTGCAGAAAGAGATGGGCGGCCAGGCGCGACTGGGTATAGTCGGCGCGCTGAATTCGGCCATTCAGAACCAGCGGCAGAAAGGGTTCGAAGAGACGCTGAAAAGCAATCCGAAGATTACTATCGCTAACGTGGTCGACGGGCAGAATGTGCAGGATAAAGCGATGACCGCGGCGGAAAACCTGATCACCGGTAATCCGGATCTGACAGCGATTTATGCCACCGGCGAACCCGCGCTGCTCGGCGCTATCGCCGCCGTAGAAAACCAGGGGCGGCAGAAGGATATTAAAGTCTTTGGCTGGGATCTGACGGCGAAGGCGATTTCCGGTATTGACGGCGGCTACGTCACCGCCGTACTGCAGCAGGACCCGGAAAAGATGGGCGCCGAAGCCCTGAATGCGCTGAACAGCATCACGTCGGGTAAAACCGTGCCGAAAACCATTCTGGTTCCGGCGACGGTGGTAACCAAAGCGAACGTCGATTCATACCGTCCGCTGTTTAAGTAGGTCAGCGCGCCCCGTCCGTGGTTAACAGGGCGGCGAGCTCACGGCTGCCGGGAAACGCGCTGAGCGTCCCCCGGCGGCTAACCGTAATGGCGGCAGCGCGACTGGCGTGCGCCAGCGCCAGCGCATCCGGCGCGACGACGCGCAGCAGGGCGGAGGCCAACATGACGGCGAGGAACGTGTCGCCCGCGCCGGTAGTATCAAGCGCCTCGGCGGGCACGGCGGGACAAAACTGACGCTGGCCCTCCTGGACCAGCCAGGCGCCTGCGGCGCCCTGGGTAATCACTAAGGTTTTCACCCCGTATGGCTGGAGCAGCTCGGCCTCGGATTCATTGACCACCGCGATGTCGATGAGGGGCCACAGATGGCAAAAGTCAGGATTGACAGGTGAGGGGTTGAATACCGTCGTCATGCCGCGGCTTCTGGCGTACTGGAACAGCGCCCGCGTTTTATCGAGGGAGAAATTGCCCTGCTGTAGCAGAATATCGCCAGCGACGGCATCCGCCATATGCGGAATCATTTCATCCAGGCTGAATGTATCGGCCGCCGCCGTAGTGGTAATGATGGCGTTGTCGCCATCAGCGCTATTTAAAATAATCGAGGTATCGCTATGTTGATTGAAATGGCCGTCGGGTAGTAGCATCAGTGGTTCATTTTTTATCTGCTGGCGGATCCACGCGCCGTTGCTGTCATTTCCCGTGGCGGCAATTAAACGCGTCTCTATTCCGCAGCGGGATAATATAATCGCCTGGTTCGCGCCTTTACCGCCGATATCCTGCGACACTTTAACGCCGTGAATGGAGGCTCCTTTTTTCGGTATATCCGGAATGGACCAGGTTTCATCTACGGTAATATTACCAGTAACGTAAACACGCATAGTGTTCCCTTAACAGGATGGATAAGATGGTTGCTATCTCAGCAGAAAAAACGAATGCAATACAAGCTATTTTTTCACGAAGCAAGGCTGTTATTGGTGTTATTCATTGCGACCCATTTCCTGGCTCGCCAAAATATCGAGGAAAATCAGTCTCGGATATTGTTGAACGTGCGCTTCGCGATGCTGAAAATTATATTTCAGGCGGTGTTCATGGTCTGATTATTGAAAATCATGGCGATATTCCTTTCTCTAAACCTGAGGATATCGGCCATGAAACCTCCGCGCTGATGGCGGTCATTACCGTGAAAGTTCGTGAACGTTTTGCTGTGCCGCTGGGCATTAACGTTCTGGCTAACGCGGCGATCCCGGCAATGGCGATCGCCCTGGCGGGAGGCGCCGATTTCGTCCGCGTAAACCAGTGGGCCAACGCCTATATCGCCAACGAAGGATTTATAGAAGGGGCGGCCGCTAAGGCGCTGCGCTACCGCAGTATGCTGCGCGCTGAACATATTCGCGTTTTTGCCGATAGCCACGTTAAGCACGGTAGCCATGCCATTGTCGCCGATCGTTCGATTCAGGAACTGACGCGCGATGTCGATTTCTTCGAGGCTGACGCGGTGATCGCCACCGGCCAGCGTACGGGCGATAGCGCCACGATGGCGGAAATTGACGAGATCCGCGCGGCGACGGAACTACCGCTCCTGGTGGGCTCCGGGGTGACACCGGCTAACGTGAAGCAGATCCTCGGGCGGACTCAGGGGGTCATTGTGGCCAGTACAATGAAGGTCGATGGCGTCTGGTGGAACGATGTTGAGCTGGCCCGGGTGAAACATTTTATGTCGGTCGCGCAGGCCGCGCTGGAGGAGGCATAATGGAAGCGTTTAGCGAACGCCTGCTGCGCGAACATCAACCGGCGTGGCAGGCGATGCAGCAGCACCCGTTTGTGACTGATATCGAACAGGATCGTCTGCCGACAGTCGTCTTCAACCGCTATCTGGTGTTTGAGGGCAACTTTGTCGCGACGGCAATCGCGATTTTTGCCCTCGGGGTCAGCAAAGCGCCGGGTATTCAACAGCAGCGCTGGCTGATTGGCGTGCTGAATGCCCTGGTTGATATACAGATCGCGTGGTTTGAACAGGTGTTGTCAGCACGGCAGATCGATCCCGCTGAGTACCCGGATGATTTGCCCGGGGTACGGCGCTTTCGCGACGGTATGCTGCGGACCGCCCACGAGGGCAGCTATGAGCAGATTGTGACCCTGATGTTCGGTGCGGAATGGATGTACTATTTCTGGTGCCGACGGGCGAGCGAACATTATCAGAGCGATGCTGATTTACGACGCTGGGTGGAAATGCACGCTGAGGACGAATTTTATCAGCAGGCTCTCTGGCTAAAAAACGAACTCGACCGCTGCGCCATGGCGCTGAGCGAAAACGAAAAGCAGGCGTTATCGGCGCTTTACGGCGAGGTGCTGCAGTGGGAAATTGATTTCCATCACGCGGCGTACGAGGAGTAGCCGCGAGGTGAAGAACAGGAGGCGCCGGAAGCGGCGTCTCCTGAAATATTGCTCAGGTCGTCCGCCTCTTATCCGGGCAATGTCTCTCCAGCCATTGTGCGACGAGGGGCCATAATTTCTCCGCATTCCGGGTACGAAAGAAGCCCATATGACCAATGGATGAAAGTCCGTAATCCGCCCGCCGTATTTCACGGCGTTCTATTTTTGCGTTTTGCGCTGGAGCAAGCAGGCGTGAGATGGCTTCTGTATTAGCCCAAGGGTCGTCATCAAAACCCAACACCAGAATAGGTAAGGTTATCTTTCCTGCCCGCTGACGCGCATCCCACTCCGGGTCGTCATAGAAATATTCAGGCATCGCGCTCCAGCGTCCCCACTGAAGCATCGCCGGAGCCGGTAAATCTTCACCCAGCCCGAGACGTCTGGCTGGCATATACCCAAAGAGCCGGCAAAGTGCCGGCCCCAAAACGCGCAGTAAACACCATACTCGCAGCTTTTCCTTCGTTTGGCTGATAGTGCTTGTCACGCCTGCGTGTGAGGCAATCATGACGGCGGCTCGCAGGTCGGTGGAGGCGGAAGATAACAGCACGGCATGCCCGCCAATACTGTGCCCAATCGCCAGCAGGGTAAGGCCAGGGGCTCGGGCTTTCGCCCACGCGGTGATGCATCCAACGTCCTGCTCGATCCAGTCGGACATGGTGTTTTTGTTGTGACGGACTCTCCCGGACTTCGAAAGACCAGTGCCCCGGTAATCATAAGTAATGACACTAAACCCCCTTTTATAAAGGTATTCAGCGAATCCTTTATAAAATCCCTGTACAACGGCCGTCGCCGGGTGAACGATCACCAATGCTTTGGCTTTGTGTCTTTGCCAGAGCGTGGCGGCGACAAAGCCGCCCTGGCTTACGGGGATGATGACAGATTCCATGAGTCTCGCCTTGTGTGGTCATACCAGTTTAACCTGGATTTACTGTAGCTGCTGCGTCAGAAATCAGCGAATGTTTTTGAGACGATCTCAGTAAGAAAAACGTCCTGAAAGCATTGGCGACCAGAATCAGGAGCCCTCAGGCGGGGTGCCAACTCCCAGCCTGCCATTTAAGGTCCCATATCATTTCACAATCAATCAGCCTCTGCGCCAGGTGCCTTGTGTTAGGGGGGATAATGTCCGCTTTAGTTTCGTGTCACCTTGCCGGAATACAGACTTTCCTGCCGTAGCGGGGCAAATATCCTGCACTTAGTCGCTTATTGATTATACTTTGATGGCAGCTTGTGCTGCTTCAGGCTGTTGACGCGAGGGCGGGTAGCAAAACCAGCCCCCCTGACATTGGATCAACGGGTCCGATGATGATGTGATCATGTAACCGTCGTGGAGGTATGGAAAGATGGGATTATTAAATTTTGTGAAAGAAGCGGGCGAGAAAATATGGGATGCCGTCTCCGGCGACAGTAAAGAAGATCGGGCTGAAAAGCTGAAAAAACATATCGATGGACTTAATCTGCCTGGCGCCGAAAAGGTCAATATTGATGTTGCGGAAGATGGCACCGCAACGGTCACTGGTGATGTCGCTTCGCAGGAGGATAAGG
The DNA here is from genome assembly GCF_051858335.1 of Klebsiella sp. K47. NCBI lineage: Bacteria > Pseudomonadati > Pseudomonadota > Gammaproteobacteria > Enterobacterales > Enterobacteriaceae > Klebsiella > Klebsiella sp. K47. The sequence goes on from NZ_JBPYUI010000003.1 coordinate 91,684, forward strand.
AAAAAATTCTGGTTGCGGTCGGGAATGTCACTGGCGTAGGCCAGGTCAGTGACGGCGTTAAGGTGACGCAAAGCGGGGCGGAAAGTCGTTTTTACACGGTCAAATCTGGTGACACTCTGAGCGCAATCTCAAAAGCGATGTATGGCTCGGCCAATGAGTATCAACGCATTTTTGAAGCCAATAAACCGATGCTGACCCATCCCGACAAAATCTATCCGGGTCAGGTGCTGATTATCCCGGCGAAGTAGGCCACTCAGCAGCAACATCAGTGATGGCAGGAATACTTGCTTTATACCGCTGTCGGAAGCCGCCGCGGACATCTATTCCTCTATCAACGGCAAAAGAGCCAGCAAGCTGGCTCTTTGTTCCCCCGGGTTCAGGCGCTTACTGTGCGTCAGCCAGTGCCAGTCGGGCCTCTTCCTGCTCGGTGATTTTACGCTGTTGCTCAAGTTCCAGCGCGCCGCGATGAGAGAGGTAGCAGAAGAGTATGCAGCAGAGGATCCCGCCCATCAGCAGATAGAACCCGCCGTGCCAGCCCATTTTATCGACCATTACGCCGAACAGGCTGGTGCCTAACGATGCGCCAAAGATATAGCTCATAAATCCGCGCAGACCCACGGCTGAACCGACGGCAAAGCTGGGGACGATTTCCATGGTCTGGACCGAGGCCAGAAACTGCGGGACATAAATAAGGCAGCCCACAATCGCCGCGAATACCGTGACCATCAGTAGCGATTCGCTTTTCCAGTAGCCGATCAGACAGATGAAGATTAGCGTCATACAGATTATGGCTAACGGCATCCGGCGCCCTTTAAACAGCTTGTCGGAGAGCCAGCCGGCCAGCAGAGTAGACGGAATCGCCGCCCACTCAAAAAACAGGAATGCGACGCTCATTTGTTCTTTGGAAAAATGTTTCACCGTCAGCAGGTAAATTGGCAGCCAGCTGATCATGCCGAAACGCACCATATAGACAAACACATCCACAAAGGAGACATACCAGGCGTTTTTGTTACGCAGTACGTAGGTACAGAAGATCTGAAATGCGCTCATGTTCTCCGGCGCTTTCTGGCCGTGTTTGGTCTTCAGCACCACTTTCTCTTCCGGCATCATCTCTGCCAGCGAAGGCAGACCTTCCTCGCGCGGCGAACCCTTACCCAGCACCAGTACGCTAATGGCGAATACCACCGCCACGCAGGCCGGTACAATGTAACTGGCGCTCTGCCAGTGCTCGGTGCCGAGAATGGCGAATGCGGCGCCGACGATCGGGGCGACAATTCCGCCGCCGACGTTATGGGAAATGTTCCAGAACGCCCCTACGCGGCCACGCTCACGGCGCGGGAACCAGTTCGCAATAGTAATAAAAGAGGGGCCGACCCCCATACCCTGAAACAGGCCGTTCAGGACAACCAGCGCAGCGAAGACCCAGAATGCGGTACTGAATCCTAACCCGACGTTGACGATAGCGCACAGCACCAGGCCACAGGCCATAAAGACTTTCGGGCTGGCTTTATCCGCGAGGCTGCTCATTACGCCTTTACTGATCCCGTAGGCGATGAGCATACAGCTGCTGAGCAAACCGATCTGCGTGGCGCTGAGGTCTAACTGTTCTTTCAGATAGGGCGTGGATAAGGTGAAGTTATTGCGCACGATATAGTACGCCAGGTATCCCAGAAATACGCTTAGCAGCGCCTGCATACGGTATCGACCATAGGTTGCCTGAATTTTCTCAGCAGGAACTTTATTCGCCGACGGGCCTTTTTTTAATAATGATAACATGTCGTCACCTGTATTTATATTGATATGAACATCAGGAGTAATTACCCCGAAGGGTGAAATAAGCGGCTAAAAAATTCAAATCGTCGAAATGAGTCAAAATTGACTCAAAATAATGCAGGGACGGGTTGTTTTTGACCCATCTGGCATGAGCGAGATTTTGCGAAATTAATTTTGCGCTGGTTTTATGTCCGGCTTGTGCGGACACTAACAAATTGCCTAATCATTATCTGGTAATCTTTCCCGATATTCCCGGACGCCCGTTTGACTATTTTTTCGCTCGCGGCGATTAATTCACCAGATGTCATAAACGGGTAAGTTTTGTCTCAACGCGGTTTTTACGATATTTCAATATTTATGAACGGGATCACAAACATATTTCTTCGTGGGGTCAGGATAATGGGCAAAATGTTCGCGCTGCTGCTGCTGACCGCATGGCTGAGACCCTGTGCGGCGCAAGGCAATGAGCTGGTGATGGCAACGACATTTTCTCCCAGCGCCACCGTGTGGATTATCGATCGCTGGCAGCAAGAGCCGGGGTCGGTGATGATAAGGACGCTCAACCGCACCAGCGCCTCGCTGGAACAGTTGCTTGATACGGCAAATGCCGAAAATGTCGATCTGATCCTGACTTCGTCGCCGATGCTGCTGCAGCATCTTCAGGAGCATCAAAAACTGGCGCCGTTCAGCGGTGCGCCGGCAGTCAGCCAACATCTGGTGCCGGAATCCATTCGCTCCACCTCCGTGGCCGTGGCGATCTCCGGGTTCGGTTTGCTGATGAATCGCTCGGCACTGATGACCCGGCATCTGCCTGCGCCAGCGGACTGGGATGACCTGACCGATCCCCGTTATCAGGGGGCGCTGCTGATGAGCAGTCCGTCGCGTTCGGATACCAACCATCTGATGGTGGAGTCGCTGCTGCAACAAAAAGGCTGGATTAAAGGATGGGAAACGCTGTTGACGACAGCGGGAAACCTCGTGACCATTTCATCCCGTAGCTTTGGGGTGGCAGATAAGATTAAAAGCGGCCTGGGCGTGGCTGGTCCGGTGATTGATAATTACGCCAATCTGCTACTGAACGATCCGCACCTGGCTTTTAGCTATTTCCCTCAGTCGGCGGTTTCGCCGACCTATGTCGCAGTGCTTAAAAACAGCCAGCACGCCAGCGAAGCGCGGCGGTTTATTCGCTATCTGTTAAGTCCGGAGGGCCAGACGATCCTCGCCGACGCTAATACCGGGAAGTATCCGGTAACACCGCTGGCGCCAGGCAATCCACGGGCGGCGCAGCAGGCGATGCTGATGAATCAACCGCCATTAAACTATCGATTGATCCTCAAACGTCAGCGTTTGGTTCAGCGGATGTTTGATACGGCGATTAGCTTTCGTCTTGCCCAGCTCAAAGACGCCTGGCGAGCGCTGCATAGCGCGGAGGTCCGTCTTAAGCGTCCGCTGCCCGAGATACGGGCGCTGCTCACCCGTGTCCCGGTGGATCCGGCCAGCAGCGAGGATGAAGCCTGGCTGGCTCAGTTCGACAACAAAAGTTTTGCGGAACAGCAGATGATGGAGTGGCAGCTCTGGTTTCTCAACAACCAGCGGCAGGCGATTACTAAACTGGAAGAACTGAAATGACGGACAGGTCCATGCTGCAACGCCTGCGGCAAATCAGTATCAGTAGCAGTCTGCGCGGGGCATTTCTGACCGGGGCGCTGCTTACGCTGATTGTCAGCAGCGTAAGCCTCTATTCCTGGCATGAACAAAGTTCGCAGATCCGCTATTCGCTGGATGAGTATTTTCCGCGCATCCATGCGGCTTTTCTGATTGAAGGGAATCTCAACCTGGTGGTCGATCAGCTCAATGAATTTCTGCTGGCGCCAAATACCACGGTACGACTGCAGCTGCGCAACCAGATTATCCAGCATCTGGACAAAATAGAACGGCTAAGTCAGGGGTTGTCGCCGGCAGAACGCCAGCAGTTGGGGGTGATATTGCAGGACAGCCGCGCGCTGCTGGCGGAACTGGATCGCGTGCTCTACAACATGTTTCTGGTTCGTGAAAAGGTGGGAGAGCTTGCGGCGCGGATCGACTGGCTGCACGATGATTTCACCACCGAGCTGAATTCGCTGGTGCAGGATTTTACCTGGCAACAGGGAACGCTGCTCGATCAGATTGAAGCCCGACAGGGGGATGCGAGGCAGTATCTGAAACGCGCCCGGGAAGTGCAGAATGAACAGCAGCAGGTCTATACCCTGGCTCGTATTGAAAATCAGATCGTTGACGACCTGCGCGACAGGCTCAATGAACTGAAATCCGGGAATGATGACGGCATGCTGGTGGAGACGCATATCCGCTATCTTGAAAACCTGAAAAAAACGGCGGATGAAAATATCCGTGCGCTGGATGACTGGCCGAGCACCATTACCCTGCGACAAACGATTGATGAGCTGCTGGAAATTGGCATGGTGAAAAATAATATGCCGGATACCATGCGCGACTATGTTAGCGCGCAAAAAGCGCTCGTGGAAGCCAGCCGGTCCAGAGAAGCGACGCTGGGGCGCTTCAGAACGCTGCTGGAAGCCCAGCTTGGCAGCAGTCACCAGCAGATGCAGATGTTTAATCAGCGTATGGCGCAGATTGTCCGGGTCAGCGGCGGGTTAATCCTGGTGGCGACGTTGCTGGCGCTGCTGCTGGCATGGGGGCTGAACCATTATTTTATTCGCTCGCGGCTGGTGAAACGCTTTACCGCGCTGAATCAGGCGGTGGTGCAGATTGGTCTGGGCCGGACCGAGGCGACCATTCCGGTTTACGGGCGCGACGAGCTGGGACGTATTGCCGGTTTGCTTCGTCATACCCTGGGTCAGCTTAATGCGCAAAAACAGCAGCTGGAACAGGAGATTGGCGAGCGAAAAGCGATTGAGGCCGATCTGCGCGCCACGCAGGACGAGCTGATCCAGACCGCTAAACTGGCGGTGGTGGGGCAGACGATGACCACCCTGGCGCATGAGATTAATCAGCCGCTGAACGCGCTGTCGATGTATCTTTTTACGGCGGGAAGGGCGATCGAACAGGGACAGGCGGAGCAGGCGCGGACGACGTTAAGCAAAGCAGAAGGGCTGATCAACCGCATTGACGCGATTATCCGCTCCCTGCGCCAGTTTACCCGCCGCGCAGAACTGGAAACGCCGCTGCATCCGGTCGATTTGCGTCAGACGTTTACCGTGGCGTGGGAACTGCTGGCGATGCGTCATAAGCCTCAGCAGGGGACGCTGGTGATACCGGATGACACTGTCTGGATCCTGGGGGACGAAGTGCGCGTCCATCAGGTGCTGGTGAACGTGCTGTCCAATGCCCTCGACGCCTGCCCGCACGCCGCGCAAATCACCGTGAGCTGGCAAATCCAGGGCGGAAGGCTGTGCGTGTTGATTGCCGATAACGGCCCTGGCTGGCCTGCGGCCTTACTCCCTTCGCTGTTAAAGCCGTTCACTACCAGTAAAACCGTGGGGCTCGGAATAGGGCTTTCGATATGTGTTTCGCTGATGACGCAAATGGAAGGGGCGTTGCGCCTGGCGTCGACGTTTACACGCAGTGCCTGCGTGGTGCTGGAATTCAATTTGACGGATGTAAAAGATGTTGAGTAATAACTGTTCGATTCTGCTGATTGACGATGATGCCGATGTGCTGGATGCCTATACGCAGCTGCTTGAGCAAGCGGGGTATCATGTCAGTGCCTGTAATAATCCGTTTGATGCGCGGGAGCAGGTGCCGAAGGACTGGCCCGGCATCGTTTTAAGCGATGTCTGCATGCCCGGCTGCTCCGGTATCGATTTAATGACGTTGTTTCATCAGGATGACGATCTGCTGCCGATTCTGCTTATCACCGGTCACGGCGATGTGCCGATGGCGGTGGAGGCGGTGAAAAAAGGGGCCTGGGATTTCCTGCAAAAGCCGATCGATCCGGGCAAACTGCTCACGCTGGTGGACGCCGCGCTGCGTCAGAGGCAATCGGTTATCGCCCGTCGCCAGTATTGTCAGCAAAAATTACAGGTTGAGCTTATTGGCCGCAGCCAATGGACGGTTCGGTATCGCCAGCGCCTTCAGCAGCTGGCAGAAACGGATATTGCGGTATGGCTTTACGGCGAGCCGGGAACCGGCCGCATGACCGGCGCGCGTTACCTGCACCAGTTAGGACGGCACGCTGAAGGTCCGTTTATCGCCTGCGAGCTGACTCCGGCTAACGCCCATACGCTTAATGAACTGATCGCCCAGGCCCAGGGCGGGACGCTGGTCTTAAGTCACCCCGAGCATCTGACTCACGAGCAACAGCATCAGCTGGTACAGCTGCAGAGTTATGAGAAGCGGCCTTTTCGCCTGATTGGTATCGGTAGCGCTTCGCTGGTGGAGTTGGCCGCCAGCAGCCAGATAGTGGCGGAACTCTATTACTGCTTCGCGATGACGCAAATTGGCTGCCAGCCTCTGTCAAAGCGACCTGATGATATCGAGCCGCTGTTTCATCACTATTTGCAAAAAACCTGTCAACGGCTGAATCATTCCGTCCCGGAGGTGGATGCTGGTCTGTTGAAGGGGATGATGCGCCGGGTGTGGCCAAATAACGTTCGCGAACTGGCGAACGCCGCCGAGCTGTTTGCAGTGGGCGTATTACCGCTCGCAGAAACGGTTAATCCGCTGATGCACATCGGCGAGCCGACGCCGCTGGATCAGCGGGTTGAGGACGTCGAACGGCAGATCATCACCGAAGCGCTGAATATCCACCAGGGACGTATTAATGAGGTGGCGGAGTATCTGCTGATACCGCGTAAAAAACTTTATCTCAGAATGAAGAAGTATGGTCTGAATAAAGAGCACTACAAAGGGGTTTAGGGCATCTTGTCAGACGATGGTTGAAAATTATGAGGACAGATACAGATTATAAATGCCTTCAAGTCAGCAGAGGCGATTTATGTTATTGTGACTGCTTAAATTTCCTTAAAAGGTGTGAATGTTGAACATGCGAATATTGACTGTAGTTGATTATGATGAGATGTGGCCGGCTTTATTTGAGAACGAACGTACTCTGTTGCAGATGACGCTTGGTAAAGTGATATCCCGGATTCATCATATTGGTAGCACCTCGGTGCCTGGATTATCAGCTAAGCCAGTAATAGATATATTAATCGAAGTTGCTAATCTTGAAGAACTGGACCGTTTGAATCAGGCAATGGAGGGTGTAGGATATACTGTGCGTGGTGAAAACGGCATTTTAAATCGTAGGTACTTTACAAAAGGTGGAAATCAGCGTAGTCATCATATCCATGCGTTTGCCACCGGGGATGCTCAAATCATAAAACACCTGGCATTCCGTGATTACCTTATTAAACACAATGACGTAGCCATTCAGTACGCTTTAATGAAAAAAAGCGCGATGTTATTATGTGAAAATGACAGCCACCGATACAGCATTTATAAAGCGGATTTCATTCAGAAACATCTTCGTATGGCGCTTATTGATGCGGGTCACCTGGGCTAGCCTTCAAATAAACTACAACCCATGTTTTTTTGTAATTTTTCACAGCGTTACCTCTTGTTTCTCCATTATTAGCAAACAGCACGCCTTGCAGACTCCCTGCGGCTTCCTGCAACTGAGCATTCTGAATAAGCGACGGGGCGATAAAGCCGATAACGCATCGTTCAGTATGGAGGCACTATTTCACAACCCCAGCGGCCTGGCCTCCTGTATGAACTCAATCAGAAGGCGAAGCCCGGTCGGCAATTGCCGGCGGCTTGAATAATAGATATGAAAACCTTCCTCTAGTGGGGACCATTCCGTAAGCACCAGACGGAGCCGTCCATCCTTGACATAGGGTGCAACAAGAGGCTCCGGAAAATACATCAGGCCAGCCCCGCCCAATACGGCCACCAGACCCGTTTCGGCATGATTGACCGTCACTGAGCCTGGCACCGTCATTTGGTATGTTTCGCCGTCTCGCGCAAGTTCCCAGCGATAAACCCGATCGTCACCGAGACGATTGCTGATGCAGCGATGGTGTAATAAATCATCCGGATGTTCAGGCGTTCCGTAGCGTTCCAGGTAATCAGGGGAGGCCGCGATAACCCAGCGAATATCGGCAGATAAACGCCGGGCAACCATGTCCTCCGGGACGGTGCCACCATAGCGGATGCCGGCATCGAAGCCCGCATCAGTCACGTCAACCATACGGTTGCTGGCCACAATATCGATTTCAATATCGGGATAGCGATCCATAAAAGCGGGCATGACCGGCGCAAGCAAAAGATTTGCCGCTTCAACGGCTGCATTGATGCGGATACGTCCGGTAGGGGTATTGCGATACCGGTTAAGCGATTCAAGCGCGCCTTCTATGGTGTCGAAAGGCTGAAGAACAGACTGAACCAGTTCCTCACCAGCTGCCGTAGGGGTAACGCTCTTGGTCGTGCGATTAAGCAGGCGAACTCCGAGCCGGGTTTCCAGTCCCTTCAGGGCATGACTCAGCGCTGATGCACTGACGCCTAATTCAATTGCCGCACGGCTGAAGCTGCGATGACGTGCAATCGCCATGAAATAAATAAGATCGGCAACATCAGCTCTGCTTATTTGCATACAGAATAGTTTTCCTTATGCGGCGTTAAAACCCGAATGCGTTGATGAAGAAATAATATACACCTTAGACCGATTAGGGCTAATCCATTGCTGAATTTTTTTCACAAGTCCATTCATGCACGTCCACTCACTGTACACGTTGTGCTTCGTTATTCTTGAAAATCATGCGCTCTGGCTGGTAGGCCAGGGCGGAACACTCATCTAACGGAGCCGTTTATGAACTATACGCATCTTGGCCGCACCGGCCTGAAAGTCAGCCGCCTTTGTCTCGGAACCATGAATTTTGGTGACGTCACCGACGAGAAGACCAGCGCCCGCATTCTGGATGAGGCGCTTGAGGCGGGTATCAATTTCATTGATACAGCAGACGTGTATGGCACTGAACAATCTCCCGATATCCAGCAAGGCTCGGGGCTGTCCGAGGAAATTATTGGTCGCTGGCTTCAGCAGGGTGGCCGCCGTGAACGCATCGTTCTGGCGACAAAAGTCTATCAGCCTATGGGACCGGGCCCGAACGATCGCCGGCTTTCTGCTTACCATATTCGCAAAGCCTGCGAGGACAGTTTGCGACGGCTTAAGACCGACCATATTGACGTCTATCAGATGCATCACATCGATCGTCATACGCCGTGGGAAGAGATCTGGCAGGCCATGGAACTGCTTGTTCAGCAGGGAAAGGTTCTTTATATCGGTAGCAGCAATTTCGCGGGCTGGGACATTGCGACTGCGCAGTCAGTCGCCACGGCCCGTCATTTCCTGGGCCTGGTCGCCGAGCAAAGTCTTTACAATCTGACTGCCCGAACTGTTGAGCTGGAGGTCATTCCCGCATGCCGCCATTTTGGCCTGGGGTTGATCCCCTGGAGCCCGCTTGCCGGAGGGCTGCTTGGCGGCGTACTGAAAAAGATGGCAAGCGGGCGCCGTGCCAGGCCCGCGTTTGCCCGTCTAATCGAACAGTATCGTCCGCAGCTGGAAGCCTACGAGGGATTATGTGAGGACCTCGGCGAAACCCCCTCCGATGTGGCCCTGGCCTGGCTCCTGCAGAATCCTGTCGTTACCGCTCCACTGATTGGGCCTCGTACGGTCGAACAACTCCAGCAGGCGCTTCACGCAACGACAGTCACGCTATCAGACGACACCATGAGCTGTCTCGACGAAATCTGGCCCGGCCCCGGGGGAGAAGCGCCCCAGGCTTATGCCTGGTAATGACCAAATTAATGAATCCTTTCTTCGTTATAGGGAGTTCCAGTTTATGAGCAAGATGATGCATGACCAGCCTTCTGCTGCCGTACCCGCTTCCCGGGACCGGCGCAATTTTCTGATCGCCGGCGCCGGTCTGGCTTTGGCCGCAACCACCCTTGGCAGGAGCGGCGCCGTGATGGCGAAACCGGCTGGTCAGGACACGCCGAACGCCCCTTCGGATGCTGCTCCCGTCCGGAAGGAAACCTTAACCACGCGTAAACTCGGCTCGCTGGAGGTGTCCAGCATGGGACTCGGGTGCCTGCCGATGGTGGGTTATTACGGCGGAGGTCCGCGCGATCGTAAAGCCATGGTTTCGCTTATCCGGGCAGCCTTCGAACAAGGTATCACGTTCTTTGATACTGCCGAGGTCTACGGCCCCCATCTCAGTGAAGAATTTGTCGGGGAAGCACTGGCCCCTGTTCGCGATCGTGTGGTGATTGCCACCAAGTTCGGCTTCGGCGTGGAGGAGGGGAAGCCCACTTCCCTTAACAGCCATCCTGACCATATCCGCCGCGCCGTAGAAGGCTCGCTAAAGCGTCTGAAAACGGACCACATCGATCTTCTCTATCAGCATCGCCCCGATCCGAATGTGCCGATCGAGGATGTGGCGGAAACCGTGAAGGCGTTGATCCAGGAGGGTAAAGTGAAACACTGGGGACTGTCGGAAGCGAGTGCCAGGACAATTCGCCGCGCACATGCGGTACTCCCTGTGACTGCGGTGCAGAGTGAGTATGCCATGTGGTGGCGGGAACCAGAGACGCGAATATTTCCAACGCTCGAAGAGCTGGGTATCGGTTTCGTACCTTACTGCCCGACTGCCCGCAGCTTCCTCGCCGGAGCAGTCAATCCAAGCCAGCGGTTCGACAGCACCGATCGGCGGCATAACCTGCCACGCTTCCAGCCCGATGCCCTGGCCAAAAACATGGTGCTGCTTGAATTCGCGCAGTCGTGGGCCCGTCGCAAAAACACCACTCCGGTTCAGTTCGCGCTGGCCTGGGTAATGGCCCAGCGGCCCTGGATTGTCCCTATCCCGGGTACGACGCAATATCCGCACCTGATAGAAAACAGCGGCGCACCGCAAGTCCGGTTGACGGACAGCGAGCTACGCGAAATCGATGCGGCGCTTGCCAAAATCCCATTGCAGGGCGGTCGCGCCGATCCGTTTACCGAAAGTCAGTTTGATAAAAGTTAATACCTGCTGTCACAGGGAGACTGCAGGTGAAGTCTCCCTCTGTATTATTGCCGGGGATAAACCACATGAATGGACTAAATCATAACGCGCTTACATGCAGTGCCGTCCCCATACCGCCCTGGGAGCGTCCTCTCCAGACCGTGGAGGCCCAGCCGTACTTCAACGTTTCACAGGCGTCGCTCGTGCTCGAAGGGATCGTGTTCGATCGGAACAATAACCTGCTGTTTGTTGATGTGGCGACGGGGCGCGTGTTTAAGCTAACCCCGGAGCGGCAGCTTTCCATTGTCCTTAAGGAGAATTCATTCGGTGCTTCCGGCCTGGCGGTACACAAAGATGGACGGATCTTTATCGCCTCGGTGGGCGATATGCAGCGAGGTTCTGTTCGGGCTATCGAACCCAACGGCACCCGTGAGCAGATGATTGTTGCTCCTGATGCCGGATTTCTTGTCAACGACCTGGTCTTTGATAATCAGGGCGGATTTTATTTCACTGACAGCCGGGGAAATTCAGCCGATCCACAGGGTGGGGTGTTCTACGTTAGTCCCAATGTCGGGTCAATTCATGCCATCCTGCCTGGACTCGCGGTCGGGAACGGCATAGCGATTGACCCCGTCGGCTCTCAGATATGGGCCACAGAACACGCTAAAAACAGGCTTCATCGCGTAAGACTGTCAGACGCCACCACGGTCGCCCCGTTTGGTTCAGTTGTTACCTATCAGTTCACCGGGCCGGCGCCAGACGGGGCCCGTGTCGACAGCGAAGGCAATGTATATGTGGCCATCTCAGGCCAGGGCCGCGTCATGGTCTTCAACCGCAACGGACTGCCTATTGGGCAAATTGTGCTGCCTGACCGCGACAAAGGCCGTAACCTTAAATCGACAAGCCTGGCGATCCGCCCCGGGCATCGCGAGTTGTTTATTGTCGCCAACAGCGGGACCGAACCTGGTGGCGCGATGATTTTTCGATCGGGCGCATACGCGCCGGCACCGTTTCCCTTTTCACATCAGTGACCGGGAATGTGTGGTCTGGGAGACCCGGCAACGCCGGGCCAGGGCAGGGTGTTAATAGTTCTGGAACGCTGAAGGCGGCGTGAGGGAAGGCGGCGTATCCGGAAGCGGGGGAATGATCCCGTCAACGGGGTGCGGCAGATAGCGAGCTTCCAGTTCCGTAATTTCGGCATCGCTAAGTGAAAAGTCCAGCGAGCTGATAGCCGTGGAAAGATGTTCTGGTTTCGTTGCGCCAATGATCGGTGCTGTGATGACGGATTTTGATAACAGCCAGGCAATTGCAACATGAGCTCTTGGCACCGCGTGCTTTTCGGCAATGCTGGCAACAACATCAATCACGGGCTTATCCAGAAGGGCTGCGTTCTCATACATTTTTAACGCAAAGGCATCGTTTTGCGTTCGTCGGGACGTGACACTCCAGTCGCGCGTGAGCCTGCCGCGTGCCATCGGACTCCAGGGGATCACCCCAACGCCCTTGTCTTCACACAGGGGCAGCATCTCGCGCTCTTCTTCCCGCTAAAGCAGGTTGTATTGCGGTTGCATCGTGATAAATCGGGTCCAGCCGTTACGCTCAGCGGTATGCTGCATTTTTGCAAAGCGCCAGGCTTCCATAGAAGATGCGCCGATGTAACGTACTTTTCCTGCTTTAACGAGGTCATGCAGAGCCTCCATGGTCTCTTCAACAGGCGTGGAGTGGTCAAAGCGGTGAATCTGAAAGAGATCCACATAATCCATGCCTAAGCGCATCAGGCTATCGTCAATAGACTGAAAAATGGCCTTGCGGGAAAGAAACCCGGTATTGGGTGAGTTGCGCCACGGAAAGAAGGTCTTTGTCGCTACAACGATCTCGTCGCGTCTGGCCATCTCTCTCAGCGCTTTTCCTGTAATTTCTTCTGAACTACCGCCCGAGTAGATATTCGCGGTATCAAAAAAATTAATGCCGGCTTCAAGCGCCTGACGAATGAGCGGTCGTGACGCCTTTTCATCCAGGGACCAGGGTTGAGGCAAACGTTCAGGTTCGCCATAACTCATACAACCGAGACAAAGACGGGAGACTTTCAACCCGCTACGACCCAGATTCACATACTTCATTCGGTGTTCCTTCTTTTATTGCCAGCAATTATGTATGTGACAGGGTATTGCACTGGTATGAAGGGAACCAGCATGCGCCATTGAATGGTGTTATGAGTTTTTTTCACAAGCAGACAACATTCTCATACGCCAGCCTAGGCCCAAAGTCGGTATAGCATTCGCGGATAATATTGAGTGCGTACCGGGCAAGACCATCAGGCAGCTGGTTATTGCTGGGTTATCCACGACGGCGGTTAGGCATACTCAGTGGGCCTGATTGATTGTAACGCGAGAGAAGGCGTCGGCACTGGCGATCGGGAATACCCAGGCGCTGCGCGGCCATCTGAGTGGTCAGACGCCGGTCGACAACGTCATGAATGATTTAGAGTCGGTTAACTTCATCCAAAGTAAAAATGCCGGTGCATGATCCGTCATCAGAATCCTTTGATTGGGAAACTATCTTTGAAAGCAGTGATCGCTGTGGTAAGACTGTAGCGCGGACATGTCTATTTGCTCAGAGACGGACATCTCAAGTTAGCTACTACAACATGAGTGCGCATAATGTATATTATGTTAAATTTAGTTCATCGTTCATTTAGTTCATAACCGCCCACAGAATGCGATTAATCATACACTTACCTATCCCCCTATCTTCTTGCAGGACGTTATGTTTGTCGGTTACTTTGTTCATAACCATACTATAATGATTTTTTGCCACGGGTCACGCTTACGGGCGAGCGCCCCATGTTCATGTCACCCTTATACCAAGTATCACCGCGCGCGGTTACAGGCTGATGGTTCCAATCTTTCAGTTCAACAATGATCACGTTGCAGTGTGTGACAATAACTAAATCGAATTCACCCTCTTTTTTTGCCTCAACAAATCGAAAACCTGCATAACCTTTCCAGGGGAACATTCCATTGCCGGTAAAACCATAGCTTTGTAGTTGCTCGCCAATTGAACCGCCACGGACAGGCTTGTCAGGCTTAGATACGTTGGCTGAAAAAGCAGCCTTTATTTTCTCGATAGCCAACACTTCCTGTTCTTGTAAGCCACCATCCCACATTTCTACTTCCAACGAAGTGTCAACGTTTCCACAGGTCAGGTATGGTTTTCTTTCAGACCCAGAGGTATTGTGCTCTGAGTGGTATTTCCATTTTGTCACTTCTGAAATATCAATAAGGTATATTGTCTGGACAGAATCTGAGTCTTACTATTACATTCATTCCAGTGAGGAACGAAATAAACTTTGCTGAATCAATGTTTTTAAAATAAATCTTGCTGATTTTTTATTTCTTTCAATTTCACGACAGGAAATTGTCGCGTATGTGTTGTGGCGAAACAGAAATTTTAATTCACCGTAAGTGGCCAAGGCTCCGTGCGCCCACTTGAGGGATAGCGGTACTGGATACAGATATGGGAACTGAGATCCTCCACGCAGGCAGGAATCCCGTATCGCCTGATGTAGTCCGGCGATGCTACCAGATTCATGGCACAGTTACCGAGCGAGCGGGCCGTCAGCCGGGAGTCTGACAATTGGCCGACGCGTATTACCGCATCGAACCCCTCTTCCACCACATCAACCAGCCTGTCGCTAAGATCTACCTCAAGAGTTACTGCCGAATATTGCTCCATAAAGCGGCTGATCAACGGCAGGAAAAAGGACGGGATATAGGGCATACTCACACGCAACTTGCCTCTGGGCTCGCCTGATACAGACGAAAGCTCCTCCTTCGCTGCTGTCAGCTCATCAAGTATTACCCGGCTGCGCTCAAGAAACATTTCGCCTTCCGGCGTCAGGCTTAAACCGCGCGTGTTACGGTTAAGCAGACGCGTACCCAACTCTTCTTCTGTTTTGCTGACCAGCTTACTTACGGCAGAGGGGGAAATATTCAGCTCGCGCGCGGCGGCCGCGAAGCTGCCCAGATCAGCAATTTTCACGAACGCCTCAATACCGTCTACCAGGTTCATCTTCTTCTCCTGTAAATAGGTGTAGCAGTTATGCCATCTTACCCCGTTCTGACATTCCATTTCGTCACGACTGAATTACCGAAACCGGCAATTGTCCAATACGCGTCCTGGGACTAACCTTGAAGTTCTTTTCTCATGCCGTCTGTCCGGCCCTTTTCAGTCAGAGCGGAGCTCTTACGTGAAAGGCGAAACTAATAATATCGACAGACTGACGCATTATCAGGGGAACCAATGTCATCAGAAAAACCATCACAAAGCATAAATGCACAGCCTGAGGATATCCGTACCGGCGTCACTGTACATGGAGCCAGGACGCATAACCTCCGGGACGTTTCCTTCACCTTTCCCCGTGATGCCATGGTGGTTTTTACCGGGATATCCGGATCGGGTAAATCCTCCCTGGCGTTTGACACACTCTACGCCGAAGCGCAGCGACGGTTTATGGAGTCCGTCGCGCCGCACGCGCGGCGCCTGATTGAGCAGGCTTCGGCACCAGACGTGGACGGCATAGACGGGTTGCCGCCTGCTGTGGCCCTACAGCAGAGCCGGGCCGGCGCGCAGGAACGCTCAACGGTCGGCAGCCTGACGCGGATCTCCGTCACCCTCAGGCTGCTGTTTTCCCGTGCCGGCCTCCATCCCGCTGACATCCCGTTCCTGCCGGCAGAGGCCTTCTCACCCAATAATCCGCAGGGCGCTTGCCCTGCCTGTCAGGGCATGGGCATGGTGCATGAAGTTAAGGCCGACGCGCTTGTCCCTGACGGGTCGCTTAGCATCCGCGAAGGGGCAATAGCCTCCTGGCCCAACGGCTGGCAGGCAAAAAACCTGCGTTCAATCCTTGATTCGCTGGGCTACGACATCGATGCCCCGTGGGAAACGCTGGCTGAAAAAGATCGGGAATGGATCCTCTTCACCGACGAACAGCCGTCAGTGCCGATTTTTATGGGGCTGAATGCGGAGCAGCGCCGGGAGGCGATCGCGGCAGGTACCGAGCCCGCCTATACCGGTACCTATACCAGTGCCAGAAAATATCTTCTTCAGAGCTATTCGGGCGGTAAGGACTCAGTGAAAAAACGCCTCTCCCGCTTCATCACCGTGGGACCGTGCAACGAATGCCACGGCAAGCGGCTCAACAGAAATGCCCTGGCTTACACCTTCGCGGGCCACGACATTGCCGAAATGGGTGAGCTGACGATAACGCAGTTAAAGGCGTTGCTTTTACCCTTTGCCGAAGGCCATTCGTCGCATATGCCTGGCGAAGCCGCGCTGCGGGAGGCCGTCATCAGGATGACGACCGATATCTGCGGCCGCCTCGACCAGCTCGAAAGGCTGGGCCTCGGCCACCTCTCTCTGGGTCGCCGGACTACCATGCTCTCGTCCGGTGAGCTGCAGCGTATCCGACTGGCCACGCAGCTTATCTCCCGTCTGTTTGGCGTGATCTACGTGCTCGACGAGCCCGCGGCCGGCCTGCATCCGGAAGATGTTCGCGCCCTCCTCCAATCCCTGCGTCTGCTTCTGGAGGCCGGTAACTCGCTGGTTAT
This sequence comes from Klebsiella sp. K47, assembly GCF_051858335.1. Taxonomy (NCBI): domain Bacteria; kingdom Pseudomonadati; phylum Pseudomonadota; class Gammaproteobacteria; order Enterobacterales; family Enterobacteriaceae; genus Klebsiella; species Klebsiella sp. K47. The sequence continues at coordinate 108,086 of NZ_JBPYUI010000003.1, forward strand.
TGTCGAACATAATCTGGACGTTATCGCCGAAGCCGACTGGCTCACGGAGGTGGGGCCGGGCCCCGGGCGCTTGGGTGGTGAGATCGTTTATAACGGCGCGCCATCCGGGATGGCACGGATTTCCCGCTCGCCTACCGCAGGCTACCTCTTCGACAAACACCGTCCGGGCCTGCGCCGGCGTCGACTTCCCGAACGCTGGCTGGAGCTTGAGCAAATCACCTGCAATAACATTCACGGGCTGGATGTCCGCATCCCTCTTGAACGGATGACCGCCATCACCGGCGTATCCGGCTCGGGCAAGTCCACCCTTCTGGCCCGGGTGCTCCCGGCGTTGCTTCAGCGACTAGACAAAACCCCGGAGGATGATGAGTCAGAGGAAGACAACCTGGTGCCGGAGGTACAGGGTAAGATCACGGCAGGCGGGACCTCCCTGAAACGTCTGGTTCGCATCGACCAGAAACCCATCGGGCGCACACCGCGCTCTAACCTGGCAACCTATACCGGCTTCTTTGATACCGTGCGCAAGCTATTTGCCGATACCAACGAGGCGAAAAAGCGGAATTTTGACGCCAGCCGCTTTTCCTTTAACCTGCCCGCCGGCCGCTGCCCCTCCTGTGAAGGACAGGGACAGATCACTATCGAACTGATGTTTATGCCCGAGGCAAGCGCGCCCTGCTCTGCCTGCGGCGGACGGCGCTACAATGAGGAAACGCTCCAGGTCCGCTGGCATAACAGAACGATAGCGGACGTGCTGGACCTCACCGTTGACGAAGCCGTTGAGGTGTTCAGAAATAATGACTCCATCCAGCGCTCCCTGGCCGCGCTTGCCGCGCTTGGTCTCGGATACCTGAAACTGGGACAACCCGCCACCGAACTGTCCGGCGGCGAATGCCAGCGCATTAAGCTCGCCTGGGAGCTGCAGCGCGTACAGCGGGGTAAAACGCTCTATCTGCTGGACGAGCCCTCCACGGGGTTGCATCCGGCGGATATGGACAAGCTGATGCGGGTTCTCGACAGGCTGGTTCAGCGCGGCGATACGGTGGTCATGGCGGAGCACGATATGCGCATTGCCGCAGAAGCCGACTGGGTACTCGATCTCGGTCCCGGCTCGGGCGAAAACGGCGGACGCATTGTTGCGACCGGCACGCCGGAAGAGGTCAGCCGCAGTAAACACAGCCTCACCGCGCCCTGGCTGGCGGCCAGGCTAAAAAAAAGGAATGGCGATCCTGACGAGTAATATCGGTCAGGTTTAGTGATGGTTTCGGAGGATACATGCAGTTTGATTTGTTTGCAGACGAAGCGCTGCCCTCCATTCCGGGGCTGATTTATCAGGCCGATTTTCTCACGCCGGAAGAAGAGAAAGGGCTGCTGGAGATTATCGCCACGCTGCCTCTCATGCCTGCACGGTATAAAGAGTATGAATCAAAAGTCCGCATTCTCAGCTTCGGCGGGCTTAATGATTTCAACACGCATACTGTCAAGCCCAGTCCGGCGCTTGATGCACGTCTGGTTCCGCTGCGAAACCGCGTCGCCGACTGGCTGAAGATTGAGCACGGGGCGATTTCTCATCTGCTCGTCACCGAATACCTGTCCGGCACGCAGCTGGGATGGCACCGCGACGTCCCGGTCTATGAAACCATCGTCGGTATTTCTCTGGGCAACCCGGCAACGATCCGCTTCAGGCCCTGGCCGCCCGACGTGCTGACAAGCCACCGGAAGGTCAGCCTTGAAGTAATGCCCCGCTCGATTTATAAGCTCGACGGCGAGGCCCGCTGGGGATGGCAGCACGCCGTACCTCCAGTGAAGTATCCGCGCTGGTCTATCACGCTGCGAGTGAACCGGGCGAAGCCGGGCCGTTGATTCCTCCCGCGCGTTCAGGAAAGGTGATGGTGGAAATAGTCGACGAATTCACGCAGGCGCAGCATGGCATGCTTGTTCGTGGGCCAAAGCAGGTGCAGTTGATACTCTTTTTGCACAGACTGCCCCAGAACCACAACCAGATCGCCTGAGGCGAGATAAGGCGCGGACAGCAGGTCGGGCATAAGAGCAATTCCGTGCCCCTGGAGCGCCAGACCTAATCGGGCGTCGGCACTGTTACATACCAGCCGTTTTGAAAAACTCAGGCTTCCTCTGTACTCCTCAGGAAGGGGCCAGGCTTCCAGCCGTCCCGTGGTGGGATAGCGGTACTGGATGCAGTGATGGTGCGCAAGGCTTTCGACCGAGTCGGGCAGACCATTCTTCGCCGCATACGCCGGTGACGCTACTAGCTGCATATTGATACGGGCAACCTGCCGGGAGGTTAGCCTTGAGTCAGACAACTGCCCCACGCGAAATACCACGTCAAAACCTTCATCAATCACGTCAACGACACGATCGCTGAAATCCAGCTCCAGATCGATTTCGGGATACGCCTCCTGGAAACCGCCAATCAGCGGCAGAAAAAAAGAGGTGATATTCGGCATGCTGATTTTAAGCTGACCGCGCGGCGTGCCGGCCGCTGCTGCAATATCCGCCTTGGCCGCAGCCATTTCACTGAGGATCACCCGGCCTCTTTTCAGGAAAAGCTGGCCTTCCGGCGTCAGGCTCAGGCTGCGCGTGTTGCGGTTGAACAGCACGGTACCCAGAGCATCTTCAGTGCGCGCAACAAGTTTGCTGACCGCAGACGGTGAAAGGTTCAGTTGGCGCGCAGCACCTGCAAAGCTCCCCTTTTCTGCCACCTGTATGAAGGCTTCAATGCCGTTGAAAAGATTCATCTGTAAACCCGATCCGTAAAAGTTGTCCGCACAGACTATAGCAACAGACAGTTAATTCATGACAAAACTTCACTTCTGAACTGCATTTTGACGCATTTTCTTCCCGGCAAGCCATTCCTATACTTTTTTTTCATTCAGACGACTTAAGGAGAGTGCTATGCCCCATTCAGAACGTAACATCATCATTACCGGCGCCGGGAGCGGTATTGGCGCGGCAGCGGCACGGGCATTTTCAGAGTCAGGGGATCGTGCTCACCTGTTTGACCTGTCACTAAAACAATCCAGGAGCCGGATATGAAAAGAGAAACATTGTTCAAATATGCCCGGGAGCACTTTAAGTCCGAGCCGGAATATTTATGGAGTAATTTGCCTCACTATGTAGTGCTGCGTCATCACCATGGTGAAAAATGGTTTGGTATTGTCATGAACGTACCCGGTACAAAACTGGGTCTTAAAAGCGAGGAAGAGGTTGACGTGCTGGAAGTGAAGGTCAGACCTGAGCATATCGGGTCGCTTCGCAGGAAAGAGGGTATTTTACCCGCCTACCATATGAATAAAGAGCACTGGGTTAGTGTGGTACTGGCAGGCCCGGTGACGCCCTCAGAAATTCACGAACTCCTGGCTGAAAGCCATGAACTGACCTCAGAATAGAACGCTCACGCCGCCCGCGGGCGGCGCCATCCGGCCTGACGTCCCGGCCGAAACGTCAGAACAGGCCGTAGGGGGCCCGGAAACGATTGTCAGGATCAAACTGCTTTTTCAGCCTGAGCAGCCTTTCCAGCGACGGGCCGTAAAAGTTCCGGGCACGCTCCTGACCTTCTGACCCCACGACAGCAGGGTAAGACATGCCTTCACTCAGGGAGGGCATGATGTGCTGAATTCTGGACATCCATTGATCTGCCAGCACTTTCTGCGCGCTGGTTTGCCAGCCAGCCACAATCTGCATATTGAAATGGTCATCACGCCGAGCAAATGCGCAGTGCCCCGTGGCCACCCTTGCGGCTTTCTTCGTTTCTGCCAGCATGATATCGGCCACGCAGGCGCCGTGTTTCAGCGACAGCGAATTGGTGCCCATAAATGCTTTATCGACATTTAGCGTGTCGAGAATGGAACGTCCGTTGATCGCCACCACGCAGTGGTATCCCTTCTTAACGATCCCCCCAGCAGAATAGTTTGAATCGAGGCACTGGCCTCAGGCTCCCGGGCGATTTGGTAATCATTAGTCAGCGACCTGGATGCGGTGCAGCAGCGGCTGGCGGCGCTCGGTTATCCGCTCGATGAAGGGCCGATAGAAGAAGACAACGTGCGCTTCCTGCTTATTCGCGGCCCCGATGGCGAACGGCTCGAGTTCGATGCCTGTAAACGCTAAGCGGCAGGGCTGACCCCTTCACTCTTTTAGGCCCGGTTAATACGGGTCTAAAAGATAGCGTCCTCTGGCATTATTCACGTCGGTTTGATTCGCGGATATCTCTCCCCCACCCGGTCTCTCCTGCCCATTGTGCAATGTTACAAAATTGCTTCTGTTTTGTTGATTTTCTATTGTGAGCCATTCGGCAATTTCCTCTCCTGAATTTCCCCAGACTACTCCTACTCAATACGCGATATCAGGAGAGACACATGAACAGCACCTCCGCCGACTTCCAGAATCTGTACCAGGCCCTGAGCCACAGCGCCGCCCGCAGCCCGGATGCCCTGGCGCTGGCGTTTGAGGATCGGCGCTATCTGTACCGCGATTTTCATCTGCGGGTACAGCGGGCGATGGCGCAGCTTGATCGCGGCTGGTCGCTGCGCAAAGGCGACCGTATTCTGCTGGCCTGGGGCAATCACCCCGCTTTTTGCGAAGTCCTTTTTGCCGCGCTGGGTTTGGGCATCGAAGTGGTGCCTTTCAGCACCAAGCTTAAGCAGGCCGAAAGCGAGGCGCTGGTAGGCCATATCGCTCCCCGGGTTGTCCTGTTCGATGCGACCGTGCAGGACTGGCTGAAAAACACCCCCGACGCGCGTGCGGTTTCACTCAGCGAATGGCAGGCGCTCTGCCTTCCCGAACCGCTGACCCGCCCGCCGGTCCCGGTTAACCGCGACGATACGGCGGTGATGATGTTCACCTCCGGCACCACCGGAGAGCCTAAAGGGGCGATTATCACCCACAATAACCTGCTCTGCGCGATTGACGCCTATACGCAAAAACTGAATCTCACCGCCGCGGATAGCACCATCCTGGCGGTGCCTATCTATCACATCACCGGCCTGTCGGCGCTGCTGGCGCTGTTTATTAGCCTCGGCGCGAGCATCTGGCTGCAGCATCGGTTCAATGCCCCGCAGGTGATCACCACCCTGCGCGAGCAGAACATTACCTTTCTGCACGGCTCGCCCACCATTTTTATCCTTCTTTGCCAGGCTGCGCGTGAGCAGAGCGCCAGCCATCCCGGCGATTTTCCGGCATTGCGCACGATTGCCTGCGGCGCGGGCCACCTGAGCGATGGACTGATCAAGGAGTTAAAAACCCTGTTCCCGCATACCGCGATTCAGCCGATCTACGGCCTCACCGAAACGACCTCGCCTGCGACGATTTTTCCGGGCGACGTCTGGGGCAGCGATAAATGCGGCAGTTCAGGTCAGGCGATCCCGGGTCTCGCCATTACCATCCGCAACGATCGCCAGCAGCCCCTCCCCGCCGGACAAATCGGCCATATCTGGCTAAAAGGCGATGTGGTGATCCGCGAATACTGGCAGCACAGCGAGCGACGCCCGAGCTGCGATGCGCAGGGCTGGTTTTGTACCGGCGATCTGGGCTATCTCGACGACGAAGGCTGGCTGTACATCAAAGACCGCAGCAAGGACATGATCAATCGCGGCGGCGAGAAAATTTACTCACTGGAGCTGGAAAACATTCTCTCTACCTATCGGGGAGTACGGGAAGTTGCCGTCATCCCGACCCCCAGCCCGGTCTACGGCGAAGAGCCCGTGGCGTTTATCGTGCCGGATGGCCAGCATCACCTGACCAGCGAAGAGATCCTCGACTGGCTGAAGGTCAAAATCGCCCGTTTTAAGCTACCGGCGCGCATTATTTTCACCCGTGCTTTACCGCGTACCCACAACGGCAAAGTGAGCAAACAGCAGCTCAAAACGCGTCTCGCAGAATCCATCATCACGCTATCAACGGAGGATAAAAAGTGAGCAGCAAATTTATCGACGCCCATGAGGCGGCGCGGTGGGTCGCCAGCGGCGACACCGTCTGCACCGTCGGGATGACGCTTATCGGCGCGGCGGAGTCCATTTTAAGCGCCATCGAAGCGCGCTTTCTGACCGCGGGCGAACCGCGTGACCTGACGCTACTGCATGCCGCGGGGCAAAGCGATCGCCAGCGCGGTATCCAGCACTTTGCCCATCCGGGTATGGTGACCCGCCTTATCGGTTCGCACTGGGGCCTGGCGCCGCGCTGGATGGCGATGATCAACAACAACGAAGTGGAAGCCTGGTGCCTGCCGCAGGGGCAGATCGTTCATCTCTATAGCGCGATGGCCGCCGGACTGCCGGGGCGGCTTTCCCCCGTCGGTCTCGGTACCTTTGTCGATCCGCGCATAGAGGGCGGAAGGATGAACGCCCGCACCCGCGAACGACCCAATCTGATCGAGCACGTCACGTTTCGCGGCGACGAATATCTGTTTTATCCGGCTCTTCCTCTGGACGTGGTCATTGTGCGCGGCACCCATGCTGATGAAGACGGTAACCTCACGACCGATGAAGAGGTGATGAAGCTGGAAGTCCTGCACGCCGTTCTCGCCGCCAGACGCTACGGGGCGAAGGTGCTGGCGCAGGTGAAATATCGCGTAGCGAAAGGCTCGCTGCATCCGAAAAGCATCACCGTTCCCGGCAACCTGATCGACGCCATCGTGGTATGCGAAGAGCCGCAGACGGATCACCGCCAGACTTCAAGCTGGGCCTTCGACCCAGCGCTGTGCGGCGATATCCAGCTGCCCGCCGCGCAGAATGCGCCGCTGCCGCTGGACCTGCGCAAGCTTATCGGGCGGATTGCCTGCCGCTATCTGACCCCCGGCTGCGTCATCAATCTCGGCACCGGTATTCCCAATGACGTGATTGGCGCCATCATTCACGAGGAACAGCTCGGCGAGCAGGTCACCATCACCGTCGAGTCAGGGATCTACGGTGGGCAGCAGGCGGGTGGCGTGGATTTTGGTATCGGCCGTAATCTGAGCGCGATGATTAGCCACCAGGATCAAATGCTCTACTACAACGGCGCAGGGGTCGACATCACCTTTATGGGCGCCGGCGAGATGGACCCGCACGGGCACGTCAATGCCACACGGCTCGGCGCATCCTGCCCCGGCGCGGGCGGTTTTATCGATATCACCCAGAATGCCCGCCACGTCGTGTTCTGCTCCTCTTTTACCGCCAAGGGGCTGGAGATCGCCTGTGAACACGGGGCGCTGCATATCCGCCGCGAAGGCGAAGTGCGTAAATTCGTCGCCGGGGTAAACCAGATTTCTTACAACGGCGAACTGGCCCGCGCCAAAGGACAAACCATGCATTACGTCACCGAACGGGCGGTTTTCGAACTGCGCCCGGAAGGACCGGTGCTGACGGAAATCGCCCCCGGCATCGATCTTGAGCGCGACATCCTGGCGCAAATGGATTTTCATCCGGCGATCGCCGCGGATCTTCAGGTTATGGACAGCCGATTGTTCGCCCCGCCGCCCTGCGGTCTCGCGGAACATCTGTCCCGGAATTCATCCTCTGACTCATAAGGAACGTTGCTATGAAACTTGCCAGTAAAACCGCCATTGTCACCGGCGCCGCACGCGGTATCGGCTTTGGCATTGCCCAGGTGCTTGCGCGGGAAGGCGCGCGAGTGATTATCGCCGATCGTGATGCACACGGCGAAGCCGCCGCCGCTTCCCTGCGCGAATCGGGCGCACAGGCGCTGTTTATCAGCTGCAATATCGCTGAAAAAACGCAGGTCGAAGCCCTGTTTTCCCAGGCCGAAGAGGCGTTTGGCCCGGTAGACATTCTGGTGAATAACGCCGGAATCAACCGCGACGCCATGCTGCACAAATTAACGGAAGCGGACTGGGACACGGTTATCGACGTTAACCTGAAAGGCACTTTCCTCTGTATGCAGCAGGCCGCTATCCGCATGCGCGAGCGCGGTGCGGGCCGCATTATCAATATCGCTTCCGCCAGCTGGCTTGGCAACGTCGGGCAAACCAACTATTCGGCGTCAAAAGCCGGCGTGGTGGGAATGACCAAAACCGCCTGCCGCGAACTGGCGAAAAAAGGTGTCACGGTGAATGCCATCTGCCCGGGCTTTATCGATACCGACATGACGCGCGGCGTACCGGAAAACGTCTGGCAAATCATGATCAGCAAAATCCCCGCGGGTTATGCCGGCGAGGCGAAAGACGTCGGCGAGTGCGTGGCGTTTCTGGCGTCCGATGGCGCGCGCTATATCAATGGTGAAGTGATTAACGTCGGCGGCGGCATGGTGCTGTAAGGAGAAAAACAATGACCCAGGCTAATGATATTGTGATTGTCAGCGGCGTCCGTACCGCTATTGGCACGTTTAACGGCAGTCTTAAACATACCCATCAGCATGACCTTGGGGCCGCCGTCATTCGCGAAGCGATCGCCCGCGCCGGGATTGCGCCGCAGGATATCGACGAAACGATCGTCGGCAACGTCGGGCAAATCGCCGAAAGCGGTTTTATCGCCCGCATCTGTCAGCTGCGCGCGGGGATCCCGCAGGAGAGCACCGCCTATTCCGTTAACCGCCAGTGCGGCTCCGGACTTCAGGCCCTGGCGGACGGCATGATGCAGCTGCAAAGCGGCCAGGCCGAGGTGGTCGTCGCCTGCGGCACTGAAAATATGACCCAGCTGCCCTACTACCTGCGTAAAGCGCGCGATGGCTATCGCATGGGCCATGGCGAGCTGGAAGATGGCCTGATCTCCATTCTCACCTGGCCGGAAAGCCCTTATCACAACGGCATCACCGCGGAAAACGTCGCGCAACGCTTCGGTATTACCCGCGAAGCGATGGACGATTTTGCCTGGTCGAGCCAGCAGAAGGCGCTGAAGGCGATCGCGGAGGGTCGCTTTCGCGAGCAGATCCTGGCCCTTGAGGTGCCGGACGGCAAAAAAGCGACCCGCCTGTTTGCGACCGATGAACACCCGCGCGACACCCCGCGTGAAAAGCTCGCCACGCTGCGTCCGGCGTTTAAAGCCGACGGCGTGGTGACGGCGGCCAACTCATCGGGCATTAACGACGGCGCGGCGGCGCTGGTGATGATGACCCGCCAGCAGGCGGAAAAACGCGGCTTAACCCCGCGCATGCGCATTCGCGGCTGGGCGGTCGCCGGCTGCGGAGCGGAGATTATGGGGTTTGGTCCCTCTCCCGCTACCCGACGCCTGATGGACCGTCTCAATATAGATGTGCAGTCCATTGATTTAATTGAACTCAACGAGGCCTTCGCCGCTCAGGCGCTGGCGGTGATGAACGATCTGCGTCTCGACCCGGCCCGCGTTAACGTCAACGGCGGCGCGATCGCCCTCGGCCACCCGGTAGGCGCCAGCGGTGCGATTCTGCCGGTCAAACTGATGTATGAAATGGCGCGCAGCGGCGCACGCACTGGTCTGGTCACCATGTGCATCGGCGGCGGCCAGGGGATTTCTATGCTGTTCGAGCGCGAAGGCGCTTAGCAAAAGACGGCCCGAAGTGGGGCTTCGGGCCGGGCGTCGTTCGGGTCAGCACCCGGCGACAACCTGTGAGCTGACGAACGGGATCGTCTCGATCCCGGCAAGGCTTCTGACCACGAATACGGGGAAATAATAACCATGTCCGCAATAAATGAAAAGGCGGTAAACGGGACGCAGCTGCAACGCACCCATAAAAAAATCTACCGCCATTTGATGCCGCTGCTTATCGTGGCGTACATCATCAGCTTTATTGATCGTACCAATATTGGCATGGCGAAAGCGACCATGTCGGTGGATATCGGCCTTTCCGCAACCGCATTCGGCCTCGGGGCCGGGTTGTTTTTTCTCACCTACGCAGTGCTGGAGATCCCCAGTAACCTGTTTCTCACCCGGATTGGCGCACGGCGCTGGATAGCTCGCATCATGATTACCTGGGGCATCCTCTCCTGCGGTATGGCGTTTGTCACCGGGCCTACGTCCTTTTACGTGATGCGCCTTCTGCTCGGCGCCGCCGAAGCGGGACTCTATCCGGGCATTATTTACTACCTCACCCTCTGGTTTGGCCGCGAAGAGCGCGCAAAAGCCACCGGCCTGTTCCTGCTGGGGGTCTGTCTGGCCAATATTATCGGCGCGCCTTTGGGCGGATTGTTATTAAGCCTTGATGGCATGTCCGGCTGGCACGGCTGGCAGTGGATGTTCTTTATCGAAGGGCTGCCTGCGATAGCGCTGGCGTTCGTCGTCTGGCGCAGACTGCCGGATAAACCAGCCGACGCCCGCTGGCTGGACAGCGACGATGTGCAAGCCATTAACGCGGTACTGGCGAAAGAAGCCGAGGAAACGCGCCATACGCCGAGCCGTTTCTCCCTGAAAACCGCGCTGTCCACCCGAGTGTTTTTGTTGCTGGTGCTGATTTACTTTACCCACCAGTTTTCGGTTTACGGCCTGAGTTATTTCCTGCCGGGGATCATCGGTAGCTGGGGCCAGCTTACTCCGCTGCAGATTGGTCTGCTGACCGCCATCCCGTGGATTGCCGCCGCCGCGGGTGGGATCCTGCTGCCGCGATTCGCCCGCACGGAACAGCGTTCCCGCAGCATGCTGATGGCCGGATATCTGGTCATGGCGACCGGCATGGCGATTGGCGCCATTGCCGGCCACGCTGTGGCGCTGCTTGGCTTCTCGCTGGCCGCTTTCATGTTCTTCGCTATGCAATCCATCATCTTTAACTGGCTCCCGTTCATCATGAGCGGGCATATGCTGGCGGGCAGCTTCGGCCTGCTCAACTGCCTCGGGCTGTGCGGGGGCTTTCTCGGGCCGTTTATTCTCGGCGCGTTTGAGGACCGCACCGGTGCGGCAACGTCCGGCTTATGGTTCGCTGTCGCGCTACTGATTATCGGCGCGCTGGTGTCCCTGTTTCTCAAAAGTTCCTCATCCCCAGGCTCCGTATCGGCGAAACAGGCCCACGGTGAAAAAGTGTAATCAGGAGGCCATTATGCGCATTGAAGTGTTACTGGATTTAAAAACCCGACTCGGCGAAAGCCCGGTCTGGGATGTCGAACAGCAGCGTCTTTGGTGGGTGGACAGCCTCGACGGGCGCCTGTTCGCCTGCAACGCGCAGGGCGGCGCGATTAAGAGCTGGGACGTGCGACAGAAAATTGGCTCTTTCGCCCTGCGCCAGAACGGCGAAGGCGCGGTGGTGGCGCTGCAGAATGGCGTTCATCTGCTCGACTTCGCTAGCGGCGAGCTGACGCTGTTGCACCATCCGGAAGCGGACCGACCCTTTAACCGGCTCAACGACGGCAAAGTCGATCGTCAGGGACGCTTTCTGTTCGGGTCAATGGATATGCGCGAAGAGGAACCGAGCGGCGCGCTATATCGCCTGGACGCCGATCTGTCACTGCACGTGCTGAAGAAAGACATTATCGTCTCTAACGCCCCCTGCTGGAGCCCCTCCGGCGAGACGTTCTATTTTGCCGATACCTGGACGGGCGAAATCTGCGCCTGGGACTGCAACACCGCGACCGGCGATCTTTCCGGCGAACGGGTCTTTTGCCATGTCGATCGCAGCGAAGGCGGCGCGGCGGACGGCGCCACCGTGGACAGCGAAGGCTATCTGTGGAACGCGCTGGTCTACGCGGGCAAGCTGGTGCGCTATACCCCGGAGGGCAAGGTCGATCGCATCATTGAGATGCCGGTGAAAAAAGTGACCAGCGTGATGTTCGGCGGCGAAAACCTTGATGTGCTGTACGTCACCTCCATGGCGCAGCCGCCCCTGCCGCGCTTCCCGGAAGATAATCAGCTGCGCGGCAGCCTGTTCGCCATTTACGACCTGGGCGTGACCGGCGTAGCGGAACGGCGCTTCGCCGGCTAAACGAACCACCGGCTCGCCGCGATAACAATAATACCCGGCGAACTGACTCTGACCCTGACACCAGGCGGCGCGCATCATGCTGTCGCGACGCCGCGGAGTAAACACGACTATGACAACAATCAATCACACACCTGCCGGTGAACAACGTGGCAAAAAGCGGCTGATACATCGCTTCTCCTGGGTTTCGCTACTGGTTTGCTGGCTAATCTGGGTGCTTAACGCCTACGATCGCGAGATGATCCTGCGCCTTGGCCCGGTCATCTCTAAGGAGTTCTCGCTCTCGCCGGAACAGTGGGGCAATATCGTCGCCCTGATCATGGTAGCCCTTGCGGTGCTGGATATTCCCGGCTCCATCTGGAGCGATCGCTACGGGTCTGGCTGGAAACGAGCGCGCTTTCAGGTACCGCTGGTGCTGGGCTATACCGCGCTGTCTTTTATTTCCGGGATAAAAGCGATCAGCCACGGGCTGACGGCCTTTGTGCTGCTGCGCGTGGGCGTCAACCTTGGGGCCGGCTGGGGCGAACCCGTCGGCGTCAGCAACACCGCGGAGTGGTGGCCGAAAGAGAAGCGCGGTTTTGCGCTGGGGGTGCATCATACCGGCTATCCGATTGGCGCGCTGCTGAGCGGCGTGGTGGCAAGCCTGGTGCTTGCCACGTTTGGCGAAGGCAGCTGGCGCTACTGCTTCCTGCTGGCGCTGCTCGTCGCCATCCCGCTAATGATCTTCTGGGCAAAATATTCTACCGCCGACCGCATCAACACGCTTTATCAGCATATCGACAGCCAGGGGTTGACGCGCCCGGCGACGCAGGAAAGCAGCCATGTCGCCAAAGGCGAAGGGATGAAGACCTTTTTACGCACCCTGCGCAACCGCAATATTTCGCTGACGGCGGGCAATACCCTGCTGACGCAAATCGTCTATATGGGCATTAACGTTGTACTGCCCCCGTATCTTTATCACGTCTCCGGCCTGTCGCTGGCGGCGTCCGCCGGGCTGAGTATTATCTTCACGCTTACCGGTACCCTGGGTCAGGTAATCTGGCCCTGGCTGTCGGATAGCTTTGGCCGTAAACGAACCCTGATCGTCTGCGGTCTGTGGATGAGTATCGGCATTGCGCTGTTCTATTTCGCCACCAATATGCCGCGCCTTATCGCCATTCAGCTATTTTTTGGCCTGGTGGCCAATGCCGTGTGGCCTATCTACTACGCCATGGCGTCGGACTCCGCCGAAGAACGCGCCACCTCTACCGCTAACGGAATTATCACCACGGCGATGTTTATCGGCGGCGGCATTTCGCCATTGCTTATGGGCTGGCTCATTCAGTTTGGCGGCGGCTGGGAAAATCCAGCGGGTTATATCTACGCCTTCTTTACCATGGCGGGATGTGCGCTGCTGGGGATGTTATTACAGCTCATGACCACCGATAAAACGCCGCGCAAAGCGCATTAACGCAGGAGAACGTATGAAGATTGTTATCGCGCTAGATTCGTTTAAAGGTAGCTGTAGCGCGCAGGCCGCTTGCGCAGCGGTAGCCCAGGGATTGCGCCGGGTTGACCAGACGCTGGAGCTGGTCGAAATGCCCGTGTCCGACGGCGGAGAGGGACTGCTGTCGACTCTGGCGGATAGTCCGTTGCTTGAGGGGGCGGTGTGGCAACAGCAGCGCTGTACCTCGCCTTATGGCCTCTCCCTGCAGGCGGATTTCCTGATCCTGCCCGGCGAGCGGGCCATTATCGAGATGGCGCAAAGCTGTGGGCTCGAACTCACGCCGCCAGCGCAGCGGGATGTGCGTCAGGCCAGCAGCTACGGGCTGGGCGAACAGGTAAAGGCGGCGCTGGACGCCGGGTGTCGGCATTTGATTATCGGCCTGGGCGGCAGCGCGACCAACGATGGCGGCATCGGTTTTGCCCAGGCGCTCGGCGCGCGCTTCTGGCGTAAGGACGGCACCCTGCTGCCGGCTCCCGCGGCAGGTCAGGACCTGGCGCATATTCAGCGCATCGATTTGAGCGGTCTGGACCCGCGTCTACAGCAAAGCGAAATACAGGCCTCCTGCGATGTCACTAACCCTCTGCTTGGCGAGCATGGCGCCACCTGGGTGTATGGGGCGCAGAAAGGCGCGGACGAGGCGGCGCTCTGCGAGCTGGAGGCGGGAATGGCGCATTATAGCCAGCTGCTTACGCAAACCCTCGGATTCGACGTCAGCGGACGGCCCGGCGCCGGGGCCGCGGGCGGTATGGGGGCTGCGCTTATCGCCTATACCGGCGCCACGCTGCGTCCGGGCATTGACCTGGTGCTGGAGCTGCTTAACGCCGACGACCATCTTCGCGATGCCGCGCTGACGATCGTGGGTGAAGGCTGGCTCGATCGGCAGAGCGCCTTTGGTAAGGCCCCGGTGGGTGTGGCAGGCAAAGCCGCACGCCATGGCGTGCCGGTTGTGGCCCTTTGCGGCGGGCGTGATGAGAGCAGCCGGCAATTATATCAACACCATATTGACGCAATGTGGTCTATTTGCCAGCGCCCTATGGCGCTGGCAGAGTCGATGAACACATGCGAACCGCTCCTCGCCGACGCCGCGGAGAATGTTCTACGAACCTTTCTGAGCGGGTGGCGCGGAGAGGCACATAAGCGGATAACTGTATGATTATTACAACAGCGCTGGCTAATGAAATTGTCGCCCGGGCAATGGCGATAATTCATCATAACGTGAATGTGATTGACCATCATGGACAGATCATTGCCTCAGGTGAACGGCATCGTATCGGCGAACAGCATGAAGTCGCCCGGGAGGTAATACGCACCGGGAAACGCATTTGTATTAACAACGCCGCGGAAGCCGCGCGTTTTCACAACGTGCATCCTGGTATTAATCATCCCATTATCTATGACGATCGTGTGGTGATGGTGGTAGGCATCAGCGGCGATCCCGCGGCGATAAGCCGCTATGCTGAACTGGCGGTGCTCACCGCCGAACTGCTGGTCCGCCAGGCCATAGAGATGCGGGAAACCAACTGGCGGCAACGTCTGCGTGACACCTTGTTTTGTCAGTATCTTGAACAAGGGGCTACACCCGCCGGGCAAGAAGCGCTTCATCGCCTGCTGGAACTTGGTTTCGATTTTGATACACCGCGGGTTCCGATCGTAGTGACCGTGCAGGTCGAACAGCATCAGTTAAGCGACATACTGAGTACGCTGTTGCGGGAATTCTCGCAGCTCTCCGGCGTAAGTGACGTTATTTTGCTGGGCAGCCATGAAATATTGATCCTCAACGCGCTAAGCGAAGCCCAGGAAACCCTGCTGCGGGGCATTGAGTTTGTACTGAGTAATCAGATAAGCCATTACCATATCGGGATTGGCGTGCAGGCGGACAGCGCCCCGGACATTCGCGAGGCCATTCGGTTCGCCCGCTCGGTGATCGAAGTGGGTAGCAAAGTGCAGCCGCAGCGGCAGATCTACTACTTTCGCGAAATGGCAATGCTCTGCCTGTTCAGGGTGCTGGAGAACAGCTATATGGTCAATTTTTTTATCAATAACGTACGCCAGCTGCTTGAGCATGATTCCGGCGAAGTGCTGCTGGATACCCTGAGCAGCTTTATTGCCAATAATGCCGAACCGGGCAAAACGTCGCTGCTGTTGGGGATTCATCGTAATACGCTCACCTATCGGCTGCAGCAAATTAAAAAGCATATACAGCTCGATCCGATGGTCTTCACCGACCTGACGCAGCTGGCGGTGTCGGTACACTGTTATCGCCGGCTGAATCCGCGCCAGAGCGAATGGATTGATAGCTTAAGCTAACGTACGGTAGATTCGAATTGATGCCCCATCCGCCAGGATAAGTGGCCACCATGGCCACTTCTTTCCTGGCGTGGGTAGGAAATTACGCTTTTGACGACGGCGACAGCCACTGATATACCGCAGACAAATCCTCTCCGGCATATCCCGCGTCCGCCGCCTGCTGCCACAGTTCGGCGATGTTTTCCAGCCCCGGCATGGTGTGCGGCTCGGCCAGGGAAAGCGCCAGCCGGGCATCTTTCAGGGCATGCGCCAGCTGCATCTGCGGGGTAAACTGCTCGCTGGCGATGGCGTCCAGTTTCACTTTGACATAGGGCGCCGCCAGCGGGCCGCCTTCCAGGGCGCTCCACAGCTGGTCGGGGGTGAAGCCCAGCGTCTTCGCCAGCTGGGCGCTCTCCGCGATGCCCTGCATCATCGAAATCAGCCAGGCATTGAGGACCAGCTTCATTTTCTGGCTGTTGCCCGCCTCGCCAAACCACTGCGTCCCGCGGGAGATAGCCGCAAACACCGGTTCGGCAGCGGCGCCCTTTTCCCGATCTCCGCTGGCGAGCACCAGGATCTGTGCCTTCTCCGCTGGGGCTTTGGTCCCCGACACCGGGGCATCGATATAGGTCATCGCTGGCTGAAGTTCCCGCAACAACGCGATGGCCTGCCGGGTCTCCGGCAGGCCAATGGTGCCCATCTGGCAATAGATCGCCTGCGGCTGACAGGCGGGCGCGATTTGCGCCAGTACCTCGAGGGTGGCCTCGCCGTCGGCGAGCATACTGATGATCACCTCGGCATCGGCCACCGCCTGCTGCGGCGTGGCGTGCAGAGATAACCCATGCGCCTGTAAATCTTCGCCGCGGGCTGGCGAACGGTTCCAGCCGGCAACGGTAAAGCCGTTTTTCAGCAGGTTACTGGCAAAAGCGTGTCCCATGGCGCCGAGTCCCAGCACCGCGACCTTTGGTAATGTACTCATCTTGTCTGTCCTGATTCGCGTCTTAATAAAAGCGGACCTCTACTATCGCATCTCTGGCACGGATGTCAGTAGCAATAACGGGCATGAAAAGTGACACTGTCACTGATATTCTCAAGGCTGACGAAGCCATTCCAGTAAGCGGCGCATCGCTGGCGACAGGCTGGCGTCATCCTGGTAGCACAGGCACAAACGGCGCTGCGCCCAGCGGTCCTGTAACCCGATGACGGCAAACGAATAGCGCTGCCGGTAACGCTCGGCAATAACGCGCGGCAGGATCGCCCCGCCGGCGCCGTGCGCCACCATCTCGCAAAGCCCTGCAAAATGGCTCATCCTGACCCGAACGTTTAGCGCCTGGCCGAGTTCAGCTGCGTGCTGTTCGATATGCTGCTGTAGCGCACTGGTCTGATAGAGGGCGACCAACGGCTCGTTGAGCACCGCCGCAAACGCCACTTCCTGTTTTTCGGCCAGAGGGCGAGCTGGCGGCACGATCAGCACCAGCGGGTCGTCAGCGACGGGATCGAGGCGCAGCGGCCCGGGGTCGACCGCATCGGACACCACTCCGGCCTGCGCCACGCCCGCCAGGATACAGCTGACGATATCCGCGCTGGTGCGTTCTTCGGTTTCGATCTGCACCGCCGGGTGCGCTGCCATCCAGGCGGCGAGCTTCCCCGGCAGAAAGGCCGACATCGCCGAGGTGTTGGCGAACAGGCGCAGCGTCCCCCGCTGACCGCAGGCGAAGGCGTGCATCGCCTGGCGCAGACGCTGCTGCTGCGCAAGAAGCGGGCGGGCATGGCGCGCCAGTACCTCCCCGGCCTCTGTCATCGTCACCCCGCGGGCATGACGGTGCAACAGCGGCACGCCGATCTCGGCCTCCATCTTGCGCAGCCTCTCACTGGCGGACGCCAGGGCCAGATGGGCATTCGCCGCTCCGCCGGTGATACTACCGGTATCCACGATGGCGATAAATAGCCGCAGATCGGCCAGATCCAGTCGCATCAGGCCCTCCTTTACCTTCGGTTTTTCCGTAGTCTATGGCCAACATACCGCATTGTGGCCCTCACGACCAGCTGTTTCAATGCCCCTTTATACCCTGAAAAGTGAGCCATAATGTTCGATTTACACACGATCTCTTTCCTGTTGATCTTTATTGCCGCCGGGCTGGTCAAAGGGGTGACCGGCATGGGATTGCCCACCGTGGCGATGGGCCTGCTTGGCCTGCTGATGCCGCCGCAGGCCGCAGCGGCGCTGCTGGTGCTTCCCTCGCTGCTCACCAATCTCTGGCAGTTACTGGCAGGCCCGGCGCTGGCGCAGATTGTACGCCGTCTCTGGCTTATGATGACCGGGATTATTATTGGCACGTTGGCCGGATCCTCACTGCTGATCGGCCTCAATCCTCGGTGGTCGGCGCTGGCGCTTGGCGCCGCATTGATAGTCTATGCCGGGTATGCGCTCTGCAGTCCGGTGTTTCAGGTTTCCGGCCGCGTGGAGAAGTGGCTGTCGCCGCTCATGGGCGGGCTGACCGGCGTTATCACCGGGGCGACCGGGGTATTTGTTATTCCGGCCGTTCCCTGGCTACAGGCGCTGGGCTTTCGTCGCGACGAGCTGGTGCAGGCCCTGGGGTTGTCGTTCACCCTTTCCACTCTGGCGTTGGCGGCTGGCCTCGCCCTGCACGATGGCTGGCATGATGATGCATGGCTATTGTCGGCGCTGGCGCTGTTGCCGGCGCTGCTCGGCATGTGGCTGGGAAAGCGGATCCGCTCGCGTCTCAGCCCGCAGCGCTTTCGTCAGGGCTTTCTGTTGTTCCTGCTGGCGCTGGGGATAGAGCTGATCGCCCGGGGATGGCTGGTCTGAATCCTCTAGCGGCGGGTAATGTGCTTCACATTGTACTTACTGGTGTTCTGGTAGATCTCTGAGAAATCGACGATCGCCCGGTTCTGGGCGTAGCTGATCGACTGCACCCGCAGCAGGAGGCTGTTTGGCGCCACCTGCAGCAGCTCCGCCTGCTCACGGGTCGCCAGCACCGGGGTATAGCTGCGGTGGCTCTCGATGATGGTGATATGGCACTCTTTTTTGAAATAGTTGAACTTAGACTGCTCGAGGTTACCCACGCTGAGCCAGGGGAAGGTGGCGAAGGGGATATAGCTGTTTTCCACCAGGATTGGGACCTCATCGATCAGCCGCAGCCGTCTGACGTAATACACTTTCTCCCCCGGCTGGATCTTTAACTGCTGGGCAATGGCTGGCGGGGCATCAAGCAGCGTAAATTCAATAACTTTGTTACGGTAGTTGGTGACGCCCACCACCTGCATCTGGTAGTTAAAGCCCTCCAGTTCCCCGCCATGATAGTTACTTTTACGCACAATGCAGGTTCCGCTGCCGTGCCGCCGCGCGATCAACTTTTCTTCCTCCAGTAGCGCCAGCGCTTTGCGCAGCGTCATCACCGAGACCTTCAGCTCCGCGGCGAGCGCTTTTTCGCTGGGCAGCATATCGCCGACGGCATAGTCGTCGCTGTTGATGCGGGTCCTCAGTTCAGTGGCAATCTTTTTATAAATCACTTTTAGATGTCTCGATGGAGTGGCGCCAGTCAACGGTAACCATGAATAACTTCATGTAATTAGATGATTATTTTTATCTTGCAGCGAAAAAATCAACAATGACACATCTATAAATCACGCCATATTTATATATCTGTCCAGCAATAATATATATGACTTTCGTCACAGATGGCCCTTTTCCTGCTCGGGATCCTGGTGGTCTGCTCCTAGTCTGATAAGCCTATTCATCAGGTGATGACAGCGGTCTGCAAAGACGAGAGGACAACCATGATTGGAGTGAAAAAGCTTCAGGACTTTTCCAAGGCGATGATCGGGCCGGTGCTGTATCTGCCAGCTATCGGCCTGTTGATCGCCCTGTTCAGCATGACGACCAACCGGCTGTGGGTGGATGAAAGCAGCGGGCTCTACCTGATGGGGAAATTTGTCTCCAGTATGCTCTGGGCGCTGATGAACCATCTTGGGTTTCTGTTCTGCCTTGGGCTGGCCAGCGGTCTGGCGAAAACCCGCAAGGCCGAAGCGGCCTTCGTGGCGGCCATGACCTGGCTGATGTACCTGGCGGCGAATAATAGCTGGCTAACCCTCACCCATCGCCTGGCGACCGGAGCCACCAACGCGCAACTGTACGGCAGCGGACAAACCTTTATCTTCGGTTTTCAGGTTATCGATATGGGCGTATTCCTTGGGATTATCCTTGGCTGCGCTGTCGCCTTTGTCCATAATCGCGTGGTTGGGATTGAGTTTCGCGGCGCGCTGTCGATCTACGGCAACAGTAAGCTGGTGCTGATCGTGATGCTGCCGCTGGTTGGCATGTTCGCCATCGCCACCGTCTATCTCTGGCCGGTAGTGGAGCTGGGCATTTCGGCGCTGACCGGCTTTATGAAATCCTTTGGCGCCATCGGGGTCTTCCTGTACGGCTTTCTCAACCGGTTCCTGATCCCCACCGGGCTGCATCATCTGATCTGGTCGCCGTTCGTTTTTACCTCTATCGGCGGTCAGCTGCTGATCGATGGTCAGACCGTCATTGGCGCTAAGCCTATTTTCCTGGCCGAAATCGCCCGCCACCCCGTTGACGCGCTCAGTGATTCCGCCCGTTTCCTCACCTATGGGATGGTGAAGATTTTTGGCACCGCCGGCATGGCGCTCGCCTTCTACCGTACGGCGAAACCGGAGAATAAGCAGCGGTTGAAAGTCACGCTGATCCCCTTGATTGTTACCTCCGTCCTGGTGGGGATCACCGAACCTTTTGAGTTTCTCTTTATCTTCACCGCCCCATTGCTGTGGCTTATCTACTCCCTGCTGGACGGTTTTTTCCAGATGCTGGCCTGGCTACTTCACGTCAGGGTCTGCGCCACTAACGGTCTCATCGATTTCGTCGTCTATAACCTCCCGGCGGGAGTCAGCGCGACGCGCTGGCCGGTGTTTGTCGCCCTCGGTCTGCTGGAAACCGCGACCATGTACCTGGTCGGCACCTTCTGTATTACCCGTCTGCGGCTGCTCACCCCGGGCCGAGAAACCGCAGCCGAAGATGAGCATTCGCAACAGGCTAATAGCGAGTATCCGGATAAAGGCGCGCTGGTGATTGCCGGGCTGGGAGGGAAAGAGAATGTCTGTGCGGTGGGCAACTGTTTTACCCGTCTGCGGGTTGATGTGCGGGACCCCGCCCTTATCCACCAGACGCTGTTGAAAGAGAGCGGCGGGAGCAGCGTGCTGATTAAAGGAAACCATGTCCAGGTTATCTATGGCCTGGGAGTTAACAAAATTCGAACGGCGGTCAACGCCAGTCTGGGTGTTATTGAATAACGAGGTGGTAAATGAAAGATAATTTTGTGGTCACCATTGCCGGCGGCGGCAGTACTTATACCCCTGGGATTGTGATGATGTTACTGGAAAATATGTCGCGCTTTCCCCTGCGGGAGATCCGTCTGTATGACAACCATCACCAGCGTCAGAAGACTATCGGCGACGCCTGCGCCATCCTGGTGGCTGAACGCTTCCCACAGGTGAAGTTCAGCTATACCACCGATCCGCAGGCGGCCTTTACCGACGTCGATTTCGTGATGGCGCATATTCGCGTTGGCCTGTATGAGATGCGGGAAAAGGATGAAAAGATCCCGCTGAAATATGGCGTGCCGGGCCAGGAGACCTGTGGTCCGGGTGGGATTGCCTACGGTATGCGCTCGATTGCCGGGGTGCTGGAGCTGGTCGATTATATGCAGCAGTACGCTCCAGGGGCCTGGATGCTCAACTACTCCAACCCGGCGGCTATCGTCGCGGAAGCGACCCGTCGCCTGCGGCCCGACGCGCGCATCATCAACATCTGCGATATGCCGGTGGCTATCGAGGGTCTGTTCGCCGACATCCTCGGCCTGCCGTCGCGCAAAGCGCTGAACGTTCGTTACTATGGCCTGAACCACTTCGGCTGGTGGACCAGCATCACCGATAAAGCCGGTAACGATTTGATGCCGGCGCTGAAGCGTCACGTGGCGGAGCAGGGATACAGCAGCCCAAAAGAAGACTTTCAGCATAAGGCGCCGAGTTGGATCGAGACCTTTAAAAAGGTGAAGGATGTGTTTGCCCTCGATCCGACGACGCTGCCTAACACCTATCTGAAATACTATCTCTACCCGGACTATGAAGTGGCGCATTCCGACCCGGAGTTTACGCGGGCCAACGAGGTGATGGCCGGACGCGAAAAAGAGGTCTTTGATATGGCCCGGGAGATCACCCGTCGCGGCACGGCGGAAGGCGCGCATTTCCATGCCGGGGCCCATGCCACCTTTATCGTCGACCTCGCCTGCGCCATCGCCTTTAACACCCAGGAGCGGATGCTGTTGATCGTCGAGAACAACGGAGCCATCGCCAACTTCGATGAGACGGCGATGGTGGAAGTCCCCTGCCTGGTGGGCGTTAATGGTCCGGAACCGCTGGCGATGGGGAAAATCCCGTCATTCCAGAAAGGGTTGATGGAGCAGCAGGTGGCAGTTGAGAAACTGGTGGTTGACGCCTGGATTGAGGGCAGTTACCAGAAACTGTGGCAGGCCATCGCCCTGTCGAAAACGGTGCCCAGCGCTTCGGTGGCGAAAGCCATCCTCGATGAACTGATCGTCGCCAACGAAGGCTACTGGCCCGCACTGCACTGATCTTTTTCGTGATGGGTAAGATGCAGAGAATCCACCTTCTCTGCATTTTTACCCGGTGTTTCCCCCGGTGATGCATTCATCCTTAACCTCCGCCCCCGTGGGCAAAGCGAATCGCTCATTTCCCCCTTCAGACCGGAGGTAAAAGGCCTCTATCTTCATTTTGCCCCGATCGTGACAATGAAATATAAATTCTATTCTTCAATATTATGGCGTAAAAATGTGATCTGCGTAGTATTCTTCGATTTACATTAACCCACTGAAAACAACATCGTTATTACCTCACTGTAAATTTAACCTGCTTTTCATGGGGATATACTCCCTTTAGCCTTTGTGATTGGCTTCATGCATTTACCATTCTGCAACACTGAATTGAAATTAAATTTTCATAATGTGATCTTGTTGCATGTTCATTCCATTTCTTTGTGCCATATTCTTACCACGGTAAATCGCCGGAGCGACAGCAACGTGCCACACCAGAGCGCTGTTCATCGGCAAATGTCGTCGCGACTGACGCACTAAAGACCGCTAACCCGCAAAGGAGAACGGATATCGACTACATCCATGTCAACACCAAGCCGTAAACCTCTTTGACCGCCATTGCTTAGCGTACCCTGCCTTGTGCTGAGCAATTACACAAAGAAGAAAATCATTTAATTCAGTTAGATACGACAACACAGGCGTGATAAATCCTGACTGGGGAGATGTATTTTTATCTTGTGTCGTTCAACAAAATAAAGGGACTACCATGTCATTTATAACAAACCTGAACCAGCAACAGAGAAAACGACTTCATCAGATCACCTTAGTGGCCACCTTCGGCGGCCTGCTTTTCGGTTACGACACCGGCGTTATCAACGGCGCCTTTTCCTCACTGAAGCAGTACATGGCGCTGACCCCAACCACCGAAGGGCTGGTAATGAGCGTTCTGCTGGTCGGCGCCGCGCTGGGCAGCGTGTTTGGCGGCAAATTTGCCGATTACTTCGGCCGGCGTAAATATTTACTCTTTCTCTCCTTTGTTTTTCTCATCGGCGCGTTGCTTTCCGCCGCGGCCCCCGATATCACTACCCTGCTGATTGCCCGCGCCCTGCTGGGCTATGCCGTCGGCGGCGCTTCGGTCACCGCCCCCACTTTTATTTCAGAAGTGGCGCCTACCGAGATGCGCGGCAAGCTGACCGGCCTGAATGAAGTCGCCATCGTCATTGGCCAGCTGGCGGCGTTTGCCATCAACGCGATCATTGGCATCATCTGGGGCCATCTGCCGGACGTCTGGCGCTATATGCTGCTGGTACAAGCGATTCCGGCCATCTGCCTGTTCGTTGGCATGTGGCGCGCGCCGGAAAGCCCGCGCTGGCTGATCAGCAAAAATCGTCATGATGAAGCGCTGCATATCCTCAAACAAATCCGCCCGGCGGAACGCGCGCAGAAGGAGTACGATGACATCTCTACCCTGATCAAAATTGAAGCTGGTAATAAGTACAGCGCCCAGAGCACCTTTGCGACGATTGTCAAAACACCCTGGATCCTCAAAATTTTGCTGGTCGGCATTACCTGGGCCGCACTGCAGCAAACCACCGGCGTTAACGTCATTATGTATTACGGTACGGAAATCCTGAGTGCCGCCGGTTTCTCAGAGCGTACTTCGCTGATCTGCAACGTGCTGAACGGTGTTTTCTCCGTGGGCGGTATGCTGATCGGGGTACTGTTCCTTGTCGACCGCTTCAAACGTAAGACAATCATCATCTACGGTTTCGCCATTATGGCAACCCTGCATCTGATTATCGCCGCTGTCGATTACACCCTGGTGGGTGACCTGAAAGCTACCGCCATCTGGCTGCTGGGCGCGCTGTTCGTCGGCGTGATGCAGGGCTCCATGGGCTTTATTACCTGGGTGGTATTAGCCGAACTGTTCCCGCTGAAATTCCGCGGGCTGTCGATGGGGATCTCGGTATTTTTCATGTGGATCATGAACGCGGTGGTCAGCTATCTGTTCCCGCTGCTGCAGGCAAAACTGGGCCTTGGGCCAGTCTTCTTTATCTTCGCCGCCATTAACTATTTAGCCATTCTTTTCGTGGTCTTTGCCCTGCCCGAGACCTCCAATAAATCGCTTGAGCAGTTAGAAGCAGAGCTGTCAGCAAACCATGAAGATAAAAAATCCACTCGTCTCACCAGGGAGGTTGGTTATGATCGATAACATCACGCTGGATAATCTGCATATTGGCTGCAAAGCCAGTAATAAAGCGGAAGTCATCGCCATGATCGGCGCGGAGTTTAAAGCCAAAGGCTATGTCAATCAGGAATGTGTCCACTTTCTGCTGGAGCGTGAACATCAGGTCTCGACCTTTTTAGGCAATGGCATCACCCTGCCGCATTTGCCGAAATCCGCGACGGATATCATCCTTAAAACCGGGATTGAGATCTATCAGTTTCCTGATGGCGTAATCTGGGATCGGAGCAATGTAATGTTTATTGCCATCGGCGTGATCGCGAAAGAGAAAGAGCATATTGACGTACTCAAGGAAATTGCCTCGATATTTAGCGATGAGCTGATCGCTAATGCACTGTCATTAATCTCTGACAAACATGATTTCCTGAAAATTCTGCAGCATAACGCCTTGCCCCATTAAGTATGACACCGACCGGAGCTCTGGCCCCGGTCGGATTTTCACCCCTCGCCCAGCAAACATGGCGAATAATCTGATTCTCCCCGTTATAACCTCAATGGCAATAATAACCAGAGAAACCAACGTATTGCTACTTGCTTGAAGTACGCGCATTAGCGCAGGCATTTCATAACTAAAATCCCATTAAAACAATGAGTTAAATATTCTTCAGAGCTACTCACCCTCAGGTTTATTGCTCGCGCTGTTAGCACCGTACGCCAGTGATTCCTGCGGTATTCCATTAGTTTTGATTTATATCAATACCTGTTCGATCGTTAAAATGCATTTTACAGCGCGATTATTTTAGCAGGGTGAATACGACATTGGTTTTACGATTGGGATATTTATTTAGCCGACCCGCAAGTCTGTGGGGATGGCTGATGTGTAATGCGTTTAACGGTATTGCGATTGTCCTCTGCTTTCGTGGCATAAGCAGCGTCACCGGTTTCAGCGAGGCGATCTGGCAGGTCATCATCACGCTGGCTATTATCATATCGACCTGGTACAGCGCTAACTATTTTGCTGCGCTGGAAGCTCGACGCGATAAACGACGCTATCTGCTGCTGGCCTGGGTGGTCATGACCATTCTGTTGAATTTTATTCACCTTGGCGGTGGTTAACGCCATCTATTAAAGGATCATACCATGACGCTGGCGATGCTGTTGGTGCTTATCAGCCACCATAAAGGGCTGACGCTCTTGCTGATCGTAATTATTGCGCTGCTGTTTATTGCGCTCACTCCGCTGGTCAAAAAACTGTTGAGTCACCTTCACGATCGTTCCTGAATTTTCTTTTATGACCGCCTACAGGGGGCCTTCTCTTCGTCATCTCCGTTTATCCCGTCACCCGCTCCCCCAGCATACAGTTTGTGGCAACGCCAGAAAAAGAAATGAGAACCATTATCATAAAAGCTGTGCTAACGTGTCAGCCCACAATAACGCCAGAAGCAACAAAACAGGGGGACAGACGAGGTGAAGTTGAGTTCAGGGAGCATCACAACAGGTCGTACGAGCGGGCTGCTGACGCTGGCGATTGGCGCACTCTTCTACAGCAGCGGCAGTATTGCCCGGCCGGATCTTCAGCCGCTGGGGCCGAACATTGCGGATAAAGGGTCGGCGTTTTACCACTTTACGCAACGCCAGTATGACTCTGCCGATGGCGAACGTCACTACCGGGTATGGACCGCAGTGCCGGACAAAGCCCCGCCCGCCGCCGGCTATCCGGTACTGTATATGTTGGATGGCAACGCGGTGATGGATAAACTCGACGACGCGTTTCTGCAGCAGCTCTTCGCCGGCTCCCCGCCGGTGATCGTCGCTATCGGCTACCAGACCGCGCTGCCCTTTGATACCGCAGCCCGCGCCTGGGATTACACCCCACCGCTAAAGACGCATGAGCCTCGCGCCGGGAAACCCGCGCTACCGCCGCGTAAAACCGGCGGCAATGATGTTTTTCGCCAGCTGCTGACCGAAACGATGGTTCCCCAGACGGAAGCTAACCTGAAAATAGATCCCCACCAGCGCGCTATCTGGGGCCACTCCTACGGCGGATTGTTTGTGCTCGACGCGTGGAGGAAGGCTTCGCCGTTTGGGATCTACTATTCCGCCAGCCCGTCGCTAGGTCAGGCCCTGCAATCGCCTTTGCAGGCAAGCCAAAGTCTTGATGCCGTCCGCTTTCGCGGGAAATCGCTGTACCTACTCGAGGGTGACGGTAAAGCCCGTGGAGAGCCGTCCGGGCACGAGGCCTCGCTTGAGGTGTTGCGTCAAACCCAACAGCAGCTTGCCAGTAAAGGGTTGACCGTAGCCTTCTGGCGCTACCCCGGCCTGACGCACGGTCAGATGTTCGAGGTCTCGCTGCGCTCGGCGCTGCTGCATCTTTCCGGGCAGGCAGCGCTTGCGCATCAGTAACGCCCTTACGCCCACCAGCGGAGGGTGGGCGCATCAGCGCCGGTCGGGCAGGTGTTTGATATCGACCGGCTCGCCGAACAGAAATCCCTGCATCTCGTCACATCCCTCCTCTTCGAGGATCTGCAGTTGTCCAGCCGTTTCCACCCCCTCGGCGATAAGCGGCGTATTGATCGAATTGCCCAGCGAAATAATGGCTCGCACGAATGAGCGTACCTGAGGGTTGCTCTCCACATCCGTCATAAAGCTGCGGTCGAGTTTGATGACGTCGAAATGAAAATCGCGCAGCATGCTCAGGGAGGAGTAACCGGTGCCAAAGTCATCCAGCGCAATACTGATCCCCATTTTTTGCAGATGATGCAGAACGCTGAACGCCAGCTGTTTATTGATCACAAACGCCGTTTCGGTGACCTCAAACTCCAGCAGACTGACCGGGTAGGCGGTACGCATCAGGATCTCGCGGACTTTTTCGATAAAGCTACGATGACGCAACTGCACCGGAGAGATATTGACCGAAACTTTTCTGTTCAAACCATTTTCCAGCGATTCGTTACACACCTGCTCGAGCACCCAGTAACCTAAGGGCACGATGGCGCCGCTCTCTTCGGCGATGGGAATAAACACGTCCGGTGGGATCGTCCCCAGCTGCGGATGCTGCCAGCGCAGCAGCGCCTCGTAACCGGTGATGCTACGATCTTTGATGTTGCGGATAGCCTGATAGTGGAGCGAAAACTCCCCGGCGTGAATACCGCGCCGGATATCGGCGGCCATCATATTGCGCTGCCGCGTCTTGTCATCCATTTCACGTTCATACCAGCAAATCTTATGGTCGAGGCTGCTTTTTGCCCGATACATAGCCAGATCGGAATTGCTCAGTATCGTATTAATATCCGTGCCGTCCTCCGGGTAGACTGAGATGCCAATGCTGGCGGAGAGAACCACTTCCGTCGCGGCAAACGTCTGCTTACCGCTGAAGCAGTGCCACAGGCGCGCAGCAAAGGCATCCACTTCACCCTCATCGGAAAAAGGTTTAACGGCCACAAACTCATCGCCGCCGAAGCGGGCGACCATCTCCTCCTTCTGCAGCGTTTTGAGCACGGCGCCCGCCACGCGCTGCAGCAGCTGGTCACCAATCAGATGGCCCTGCAGATCGTTAATCTCTTTAAATTTGTCTAAATCGATCGTGATAATGGCAAAGCGGCGGGCATCATTTCCAGTGATCAGCTTCTCCACCCGTTCAAAAAACTCCACCCGATTGGGTAAACCGGTTAACGCATCGTAGCGCGCCATCCAGGCGATGCGGTCGTTAATCGCCTTCTGTTCACTAATGTCGCGGGTAATTTTGGCAAAACCCAGCAGGGTGTTCTGCTCATCGCGGATGGTATCGATCATGACATGCGCCCAGAATCGGGACCCGTCTTTGCGATACCGCCAGCCTTCCCCTTCAAACTGCCCGCTACGCAGGGCGATTTCCAGGTTTTTTGCGGGTACACCGGAGAGTTGCTCAGCTTCGCTATAGAAGAGACCGAAGTAGCGACCGATGATCTCGTCGCTCAGGTACCCTTTTGCCCGGCGGGCGCCCTCATTCCAGCTAATGACCGTGCCGTCGGCGCTCAGCATATAGATGGCATAATCTTTAACGCTTTCAATAAAGTGGCGATAGGCAATATCCGTCAGGTGATCGTTACTCATGGTACAGCGCTCTCTGTGGCTTGATCGTGGCAAAACGCATTAGATATAGCAGAATTACGCCTATTAAGAATACAAGGATATGGCCTTTTGTTGGCCTCTTTCTGACCCGGACACCGCAGTAGGCGCGGCGGACGCTCTCGTTAAGCGTAGTGGACCAGGCCGTCCGAAGGAGTGATATTCCCCGCGATTTTTGCACTTAGGTCGCCCACTAATAGTTACTTTTATTGATTAAAAAGTTTGATTGAAAGAATAAATAAAAGGAGTAATGTTAATAATACTTTCTATGGAGGTTAAATATGTTGCGTGATTATTTAAAAGTGGAAAAAGAAGACCAGCTTGTTGAACAACAGAGTCGGCATGACAATAGCCAGCATTATTCTTCGGTGACCGAATGGGTTATTTTAAGTAAAGATGGCCAGCGCAAAGGCCGGGTATCCCTGTTCGACCGCTTCACCACCCGCCGCTCCTGGAGCGACAGTTTCCGCATTACGCAGTTCGATAATGCGGGTAAAGTGGTGGTGGATAAACTCACTGACGCGCTGTAAATCCTTCGGATTCCCGGCCTGACGGGAGAATATTAATACGCAAAATTAACACCTGCATAAAATATATTGATGCGTCGCCATCATGTTATTTTCTTTCTGCATACCGATAATCTAATGGGTAATTTTCGCCATGGTGCACAGCGCGAATTTTTAACCCGAAAAAATGCTGAATATAAGCCCGCTGGTCGGGCTTTTTTGCATGGTGCTCGCCATCTACGCCACAAAATGCCAAGGACATCCCGCGCTGTATTGTATACGATGTATATACGAATCGTTACGGTATATATCTATGGGAATCGTCAAAATCTCCGATCTGCTGCACGATGATATTCGTGATGCCAGCAAAGCCATGTCCCGCTCCGTCAATGCCCAGGCGGAATACTGGATCCGTCTGGGCATGATGAGCGAACTCTACCCTGAGCTTAACCACCAGCAGATCAAACTGCTGATGCTGAAATCCGGCTCTGACCGTCTGCTGGAGGTGATCAATGCCATCAATAATCATTAAAACCGCCGACGAACTCGCCCGGCAGCGCCATGCCGGCCAGCTGCTGGCGTCAGTGTTTGATATGCTGGATACTTTTATCGTTCCCGGCGTAACGACGATGGCGATTAACGATCGAGTGGAAGATTTTATCGTCAACCAGCTGCACGCCCGCCCGGCCAGCAAGGGGCAATACGATTTTCCCTATGTGTTGAACACTTCCATTAACGATGTGGTGTGCCACGGGATCCCCAAAGCGACCGAACATCTGCGCTCCGGGATGATTGTTAACGTCGATATCACCCTCGAGAAAGCGGGCATGATTGCCGACTCCAGTAAGATGTACCTGATAGGCGATGTCTCCCCGCTGGCCCGCCGGCTGGTAAAGACTACCTATGAAGCGATGTGGAAAGGCATTGAGGTGGTGAAGCCTGGCGCGACGCTGGGCGATATTGGCCACGCTATTCAGCGCTGGGTGGAGGAACATGGCTATAGCGTGGTCAGAGAATATTGCGGTCACGGCGTCGGTCAGGAAATGCATGAGGAACCGCAGGTGCTGCATTACGGCCGCCCCGGAGAAGGCGCCGTGCTGCAGGAAGGCATGGTGTTCACCATTGAGCCGATGGTCAACCAGGGCGACAGCCGTATCAAAACCAAAAAAGATGGCTGGACGGTGGTTACCCGCGATAAAAAACTCTCCGCGCAATGGGAGCACACCGTGGCCGTCACCGCCAACGGTTTTGAGGTGCTGACGTTACGCGACGATGAACAGTCGCGGATCCGCTGAGTTGCTTCCCTTTCTCTATGGCGGTGGGCCGCTTTCCGATCCCGGAGCTCGCTTGGGCGCCAGACGACACCTGATTCTGCCGCCGGGCGGCGGCAATAATTGTTTTCATGAATGATTTCTGCGCGCGCGTCTGCCCGCTGGTTATGGCTGATGCGCGCATAAACCGCACAACGGTTTATCCTTTACCTTCTTGCATCAGCTTACTCTTCATTGCCTTTATCCTGCCTTAGCGATAGCGAATAATGACATCCGCTTCACTATGCTGCGCATTTCGCCAGTGAATACTGACCTCACCGCGATTGTCCGGCATGGCGTAGCGATGACGGTTGTTTGTCAAGGCGACCTGTTCCGGTGAATGGTGCTGGCACGAGACATCGATACGATCGTGCCGGGGGGCGATAACACAGGCCGGATTGATGACCCGTCCTGAAAAATGAACCTGGCCGGAAAGCGCAGCAGACGACGCCAGCGGCGCCAGGCACAGACATAGCAGAGCGAGACGGAATGGAGACATAGCAATCTTCCTTGATAACGGGTGACACTGCGCGGCACAGCATCGTTTCTGTGCCCTACAACCTGCGGCTTCCTGCCGTCACTCCACGCTACTGCAAAATAGCGGCAGCGTAAATGATTATTCCGGGCCACCCGGTCAACTGCCGGGAATAACAACAACTTTTCGTAAAATTTGCTCAGAACAGTTATCTCCCGGAAATAATGCATTATACGTATGGGACTCTTTTCAATATTTAATGAGATTATACTTACACCAAAAAATAAATAATGTTACAGCTTAACACATCTTATCAATGGGCCTTTACGATGTTCTCCGTATAATCCCGCCCCCGACGGTAATATACATTAGCGATGCTTACCGTTTTTTGTGAACAGAAATAAAAAACATGCTTTAAAAATGTTAAATGCTTTTGTTAACTTGTGATTATTTAATAAGGTTTGAGTATGAAAGAAAAAGGCACCCTGCTGGTTGTTGGTTCACTGCTGGCCTTAAGTCTGGCTACTGTGACCACCGCCCGCGCGGCGGGTACACTGAATTTCACCGGTAAAATTATTAACGAGTCCTGCCAGATCGCCAATAACGGTGGCGATGTTAATGTCGATTTTGGCAACGTCGATATGTCGGCGCTGAAATCCCATGAAGCGAAAACCGCAGAAACGCCGTTCACCATCAACCTCACCGGTTGCCCACTGGCGCAGAACATCAGTATCAGCCTGGAAGGTACTCCGGACACCAACGCTAACGGCACCAGCGCCGCCGTGCTGGCGCTCTCTGACGCCGCGGATACCGCCAAAGGGGTGGGCATTGAAGTTTTCTCTTCCCCTGACGGCTCAACGGAAGGCACTCAGCTGACCTTTGACAAGCAGAGCAAAACGGCGGTTTCGCAAGCCGACGAAAACGGTGATATTGCATTTAACTTTATTGCCGATCTGAAGAGCGATTCCTCACAGGATGTCACTGCCGGCAATATTAATGCCACGGCCAATATTGATATTGTGTACGAATAGAATGTCCTGATTGCCACTTTTCCAAGGGCAGCGTCCCCCTGCCCTTATTCTCATTTCTCGTGACCGGATCCTCAATTATGCAGTGTTATAAAGCGGCTTTTATCCTGAGCCTTCTCTTTTGCCCGTTCCTGGCGTCTGCCGCCGGGGTTGCCATTGCCGGCACACGTGTCATCTATAATGAACAAAGCCATGAGGCAGACATCACGGTAAAAAACACCAATCCTCACGATCCGGTGCTTATTCAGAGCTGGGTAGACGATCTGGCTGATAATAATAAATCACCGTTTATCGTCACCCCGCCATTGTTCCGTCTGGATGCCGGAGACAGCAACGATCTCCGCGTGTTATTAACCTCGGCGCAACTGCCAAACGATCGGGAAAGTTTGTTCACCCTGAATATCAAAGTGATTCCTGCCAATACCGCGCCGGCTGGCGAGAACATTCTGCAATTTGCTATAAAGAATCAACTGAAGCTCATTTATCGCCCGGCAGGGCTCCCTGGCTCGGCGCTCGACGCGGCGCAGCACCTGCGCTGGCGGATCAGCGGCAACCACCTGCAGGCGGAGAATGCCTCCCCCTATTATGTGACTATCACCACGCTCACCTGCGCGGGCCAGAACCAGAAAACGCCGCTTGAGCGCAGCGTGATTGCTCCTCACAGCCGTGAAGAGTATGCCCTCCCCGGCGAGGCCTGCGCCCGCGAGGTGAGCTGGCGCATTCTGGATGACTTTGGCGCTGTGCAGACGTTTAGCGCCCCCGTTTCGGCGCACTAAGCGTCTGATGTCGCGATGCGCCACGGCCCGGCTCATACCGTTACCGTCGTCAGCCTCTCCATCCTGCTGGGCGGACAGAGCGCGCTCTTGCACGCCCAGGCGACCTTTAATATGGATCTGCTGGAGAAAAACGACCATTTGCCGGCAGTGGATCTGCAACGCTTCAATCAGCAGGCGGGCCAGCCGCCAGGCGACTATCCGGTGAGCTGGCAGGTCAACGGCTTCACGCTGGACGCCCGTAAGACCGTCACGTTTCGCCAGAACGATCGCGGACAGCTCACGCCCTGCCTTAAGCCGGAAGATCTGCTGCAGGCCGGAGTTAACCCGGCCGTGCTGTCTCAGGCGCCCAGCGCAACGTCCCGCTCATGTCCCGAACTCAACGCGCTGCTGCCGGGCAGCACGGTCAATTTCGATTTTGCTCATCAGCGGCTGGTAATGACCATTCCTCAGGCGCTGATGACGCACCGGGCGAGGGATAATGTTCCCTCTGCGCTGTGGGACGAAGGTATTAGCGCCTTTCAGAGTAACTATCGTTATTCAGGCGCCAGCCAGCGTACCCGCGAGGGCAGCACCGAGCGCGATAACTATCTGATGTTGAAAAGCGGCGTGAACGTCGGCGCCTGGCGCCTGCGCGCCAGCAATAGCCTGACCGCCAACAGCGATGATAAGCCCCAGTGGACGACCAGCGGCGCCTGGCTTGAGCGCGACCTCACGCGCTGGCAGAGTGAACTGACCCTCGGGGATACCTTCACGTCGGGCGATGTGTTTGACGCGGTACAGTTTCAGGGAATATCCCTCGCCTCCAGCGATGCAATGCTCCCGGACTCGCAGAAAGGTTTTGCCCCGACCATCCGCGGGATTGCCAGAACCAACGCCCAGGTCACGGTTCGGCAAAATGGCTACGTGCTGTATCAAACCTACGTCACCCCCGGCGCGTTCGTGATTGACGATCTTTATCCCACCGCCAGCAGCGGCAATCTTGAGGTTGCCGTCAAAGAGTCGGATGGCGAAATCCGCCGCTTCACCCAGCCGTATGCTTCGGTGACCAGCATGCAGCGCGAAGGCAGCCTGAAATACAACCTGGTCGCCGGGCGCTACCATAGCGACGATGCCAGCCAGCGGCCGTTGATGATGCAGCTGTCGCTGATGCGCGGGTTCGCCCATAACCTGACGCTGTTTGGCGGACTGCAGAGCGCGGCGCAATACCATAACCTCTCGCTCGGCGCAGGACAGGGGTTGGGAGAAGCCGGGGCGCTCTCGCTGCAGCTGTTAAACGCCCGCGACCGGCACCAGCAGGATCCGATCGATGGCCGGGCCTGGCAGCTCCAGTACAGCAAAGGTTTTGATCGTCTTGGCACGCAGTTCACCTTCACCGGCTGGCGTTATTCGCATCAGCGCTATGCCACGCTGAGCGAGGCGTTTTCCAGCCCGGGTAGCGAAGACGACCTGCAGGATAGCGACAACAAAAAAGCAACCCTGCAAATCACCGCCAGCCAGAGCCTGCCGTACGATATCACCCTCTATCTGAGTCTCGACCAGGACAGCTACTGGTCAGGGGGCGCCTCACAGCGTACCGCCAATATGGGGATCAGCAGCCAGGTTCACGGTATCGCGTGGTCGCTCAGCTACAGCGGCTCCCGCAGCAGCCACGGTGACGAGGAGGATGACGAGCCGCATTCCGACAAAGTGGTGACATTGTCACTTTCCGTGCCGTTGAGCCACCTGCTGCCGGGGAGCTATGCCGGCTATACCCTGACCTCCTCCCGCCACAGCGTTGGCAGTCAGATGGTCAGCCTCAACGGCACATTGCTGGACAATCACGCGCTTAGCTACGCCGTCAGCCAAACCCGCGATCGGCAAAACGGGTCCAGCGGCAGCCTGACGGCCGGGTACAGCAGTGGAAGAGGCGATCTGAATCTCGGCTACAGCCACGATTCGCAGGCCGCTCGTCTGAACTACGGCGCCAGCGGGGGCATTCTGATTCACCGCCACGGGGTAGTCTTTACACCGGAAATGAATGGCGCTGTCGTCCTGATTGACGCCGGTGGCGCCGGGGGTGTGACCCTCGCCAACCAGAAAACCATCGCCACCAATGGTGACGGGTACGCCGTGCTGCCCTTCGCCACCGCCTATCACCGCAACGACGTCTCTCTCGACAGCCATTCGCTGCCGGAGAATGTGGATCTGGCCAACAGCACCGTGACGCTGGTCCCTACCAAAGACGCGGTGGTTCTGGCGCGCTTTCACACCCACGTTGGCTATAAGGCGCTGTTTACGCTGCAGTCGCGGGGACAACCGCTGCCCTTTGGCAGCGAAGTACGCGCCAAAGACACCAACAGCATCGTTGCCAGCGAGGGTCAGGTGTACCTGGCCGGCCTGGCGCCAAAAGGCACCCTTTATGCGCAATGGGGGCCGGGCCCTCAGCAGCGCTGTAGCGCCCGCTACGATCTCACCCCGACGCTGGCGCAGACCCCCCATCCACTCATTTTACAGCAGACGTTATCATGTCCTTTTTAACTCTCCTGCGTCGGGTCGCCCTGACGCTGTTATTCACTCTGTTACCGGCCGCCAGCGGATGGGCCTGTACGCCAGTGTTTGTCCGCGGCCAGGCCTCCACCCTTCGGCTGAACGTGGGGCAGCTCACGGTTCCGGCTGACGCCAGACCCGGCACCCCGCTGTATCATAAAAGTTTCGCCTGGAACCGCCTTAGCGACGGCGGCGAACAGTGGATCCGCTGCGCGGACGACCCGCACGGGCTGTCGCCGCTGCTGCTGGACAGTCTGCTGTCCGGGGGAGTGACGCGACCGACGGTTTATCAAACTAATCTCGCCGGCATTGGCGTTCGCGTATCGCTGCGCGCTATCGGCAGCTATGGCGGCTTTCCTGACCGGCCGACGCCCTCGCCGTTTAGCCAACGGGTGGACAATCCCGCCGCCTTGCCCGATGCGGTGTGGAAACTGGGCTATTTCCGCCTGACGATTGAGCTCATTAAAACCGGTCCCGCTGCGACGCCGGGCGAGCTTGAGTATCACAGCGAGCGCTTTTTAATGGCGGAGCATACCCCGCTGGCCGCGTTAGACTTAACCGGCAGGATCAGCACCGCGGGATGTTCAGTGAATGACGCCACGCCAGCCCTGATCAAGCTCCCTGCGGCGATGCTTGACCACTTCGGCGGCGTCGGCAAAACCACCGGCGACACCCCTTTTGCGCTGCAGCTGGATTGCAACAGCGCGGTCACGATTTCCCTGCGAGTTGACGGCGCGGAGCCCCTCTCCGCCCGGGGGCATGGCGTTCTGCGCAATGACGCCACCGACGATCGGGCGCAGGGTATTGGCGTGCAGTTGCTTTACCATCGTCAGCCGGTCGTACTGAATCATGAGATGACGCTGGGCAGCGCGAGCGCGGGCCGGTTTACCCTGCCGCTCACTGCCCGCTACTACCAGACACGTTCCCGGATCACCGCCGGTCAGGTGTCGGCCGTCGCGACCTATACCTTGCATTATGACTAGGCGATGGCGAACCGACGGATGAAGCGGATGAAGGAATTGCTCTGACCGGCGAATAGTAAGAGAATAGCGCCTACACGCGACGATCTGAGTACACGGGAGTTCATCATCAGCCATTCTCGTCGATTCCCCTTAGCCAGCAAAGTGGCGCTGGCAGGCGCGGCGCTCATCGCCGCTGGCATGCTGTTCAGCTGCACCAGTAAAGCCCCTAAATCCCTTGTCACGCCGCCGAACGCTGCCGCCATCAAAGCCGGGCAGGCGCACCGGGAGCCGGTGCGCGGCGTGTGGCTCACCACCGTTTCGCGCCTTGACTGGCCGCCGGTCGGGTCGATTATCGCCAGCACGCCGGAGAGCCGCATCACGCAGCAGAAGCTGGCGCTGATCGCTAAACTCGATAACCTGCAGCGCCTGGGGATCAACACCGTCTTTTTCCAGGTGAAACCGGACGGTACGGCGCTCTGGCGGTCGGATATTCTGCCGTGGTCCGATATGCTGACCGGCAAAATCGGCGAATACCCTGGCTACGATCCGCTGCAGTTTATGCTGGATGAAGCGCACAAGCGCGGCATGAAGGTTCACGCGTGGTTTAACCCCTACCGCGTCTCGGTCAACACCAAACCGTCGACGATTGCCGAGCTGAACAACACCCTTACTCAGGTACCGGCCAGCGTGTTCGTCCTGCACCGTAACTGGATCCGCACCGCCAGCGATCGCTTTGTTCTCGACCCGGGCATTCCCGAAGCGCGTGACTGGATCACCAGCATCGTCGCTGAAGTGGTGCAGAACTACCCGATTGACGGCGTGCAGTTCGATGACTATTTCTATACCGAAACCGCCTCTTCCCCGCTTAACGACAACGAGACTTTCCGCCGTTACGGGCAGGGCTATGCCTCGAAGGGCGACTGGCGGCGGCATAACACCCAGCAGCTCATAGCCCAGGTTTCCACCACCATCAAAAAGCTCAATCCGAACGTCGAGTTTGGCGTGAGCCCGGCCGGGGTGTGGCGCAACCGCTCCCACGATCCGGCGGGGTCCGATACCCGGGGCGCGGCCGCCTATGATGAATCCTATGCCGATACCCGCAGCTGGGTGCAGCAGGGACTGCTCGACTACATCGCGCCGCAGATCTACTGGCCGTTTGCCCGCGATGCCGCGCGCTATGATGTGCTGGCCAACTGGTGGGCCGAGGTGGTTAAACCGACGCATACCCGGCTGTATATCGGCGTGGCGCTGTACAAGGTGGGTGAACCGTCCAAAAACGAGCCTGACTGGACGGTGGATGGCGGCGTGCCGGAGCTGAAAAAGCAGCTCGATCTCAATGAGACTCTGCCGCAGATCCAGGGCACCATCCTGTTCCGCGAAAACAACCTCAATCAGCCGCAAACCCGGCAGGCGGTTAACTATTTGCGCAGCCGCTGGGGGCAGCCGCAGAGCTAGCCGCCAGCCGGCTCTGCTATAGCGCCTGCAGCCCTTGCTGCAGGCGGGCGTGCAGCTTCAGCATGTTCTCTGTAATGGCCTGCCAGACGTGGCTGGAAAAGTCCGCCGGCAGCGTCCGGCGAGCGCTTTCGATTGCCTGCGGCACATGCCCGGCAAACTCCTGGAGGATCGCCAACATCTGCTCTCGGGGAAAGTTCACCGCTTTGGCCGTCGCCAGAAAATGACGCGGATAGATGGCGTTAATCTCTGTTTTACGCCCTTTTGTGGCATTGAGCCCCATCGACAGCTTCAGATCGCGCAGATGCAGTCCCGTGCCGCCCAGCACCGGAAACGCCGAAATAATGTCGTAGAACGGTGTTAAGCGGTAGCTGCCGCCGGGCAACAGGTAAATTGAGAAGTTTTTTGCGTGACCGTCCGTCGCCCCCGTCAGCCACTGGAAGACCATGAACTTCATAAAGTCATAGCGATCTTTCAGCGCTTCACTCGAGCCCAGCAGAAAGGTCATGATCGCGGCGATACCCGGCCCGCCGTCAGACTCATATTTCATCGCTGAAGGAAGGCCAAAAGCCTGACACAGATCCTCCTGCGGCAGACGCAGCAGCACCCGTCCCTCCTGCGCCCAGCGCCGGTCGAAGCGGGTTACCGCCAGGGCGCGGATCCGCGGGGTGGCGATGATCTCCGCTTCCGGCACCGCCAGGCCCAGTTCTCTGGCCAGCGCCAGGCACAGATACTCATTATCCACGCTTTCACGCAGATCTAGCGTCGCATTGGGCTGCTTTATCTCGCCGATGGGCAGCTTAATGATATGCGTGGTCGGCGTGGCGCCCTGCGGAATACACCACTGCTCGCCCATCCGCAGCAGCGCCGTTTTCTCCTGGGCGCCGGCCACCGAGATACGGAAATCGTCCTGGCTGGTAATCATCCCGAGGGGGATATCCGACTGGTAAGCGGTCAGCAAAGCGGTGAGCTGCGCCTCGTCCAGCGTCTGCCAGCGTAATCCTTCCAGGTGCGCCTCTTCCCCCGGCGGCAGGAGGGTCACCGCCCCTACGCTATCCCGCCCGACTTCGGCCAGCAGATCGAACGGCTGCTTCGAGCGCGCCTGATAGCGCCTGACGATCCGGTCGCGGACCTGCGGGCTATCGGGCAGCAGGTTATCAAAATAGTGATACACCGCGTCGGCAGTGATATTGCCATACTGCAGCGGCAGTGAGAGGGAGAGCGGTCTGGCGCGCGGGCTGCGCAGCCACTCTTCGTCATAGCGAAAACTGTGCGCCCCGTTAGCCTGGCGGGTTAAGGTTCCCACGCGCACATTG
This sequence comes from Klebsiella sp. K47, assembly GCF_051858335.1. Taxonomy (NCBI): domain Bacteria; kingdom Pseudomonadati; phylum Pseudomonadota; class Gammaproteobacteria; order Enterobacterales; family Enterobacteriaceae; genus Klebsiella; species Klebsiella sp. K47. The sequence continues at coordinate 146,980 of NZ_JBPYUI010000003.1, forward strand.
TTCATCCAGGTGGTAAGCGTCGCCATTACCAGTCAAGGTCCGTGTTGTTATCGGGAGCCGGCGCCGTCTCAGCAGCTTTGGCGTTCAGCATCATCACCACCCCCAGCGACTGGAGGATCTTAAACAGCGTGGTTAAGGTGGTTTTGTCGGGGTGATTTTCAAAATTGGACAGCGTGGCCTGCTTAATGCCGATCCGCCTGGCCAGCGCATCCTGGGTCCAGTGGTTCTGCTGGCGCAGCAGCTTCAGGTAATTGGCCAGCTGCACGGGACTGTATATCTGCGGGGAATTCATCGCCTTGTTCCTTACCATCATTTATCCCCCTGTCGGGATAAACTTGGTTTTATACCCTACAGGGGATAATGTCAAGGATATCCCCTGGTGGGGATAGGAGAATAATTATCCTTGTGTGGGGATAAAACAGGAAGGATGATCGCCGGAGCCACCTGTACATGCCCGGTGGCG
>NZ_JBPYUI010000003.1:147542-287412 GCF_051858335.1 Klebsiella sp. K47
GCTGCGCCTTACCGGGCCTACGGGCTGTCTCTCACCGCTCCGTAACGATCCAGGCCGGGCAAGGGCAGCGCCGCCCGGCAGCGGGCAGCCAGCTCTGTTGCCGGTTTAATGCCCGGTGGCGGCTGCGCCTTACCGGGCCTACGGGCTGTCTCTCACCGCTCCGTAACGATCCAGGCTGGGCAAGCGCAGCGCCGCCCGGCAGCGGGCAGCCGCGCTTAGCTGCCGCGGTAGGTCGACCACCCGCCCGGGGCGATGAGAAACGGCAGATGGAAATGGTCCTCTGCCGCCTCGCCGATAACAAAATCAATCTGCGCCCGGGTAAAGACGCTCTCGCGCCCGGCGCGGGCAAACCACGCCCCGGTTTCCGCTGTTAAGCAATAGCGCCCCGCCGGCAGCGGCGCGGCGCTAAAGGTGGCGATACGCCCCTGGACGTTGGTCACCAGGTTCGCCAGCGTCTCGCCCTCCCGGCTCAGGCTGACCGTTACGCCTTCTGCCGGCGTACCGGTGGAAATATCCAGAATATGGGTGCTCAGGGTGCTCATTCGCCAATCACTCCTTCCAGTCTTAACATCGTAATTTCCCGCAACTGGGCAAGCGCCTCGGCCACTTCTTCGTCAGCGGTATGCTGCAGCCGGCGCGTCAGCGCCTGCAGAATCTCTTCACCGCTGCGCCCTTTGGCGAGGATTAAAAACACCCGGCCAAAGCGGGCTTCGTAGCGGGCATTCCCCTCCCGCAGGTCCTGCGCGAGCCGCTCATTCTCGCTGTCCACCGCCGACTGCTCCTGGCGCGACAGCGCCGCGTGCGCCTGGCCGCCGGTCGGCTTTTCACCGATCCGCGGATGGGCGCTGAGCGCCGCGTTCAGCTCGTCCTCTCCCCAGTTAGCCATCGCCTCCCGGGCGGCCTGCAGCAGCGCATGGCGGCTGGCGAAAGGTCGTAAGCTCACCAGCATCTCGCCCCAGGCCGGGATCGCCACGCAAGGGGCCAGCTGCCCCGCCGCCTCATCTTTGCTCAGGCTGTTAAACTGACTCAGCGCGATCATCCTGACTTCTTAACGATTTCGTCGCCGCCTGCTCCTGCGGCAGAATAAGGTTCAGCGCTATCGCTACCAGCCCACCGCTGGTGGCCGCCGAACCGAACAGATCGCCGACCATCGGCGGAAAATGGCTGAGAAACGCCGGCACCGACTCCACGCCAAGACCCGCGCCAAACGCCAGCCCCACGATCAGCACATCGCGACGGCTCAGCGGGGTCTGGGTAATAATCCGGATCCCGGCCGCCACCACGCAGCCAAACATCACCATCGTGGCGCCCCCCAGCACCGGCGCCGGGATCTGCCGCAGCAGTTCGCCCACCGGGGGGAACAGCCCGAGCAGGATCAGAATCACGCCAATGTAGCGTCCGACATAGCGGCTGGCCACCCCGGTCATCTGGATCACGCCGTTGTTCTGCGCGAAGGTGGTGTTCGGAAAAGCACAGAGCATGGCCGCCACCATACAGCTGACGCCATCCGCCAGGATACCGCCCTTCAGCCGGTTACGAAAAGCGCGATCGTCAACAGACTGTTGCGAAATCAGCGAGTTGGCCGTCAGATCGCCCACCGCCTCCAGAATACAGACCAGCGACACCAGGGCGACCGGCAGAAATATCGCGCTGTTAAACTGAAAGCCGAACGGAAACAGCGTCGGCAGGCGAAACAGAGTGTCGCCCAGGCTGTGAAGATGGAACTGACCGCTCAGCCCCGCTGCGATGCAGCCCACGGCAATGCCCACCACCACCGAGGAGAGCCGCAGCCAGCGGTTTTTGGCGCAGCTCAGCAGGACGATAACCCCGAGGGTGCCCGCCCCGAGCGCGATATTGCTCATGCTGGCGAAATCCTCGGCCTTTTCCCCACCGCACCAGTTGATGACGCTGACCTTGATCAGGCTGATGCCGATCAGCGCAATCACGCTGCCGGTAATGATGGGAGTAAAGATTTTCTTCAGCGGTTCGATAAAGCGGCTGACAATCACCGGCACCAGAGCGGCGACAAAGTTAACGCCAAACAGCATCGCCATCATATCCTGCGGCCCGCCGCCCTGGGCTTTTACCCACATCCCTCCGGCCACCGTCACGCCGAGGAAGGCAAAACTGGTGCCCTGCATGCAGATCATCCCGGCGCCGATGCCCCATACCCGATTGGACTGCAGAAAAGTGCCGATGCCCGAGGCCAGCAGCGACATACTGATGAGATACGGCAGCCAGTCGCCAAGCCTGAGGGTAGCACCGATGATCAGCGGCGGCGTGATGATCCCCACCAGGCCCGCCAGCACATGCTGGAGAGCGCTGAAAAAGGCCGGAAGCGGTGGGATCCGCTGTTCAAGGCCGTAAAGCAGGCCACTGTGATGTTCGTCAGACATAGTGATATCCCGTAGCAAAGAGAAGTGCATGGGCTAGTGCACAAAGCAGGCCAGAGACGACAAAAGGGCACCAATAAATTTATTATCACTCCAAAATCATCAACTTAGATTACGCTCGTGATGCATCACCCCTCTCCGCTGCTGAACCAGGCGTCTGAAACGATAGATTCTTAATGCAACATACAGAAACTTTTGATTCATAAAAAGGCAACCAATACCTCATATTGCACCGATGCGGTGCGTCATGAGCCATCGCTGTGCCTCAGGCAGGCGGTTTTCCTCCCTCCGGCGAACTGGTACGCAAATTGCTGTAGTCAGTCACAACATCGGGAGAAGGAGAAAAAAATGAAAGCAATCGTGATTGGCGCCGGCATCGGCGGTTTAAGCGCGGCAGTGGCGCTCAAACAGTCGGGGATCGACTGCGACGTCTATGAAGCGGTGAAAGAGATCAAACCGGTCGGCGCAGCGATTTCCGTGTGGCCCAACGGCGTGAAGTGCATGGCCCACCTCGGCATGGGCGACATCATGGAGACCTTCGGCGGGCCGCTGCGCCGGATGGCGTATCGTGATTTCCGCAGCGGCGAGAACATGACCCAGTTCAGTCTCGCCCCGCTGATCGAACGCACCGGCAGCCGCCCCTGCCCGGTCTCCCGGGCAGAACTGCAGCGGGAAATGCTGGATTACTGGGGACGGGACAGCGTGCAGTTCGGCAAACGCGTCACCCGCTGTGAAGAAGACGCCGACGGCGTGACGGTATGGTTTACCGACGGCAGCAGCGCCAGCGGCGATCTGCTGATTGCCGCCGACGGCAGCCATTCCGCACTGCGTCCGTGGGTGCTGGGCTTTACCCCGCAGCGCCGCTACGCCGGCTACGTCAACTGGAACGGTCTGGTGGAGATAGATGAAGCGCTGGCCCCCGGCGACCAGTGGACCACCTTTGTCGGCGAAGGCAAGCGCGTCTCGCTGATGCCGGTCTCCGCCGGCCGGTTCTACTTTTTCTTTGATGTGCCGCTGCCGGCGGGTCTGGCGGAGGATCGTGACATCCTGCGCGCTGACCTCAGCCGCTACTTTGCCGGCTGGGCGCCGCCGGTGCAGAAGCTGATCGCCGCCCTCGACCCGCAGACTACCAACCGCATTGAAATCCATGATATCGAACCTTTCAGCCGCCTGGTGCGCGGCCGCGTCGCGCTGCTCGGCGATGCCGGACACAGCACCACCCCGGATATTGGCCAGGGAGGCTGCGCGGCGATGGAAGATGCAGTGGTGCTGGGCGCCGTTTTCCGCCAGACCCGAGATATTGCGGCCGCCCTGCGCGAGTATGAAGCCCAGCGCTGCGACCGGGTTCGTGACCTGGTGCTGAAGGCGCGCAAACGGTGCGATATTACCCACGGGAAGGATATGCAGCTCACCGAAGCCTGGTACCAGGAGCTGCGCGAGGAGACCGGGGAGCGCATTATCAACGGCATGTGCGACACCATCCTCAGCGGGCCGCTGGGCTGACCGTCGCCATGGATTCGATCACCGCACTCAGCGTCTGAATGGCCATTTGCGCGGGCCGCGAAAGCTGACGCGAGGGCGCAGTACACAGCGCCAGGGTCAGCGGTCGCAGCAGCGTACTGCGCAGCGGGACAAAGGCCAGCTGTCCACACTGGACCTCGTCCAGCACGTCGAGCAGGCTAAGGAGCGTCACGCCGCTGCCGCGCAGCACCAACGACTTGATAAGCCGGATATCATTGCAGCTGATGGTATTCTCCGGCGCAAAGTCATGGTGGCGATAGAGGAGCGCCACCCGCTCATGGACGATCAACGGCGCGCCGGGCACGATATGCCGCTCCAGGCTGAGCTCGCCCAAAGACAGCGCCTTCGCCCCCGCCAGGGGATGGTCCGGACGCATCACAATCCCCACCTCCAGTTCGGCAAAGGCCAGCACGCTGAGTCCAGCCTGCCCCTGCGGATCGAGGATCAGGCCGACGTCCAGGTCCGCCTGACGCACTTTCTGGCTGACGGTGTGGCTGTCAGCCACCTGCAGATCCAGCTCCAGCCACGGCCAGCTGGCGATGATCTCCGCCAGCGCGGCGGCGAAGCCCCCTTCCGCCAGCGCCTGTACCATGCCAACGCTGACGCTCCCGCGCTTCATCCCCTGCAGCTCATCAAATTTCTGCCGGGTCTGACGAAACTCCTTTTGCCAGCGCAGCAGGTTGTCATACAGCAACTCACCGGCGGTGGTCATCCGCAGTCCCTCCGGCAGGCGCTCGAACAGCGGGGTGCCGAAGGCCTCCTCGGCCTGCAGGATCTGGCGGTTAATCGCCGAGGCGGAAATATGCAGCTGCTCGGCGGCCCGGCGTAGGCTGCCGCAGCGGGCCACGGCGATAAAATAGTGGGCGAAACGGGAAAAAGGACTCATGGCACCCCTGTACTCTTTTTTGCAACAGCAGAGTGAATTAATGGTGATGGATGTGAACACCCTAATATGACAACAATAATCTCACAACAATAAAACAATCACCGATGTGAGCAGGAAGAGAAATCATGAAGACAATCACCCCCACGCCCCCCGCCCATTGCACCTTTGATCCAGAGGACTGGCTGCGGCTGGCCCGCTGCTGGCACCCGGTGGCCCGCGCCTGCGATATTGCCGGCGCCCCGGTGAAAGCCACCCTGCTGGACGAACAGCTGGTTATCTATCGTATTAAAGGCCAGGTGGTGGTCGCCCGCGACGTCTGCCCGCACCGCGGGGTGCCGCTGACCCTGGGATTTCATGAAGAGGAAGGCATCGTCTGCCCCTATCATGGCCTGCGCTTTGGCGAGGATGGCCGCTGCAACCGCATCCCCTCCAGTCCGGGGCAACCCATTCCGGCCAAACTGCATCTCACCAGCTTCGCCGTGGAGGAGCGCTACGGGCTGATCTGGACCTGCCTGGCCTGCGATCCGGACAATCCGCCGCCGTTACCGACCATGCCGCACTGGGACGACGCGGGATTTCAGCAAATCAACTGCCCGGCCTTCGAGGTGAAGGGATTTGCCGGCCGCCAGGTCGAAGGCTTTCTCGATGTCGCCCACTTCGCGTGGATCCACACCGACACCTTCGCCGATCCGGACAACCAGCAGGTGCCGGACTATACCCCGCAGGAGACGCCGTACGGCTTTGTTGCCGACTACTGGAGCTCGGTGGGCAATTACCCGGCCAGCTCCGATTTCCGCGCGCCGGAAGGGTTCCAGTGGCTGCGTCACTTTGAAATGCATCTGCCGTTCACCGCTACGCTGACCATCCATTTTCCCGCCGACGCCAGGCTGGTGATCATGAACGCCGCCTCGCCGGTGTCGTCCCGGGTGACGCGGATGTTTGCCCCTATTGCCCGCAACTTCGATCTGCACGTGCCGGTGGAAGACGTACATGCGTTCAACCTGCGGGTATTTGAAGAGGACCGCCTGATGGTCGAGACCCAGCGTCCGGAACGGTTGCCGCTGGATCTGACCCTGGAGGCGCATATTCCGGCGGACCGCAGCTCTATCGCCTACCGGCGCGGGCTGAAGAAGATGGGCTTTGGCGATTTCTTTCTGGTATGAGTGGAGGTCATATGCGCGACATACTCCCGGTGGTGGTCGATGGCCTGTGGCGCCAGGGCGCGAAAAACCTGGCCGTTAGTCTGGTGAGCGCCGAGGGGCAACCGCTGCCGGCGTGGACGCCCGGCGCCCATATCGATCTCCATCTTCCCTGCGGGCTGATCCGTCAGTACTCCCTGACCGGCAGCCCGGCCGAACGGGATCGCTATCTGCTCTGCATCGCCCGCGAGTCGCAGTCTCGCGGTGGCTCCCGTTATATTCATGACACCCTGCGCCCGGGACAGCCATTGATGATCTCTGCCCCGCGCAACCACTTTCCGCTGCACGAGGGCGGCCATGTGGTGCTTCTCGCCGCCGGGATCGGCATTACGCCGCTGCTGGCGATGGCCCACGCCCGGGCGGCGTCCGGCGCCAGCTTTACGCTGCACTATTACGTTAGCCGTGCGCAGGAGGCCGCCTTCGCCACCGAGATCGCCCGCCAGCTAGCGGGTGGAATCTGCCAGATCCACTGCTCAGACGAGGGGCAGAGTCCGCGCCAGCGGCTGGCGCAGGATCTGGGGGCTCCGGACGCCGACACCCGGGTCTACTTCTGCGGTCCGCCCGGATTTATGGCCCGGGTTCGCGATACCGCGCGGGCGGCCGGATGGGAGGAGGCGCAATTGCACAGCGAAGCGTTCCAGCCGCCCGCCCCGACGGCGGCGTCGGCGGCGGACGGAACCTTCACCATCACCCTCACCTCCACCGGGGAGCGCTGGCCGGTGCCGGGGGACAAAACCATCGCCCAGGTGCTGCAGGAGAATGGCGTCGCGGTGCCGCTCTCCTGCGAGATGGGGATCTGCGGCGCCTGCCTGACGCCGGTACGCGAGGGAACCGTCGACCACCGGGATACCGTGCAGTCGGAGGCGGAAAAACAGGCCGCAGAGCAGCATATTGCGCTGTGCTGCTCCCGCAGCCTGTCGGCCAATTTAGTTATCGATCTCGCGGGATAAGCGGCCCGTCACCGGCTGGTCGGCGCGGGCGACCGGTTTCACCCGTACGGCGGCGAAGACAATCACCATCGCGCTCAACAGCAGCAGACCGCTGCCGGTGAAGACGCCGCTGGCGCCGCGCAAATCAAACACCGCCCCGCCGCCGGCGGCCCCGGCGCTGATGGCCAGCTGAATAGAGGCGACCAGCAGACCGCCCGCGCTTTCTGCTTCATCCGGCACGGTGGTGGCAAGCCAGGTGGACCAGGCCACCGGCACCAGGCCGAAGGCAAATCCCCACAGGGCGACCAGCAGCCCGTCCAGTACGGTCAGATGGCCAAACGTCACCATCAGCAGCGCCAGAACGCTCATCATCAACGGCACCAGCGCCAGGGTGAGACGCAGGCTACGGTTCAGCAGATAGCTCGCCACCGAAGTGCCGATAAAGTTAGCGATACCGAAGCCGAGCAATATCAGCGAAACCCCTTCGACACTGGCCTGCGCGACGGTCTCAAGGAACGGCCGCAGGTAGGTAAAGAAGGCGAAATGGCCGCTGAAAATCAGGATCGTCGCCAGCATGCCGCCCAGCATACCGGGACGGCGCAGCACCCTGAACAGCGTGGAGAAGGTCCCGACGCTCTCCGGGCGCATGGAGGGCAGCACCCACAGCTGCCAGAGCAGCGCCAGCAGGCTGGGTATCGCACAGAGAATAAACACGTTGCGCCAGCCGATCAGCTCCCCGAGGTAGCTGCCGAGCGGCGCGGCCACCACCGTGGCGACAGACACCGCGGAAAAGATGATCGCCAGCGCCTTTGGCACATGGGCCGCCGGCACCAGACGCATCGCCGTGGCGGTGGACATCGCCCAGAAGCCGCCGATGGCGATCCCCAACAGCAGACGGCCCAGCAGGAGAAACGCCAGCGAATCGGCAAAAGCGACCATCAGGCTGGAGACTATCTGCAGTACGGAAAAGAACATCAGCACCCAGCGGCGATCGATATTGCGGGTGGCGGTGGCGATCAGCAGGCCGGTAACTAACGCCACCAGCGCCGTCGCGGTGACCGCCTGTCCGGCCATCCCTTCACTGACGCCGAGGCTGCTGGCCATCGGCGTTAACAGGCTGGCGGGCAGAAACTCGGCCACGATCAGGCCGAACACCCCGAGGGCCAGGGCATAGACGGCGCGCCAGGCAGGTTTGGCGGGAGACAGGCTCGCGTCAGCAGCTATGCAGGAACTCATATACAACTCTCCAGGTTTATTAACATCCTGGACATCTTAGGGACTTACTTTCGGACGATATATGATGCATACTCTTCAGTTATTGATTATTCGTCCGGAATTACCATGAGCCAGCCTGCCATCGACCTGACCAGCGAACTGTTGCGCGGTATGCGCCTCTCCGGCGTTAACTACCGGCGCATCGAAACCGCACGCCCGTTCGGCGTCGGCTTTAGCGCCGTGGCGGGTAAAGCCCAGTTCCATTTCATCAGCCGCGGGCCGGTGCTGCTGCGCATGGCCAGCGGGGAACAGTTCACCCTCGAGAGCGGCGATGCGCTGTTTATTCCCAACGGCGACGGGCACGCCCTGCTCTCGGATCCGCAGGCCACGGTGGTCAATGTGGCGCAGCTGCCCAGCGAAACGGTGTGCAGCACGGTAAGTTGTATCAACGCTGGCGACCAGCCTGACTGCCCGGAGCGCGCCGTCATTTTCAGCGGTTGTATGGACTTTGAGCTCGGCGGCATGCAGCCGCTGGTCAAGGCCATGCCGGAGGTGATGCGGGTCAGCAGCCTGCTAAACACCTGGCCGGAGATCCAGCCGCTGTTGGTAGCGATGGAGCGGGAATCGCTCACCCGCCAGGCAGGCTATGCCGGGATCCTCGCCCGGCTGGCGGACGTGGTGGCCGCGCTGATTGTCCGCGGCTGGGTAGCGTGCGGGTGCGGCAACGCCACCGGCTGGGTACAGGTCCTGCGCGATCCCCGGCTGGCGAAAGCGATCTACGCCATGCATCAGCGCCCGGGGGTCAACTGGAAAGTGGAAGATCTGGCGCGGGAGGCGGGTCTTTCACGCTCGCTGTTCGCGGAACGTTTTCTCGCCGCCACCGGCACCACCCCCGCCCGCTATCTCACCGAGCTGCGTATGCGGCTGGCGGTGCAGTACATCACCCATGAAGGCCAGGCGCTGGAAAAAGTCGCCTTCAGCCTCGGGTATCAGTCGCTGGCGGCCTTCAGCCGGGCTTTCAAACGCATCACCGGCCAGCCGCCGGGGGCCCTGCGCGCCACGGCACGCTAGAGTCAGCCTCTATGTAAAGCGATACACGCCGTTGCCGACACGAAAGCGCTGCCCCTTAAGCGCCGGGTTGGCGACGCGGAACACCAGTTCGGTCAGCTGGTTGGCAGCCCCTTCACGGAAGATAAATTGCCGGCCGCCCACGTCCAGTCCCTGCTCCCCCAGTGGCGGACAGCCCAGCAGCGCCTGCCAGCGATCGCGCACCGCCTGCGGATTGACCACCTCGAACACCGCCTGCTCAAGCGTAATGTCGCCCAGCGGATGCGGCACGTCCAGCCTCTGGGCGCGCAGCCGCGTCAGCCGGGTGGCGTCGTCTTCTCCCCACTGCAGCACAAAGGGATAGACCAGCCCGGCAGTGTCGCCATCGATGGTGAAGATCCGCCAGCGGATGATATTGCCCTGCGGATCGTTGCGCTGGCCATCGACAATCGGTGACACTGTCATCCCTGTGCGACGCAACTGGTTATGGGTGGCGTCGATGTCGTCGCTGCGCAGCGCCACCCGAAACAGCGCCTCATTCTCCGGCAGCAGCCGTGCGGCGTCGCGCGAAAGGAGGAATTTGTCCGTCGCGGCGCGCAGTTCATCCGGGTCGGAAATGGCGAGAAATTCGATATAGGTCAGGCCAAAATAGCTCAGCGCATTGCGGGTTCCCCACCCCGGATGGCGCCCACCGGCCACCGCCCGCAGTTGCTGGTCGGCAAAGGTCTGAATGGCCGCTTCCGGCTGATTCACAAACTGTACGGCGTGGTCCCACTGTAAGGTTGCCATGATCTCTCCCGCGGTTGTGCCTGGTCAGGCGTCTGCGGCAAAAGATAGTGCCGGGATGATGGGATTGGCAAACAAGAATTAAATATATCGAAAGCAGGATAGGTAATTTATATCAACGCGGTATGTCGCATCTGACGGGCGATGAAACGGCGGGCAAAGAACCGCCCGCCGCGGGGTCAGACCGACCCTTCTTTCTCAATCACCAGAATACGCGCCGCCCCCTGCGGGTGGGCGACATGCTCGCATCCCACCCCGGCGTAGAAGATATCGCCGGCGTTTAGCATGATAACCTGCTCCTCACCGTCGACTTTCACATGCATCGCCACCTGACCATCCATCACGGCAAACACCTCCTGACCATCATTGATGTGCCAGATATAGGGTTGGTCGGTCCAGTGTAGACGCACGGTGGTGCCGGAAAAATTGGCAATATCCAGCGCGCCCCACGCGCGGTCGGCGGTGAAATCTTTACTGCTCCAGCTCTGCATGATGGTGTCCTGTGGTAAGGGTTATTTTTTCTGCCAGTTTGCCCAGGGATCCGCTTTCTCCACCGGCGCGTCATCATCAAGGGAGGCGAGATACATAGCCTCCACCTCTTTGCGCGCCCACGGCGTCCGGCGGAGAAATTTGAGGCTGGACTTAATGCTGGGATCGCTTTTAAAGCAGTTAATGTTGACCTGGCGGGCCATTTCCGCCCAACCATAGCGCGCCACCAGGGCATTGAGCAGCGCTTCCAGCGTCACGCCGTGCAGGGGATCTTTCGAGCTGTGCATTACGATACGTCCGTTCCGCATTAAAAAGTGCGCCTACCTTACTGGCTCTCACCGACGGGCGCAACAGACTTCATTACGCGCTTCGCGCCTATATCTATTTAACGCAAAAGCACTGAACCCCGCGCGGTCATAAATTAGAAAATAACGTTATTGGTTGCTTATTTGGCCTTGAGGCAAGCTGTGTTCAGCCCCGGACAGAGGAAATCACCATGCGCTGCTGTTGTGCCCGAACCCAGAACCTGAATCTACCCATAACTTATTACCCCGTTTTCGGAGAACACAATGAACGCGACCACCCTGCCGATTCTCGACCTGGCCCGCTACGCGGACCCCGCGGATAAAGCGGCCTTCCTGGCCGACCTGCGTCATGCCGCCCGCGACATCGGCTTCTTCTATTTGATCAACCACGGTGTCGACGACGCGCTTCAATATGAAGTTCAGCGCCAGTCCCAGCGCTTTTTTGCTCTCGATGAGGCGCAAAAACAGCAGGTGGCGATGATCCACTCCCCCCATTTTCGCGGCTATAACCGCGCGGCCTCTGAGCTGACGCGCGGCCAGCCTGACTGGCGAGAACAGTTTGATATCGGCGCCGAACGTCCGGCGCTGACCCTCAGCGACGACGCCCCGCGCTGGCAGCGCCTGCAGGGTCCGAATCTGTGGCCTGCCGCCCTGCCGTCGCTTAAACCGGTATTACTTCACTGGCAACAGCAAATGACCCAGGTGGGCATCCGCCTGCTGCGCGCCTTTGCCGAAGCCCTGCAGCTCCCGGAGAATGCTTTCGATCAGCTATACGGCGACAAACCCAACGAGCATATCAAACTGATCCGCTACCCCGGCCAGCAGGAGACCCAAAGCAGCCAGGGCGTCGGCGCCCATAAAGATTCGGGGTTTCTCAGCTTCCTGCTGCAGGACGAGCAGAAAGGACTGCAGGTAGAGGTCGCGCCTGGAGAATGGATCGACGCCGTGCCGCTGGCCGGCAGCTTTGTGGTCAATATTGGCGAACTGCTGGAGCTGGCGACCAACGGGTATTTGCGCGCTACCGTCCATCGCGTGGTGTCGCCGCCGGCGCAGCAGCAGCGCCTCTCCATCGCCTTCTTCCTCGGCGCCCAGCTTGACGCGGTGGTGCCGGTTTACACCCTGCCGCCCGAGCTGGCGCGTGAAGCGCGAGGGCCGGACAGCGACCCGCACAATCCGCTGCTGCGCGATGTCGGCTGGAATTATCTCAAGGGCCGTCTGCGTTCCCATCCGGACGTGGCGGAACGCTACTATCAGGACGTGTTTCGCGAACGCGCCGAGCAATTGATCGTTTAACCATAACTAAAAAGGAACACACCATGAAATATGCCGCTTTTAAACTGGCAGGGGTCGCACTGTCTCTTTCTCTGGTATGGACGTCTGCCCAGGCTGCCGCGCTGCGCGTCGCCGCGGACCCGGTTCCCCACGCGGAGATCCTCAACTACATCAAAAAAATCGATCCCAGCCTCGATCTGAAGGTGGTGGAGCTGACCAGCGGGGTCAACGCCAATGAACTGCTGGCCAGTGGCGATGTGGATGCCAACTACTTCCAGCATGTTCCCTATCTGAAGGATCAGGAAAAAGCGCTGGGTAAAACCTTTGCCGTCGCGGCCACCGTGCATATTGAGCCGCTGGGAATTTACTCGCATAAGCATAAAGATTTCTCATCACTGCCGGAAAACGCCACAGTGGCGGTGCCGAATAACACCACCAACCTGAGCCGGGCGCTGTTCCTGCTGCAGGCGCAGAAGCTTATTAAGCTGGACCCTAAATTTACCGACCCGGCCACCACCCTGGCGACGCCGAAGGATATTGTTGAGAACCCGAAACACCTGAAGATTCTGGAGATTGAATCGCCGCAGATCCCGCGCTCCCTCGACGATGTCGACCTGGCGGTGATTAACGGTAACTACGCGCTGGAAGCCGGCCTGGTGCCAGCGAAGGATGCCCTGGGGCTGGAAAGCGCCGAGCATAACCCGTACGCCAATATTCTGGTGACCACCCCAGCCCTGGCGAATGACCCGCGCATTAAGGCGCTGGCGAAAGATCTGACGTCACCGCAGGTGGCGGAGTTTATCCGTAAAACCTATAACGGCTCGGTGATCCCGGTGGCCCCTCAGTCATGATAACCATCGAAGGGCTGAGCAAAACCTACGCCGGAACCGGCCGACCGGCGCTGAACGATATCGCGTTGCAGATACCGAAAGGGGCAATATACGGCATTCTCGGGCGCAGTGGCGCCGGCAAAAGTACGCTCATCCGCTGTCTCAATTTACTGGAGCGGCCCACCTCGGGCCGCATTCTGGTGAACGGACAGGATATTACCCAGTTGAACAAGGCGGCGCTGCGGGATTATCGCCTGCGCACCGGGATGATTTTCCAGCACTTCAATCTGCTGCATGCCCGCACCGTCGCTGACAACGTCGCGGTGCCGCTGGAGATTGCCGGAGTGCCGAGGGCCGCTCGCGAGGCCCGGGTGCGCGAACTGCTGGAGCTGGTGGATCTCAGCGAAAAGGCCGCTGCTTTCCCGTCACAGCTTTCCGGCGGGCAAAAGCAGCGCGTCGGCATCGCCCGGGCGCTGGCCGCCCGGCCGGAAGTGCTGCTGTGCGATGAGGCGACCAGTGCGCTGGATCCCGAGACCACCGCCTCGGTGCTGGCCCTGCTGGCGGATATTAACCAGCGCCTCAATCTGACCATTGTGCTGATTACGCACCAGCTGGAGGTGGTGAAAACCATCTGTGACCACGCGGCGCTGCTGGAACAGGGCGAGATTGTCGAAAGCGGTAAACTCGCCGACCTGCTGGTGACCCCATGGTCGCGGCTGCGCCAGTCGCTGCTGCACGACCCGCAGGCTGAACAGGAATTTCTTACCCGCCACGGCGTTCAGGGGAGGCCATTATGCGGAGTAGCATGAGCTGGGAAGATTTGTGGCCGTTATTACTCGACGGCACGCTGGATACGTTTTATATGGTGGGCCTGGCGGCCCTGTTTACCGTGCTGATCGGGCTGCCCACCGGCGTGCTGTTATTTATTTCCCGCGCCAACGGGCTGGCGCCGATGCCGAAACTGAACGCGCTGTTAGGCGCGGTGATCAACATCGGCAGGTCGCTGCCGTTTATCGTGCTGCTGATCGCCCTGATCCCCTTTACCCGCCTGATCGTCGGCACCACGCTGGGCAGCACCGCCGCCATCGTGCCGGTGACCATCGGCGCCTTTCCGTTCTTTGCCCGTCTGACGGAAAACGCGCTCGACGAGGTGGACTACGGGAGAATTGAAGCCATTCTGTCGATGGGCGGCAACGTCTGGCACGTGATTTTTAAATCCCTGCTGCCGGAAGCCCTGCCAACGCTGCTGGCCGGGATCACGCTGACCATCGTGATGCTGATTGGTTTCTCCTCCATGGCCGGTGTGATCGGCGGCGGTGGACTCGGCGACCTCGCCATCCGCTACGGCTATCAGCGGTTTAATAATGAAGTCATGTTTGGCACAGTGCTGATCCTGGTGGCGATGGTCCAGGGGGTGCAAATGGCCGGCGATCGGCTGGTGCGTAGCCTGGCCCACCGCCGCTAGCCGTCAGTCATTAGTTCCAGCCGCTCTCTGCCGCCAGCTGGCGGACCAGAGTGGCGGCGTCACACTCGCGGATCAACCCCACCCCCTGCCCGGCCCAGTGGGCGCCATACTCATGGACACCCTGGGCTTTCGCGGCGGCGGCCAGTGCTTTGCCGATATCATACGCCAGCGGATAATCCGGCACGGCGCTCGCCGGATAGCCTTCCCCCAGCGCACAGAAGGCATTCGCCAGACAGCGTGCCGGACGCCCGGATATCGCGGAGGTCAGCACCGTACGCCCGTCAAGGCTGTTGTGGATCGCCGCGTGATAGCCGGCGTCGGCGGCCGATTCCGGACACAGTAAAAACGCCGTACCGAGCTGTACGCCCTGCGCCCCCAACTGCATCACGCTGGCGATCCCCGCTCCGTCCATGATGCCCCCGGCGGCCACCACCGGGATGGTTAGTCGACGCCGCAGAAGTTGCACCAGGGTGAAGGTGCTCAGCTGCGCGTCAGGCGCCTGCGGAGCAAAGATCCCCCGGTGCCCACCCGCCTCATAGCCCTGAGCGACCACTACGTCGATCCCCTGCTGTTCAATCAGCAGCGCCTCCTGGAGCGAGGTTGCCGTCGCCAGGGTAACGATCCCCTGCCGCCGCAGACGCTGGATCGTCTCACCTTCAGGAAGGCCAAAATGAAAGCTCACCACCGCCGGCGAGATGTCGAGAAGCAGCTCCAGCATCGGCGCATGACCGATAAATGTCTGGTAGATCTCGCTTAACGAATCCGGTGGCGTACTGCCATAGCGGGCAAAATGGGGACGTAATGTTGTTGCCCAGTCGGCTTCCCGCCGGGCGTCGCGCCGGGGCGGCGCATGGCAGAACAGATTGACATTGAACGGGCGGTCCGTCAGCTGGCGGGTGGCGACTATCATCGCTTCCGCCTGGGCAACGGTTGAAGCGCCCAGCCCCAGCGAGCCCAGCGCACCGGCATTACTTACCGCGGCAGCCAGCGCGGGGGTGGAGACGCCCGCCATCGGGGCCTGAATCAGGGGATAATCAATATCAAGAAGCGAAAGCAGCGGGTTGCTCATGGTTTCCTCATGCATTAACGATGCTGGAGGCTTACCATCTCCTTTAAAGATGGTAAGATCAACATTATTATCGTATTGAGAAGAAAAATATGAACCACAGCACACTCGAGATCTTCATTCAGGTGGCAGAAACGCAGAGCGTCACCCAGGCAGCAAAACGGCTGGGCCGCGCACAGTCCAATATCACGACCCGCATTCAGCAGCTGGAAGAGGAGCTTGCCGTTGAGCTCTTCGTTCGCGGCAACAAAAAAATGGTGTTGTCCCCGGCAGGCGTGCAGTTTCTCAGCTATGCCCGGCGGATCCTGAGCCTGGCGGAAGAGGCAAAGCAGGCTCTGCATCCGACAACCCCAGGCGGCAGTCTGCGTCTGGGCGCGATGGAGGCGACCGCCGCCAGCCGGCTGCCGCCGCTGCTTACCCGCTTCCAACAGCAGTGCCCACAGGTGGATATCACCCTCATCACCCAACCGACCCGCCAGTTAACCGAGGGGGTGTTAACCGCCGCCCTTGATGCCGCGCTGGTCTGCCTGCCGCCAGGGGCCGATGGGCAACCGGCCTGTCCCGCCGAGCTGGCATTCACCCCGGTGTTTTATGAAACCCTGATGCTGGTCCGTCCGCAGACCCCGGGTCCGCTGCGGTTTGCGGCATTTGCCAGCGGCTGCAGCTACCGCGCGCTGGGAGAACGCTGGCTGGCGGAACAGCAGGCGGCCGTCGAGGTGCATGAGGTCAATTCCTATCACAGCATGCTTGCCTGCGTGGCGTCCGGGCGCTACGCCTGCCTGCTGCCGCAGAGCGTGCTGTCGCTGATGACGCTTCCCGAAAACTGCCTTAGCGAACCGCTGTGCGAGGCGACCACCCAGCTTATCTGGCGCAGCGGCTTGAGCGCCCCCGCCCTGAGCGAGTGGCGCAAGCTGCTGCAAAGCGTGGCGATTGGCTAAGCCTGGCGTTCGGTAAAGACCAGCCCTGCGGCAATCAGCAGCGCCAGCGCCGCGGCATAGAGCGCCGGGTTAAATGAAGCCGCGATCTGATACAGCGCGCCGGCGATAAGCGGCCCGGCAATCTGTCCCACACCGTACAGTGCAGTCATCGCGGCAATCATATTGAAGCTCACCTGATGGCTGAGACTTTTCGCCTTCGGTAGCGCAATGGTTACGGTGCCCATAAAGGTAAAGCCCACCAAAAGCGCGCTTAGCACGCAAAACAGCAATGAAGCGCTGCAGGCTGGAAGGATCACGCCAAGCGCCTGGACGAGCAGGTTGCGGGTCAGCGCTTGCCGGTATCCCCACTTTAGCACCAGCTTATGCCAGATGAGGCAGGACGGCGCGGCCGCCAGACCAAACAGCGCCCACAGATGGACCGGGTCAACGCTCTGCAGCGAACCGGACAGAAACAACGGCAGATAAGTGGCGGTGATGATATAGCCGAAGCCCGCCAGGCCGTAAACCATCAAGAGTCGCCACGCCGCGCGACGGGTATCGCTCCCGGACGCAGGCAGGGAGGTCTCAACATGGGAAGCCCGCACCAGTGCAGCCGGCGGAGTCAGCAGCCAACGGATCGCCAGCGCCAGCAGCAGACCGGCGCATAATGCGCAGAGCAGCCAGATCTGCTGGCTGGTGAGGCTCAGGGCATGTCCAAGGGCGATCCCCTCCGCGGAGATAAATATCCCCAGCCCCACCCCGGCATACAGCAACGGCGCCCCGTGATGATGCCCCATATGTTCCAGCAGCCACAGCGAACCTGCAATCAGCGTTATCGCGCTCAGCGCGCCGGCGACGGCGCGCAGCGTAATAATGGTCCACGGCGAGCTCACCCAGGCCAGCAGCGCCAGGCTGGCGATGGTCAACCCGGCGGAGATAATACTCAGTCGGGTGGCGGCCCCAGGCTGCACCCGCGCCAGCAGCAACGCACCGACCAGATAGCCAGCGTAATTGGCCGACGCGGCGAGATTGCCCTCGTGCAGGGTTAACAGACCTTCATTAAGCATAAGCGGCAGCACGCCGGTGAAGGCAAAGCGCCCGTAGCCCATGCCGATCATCAGTACTATCGATCCAGCCAGTGCCAGCCATAAGGCCTGGCGCGATTGGTTATTCATCCACCACCCCACAATGATTCTCAATTTAAGAATAATAAGATTGAATGATTCTTTTTTCATTATGATTAAGAGGTAATGTTGGCGCAAGGCGGATGTTAGTCCGCTATGGTATTTACAGAGAGAAGGTGGCGCCTGGGCACGGCTTAACACACGCCGGGCCGATTTACCGGTACAGTATCAACTCAACTTATGCTCACGGGAGTCATTATGTCGTTCTGTCATATGCGCATTGCCAGGCCGGTCAGCGAACTGGACACCACCGCCAGCATGTATTGCGCCGGGCTGGGACTCGAGCTGCTCGGCAGCTTTACCGATCATGAAGGATTCAGCGGGATAATGCTCGGCGCGCCCGAAGCGGGCTGGCATCTGGAATTCACCCACTGCCGCCACCATCCCGTCCCCCCCTCGCCAGGCGATGAAGATCTGCTGGTGCTGTACTATCCGCAGCAGGCGGCATGGGAGGCACAGTGCGCAGCCATGGATGCCGCCGGATTTCTGCGCGTTACGGCGTTTAACCCTTACTGGGAGGTCAATGGCGTCACTTTCGTCGACCGGGACGGTTACCGCACGGTATTGCAAAACCGCGCCTGGGGCATGGTGTGTGATTCGTCGGGTATGGCGGCGAGCTGACGCTGAGCGAGGCGGGCGTTGAGCGCTGTAAAAGCAGTTATTTACATTCGTACAAATATCGTTCCCGTCGGTTACCGATAAAACGCTGTCGCGCCTCGCCAGCGTCCTCACGGCGCGCTATGCTACACATCCCGTTGTATTAACCTCTTATCCCTATGAGCACTTCCGTCAGCACTACACAACTCAATTTGCGCATTATTTCGATCGTTGTTTTTACCTGTATCTGCTATCTCTCCATTGGTCTGCCGCTGGCCGTACTGCCGGGCTATATTCACTATCAGCTGGGCTACAGCACCTTTGTGGCCGGAATTGTGATCAGTCTGCAGTACATATCGACGCTGGTAAGCCGGCCGCACGCCGGGCGCTATACCGATATCTGGGGGCCGAAAAAAGTGGTCAGCCTTGGGATCGTCTGCTGCCTGCTCAGTGGCGCCTTCACGCTACTGGCGGTAGTCCTGCAGGCAACGCCGATGCTGGCCATTGCCGCGCTGCTGGCGGGCCGGGTGTTTCTCGGCGTCGGCGAGAGCTTTACCGCCACCGGCGCCACCCTGTGGGGGATCAAAACCGTCGGCGCGATCCACACGTCACGGGTTATCTCCTGGAACGGCGTGGCGACCTATGTGGCGATGGCGGTCGGGGCGCCGCTGGGAGTTACCCTCAATCACTATTTTGGCATCAGCGGCTTTGCTACGGTGGTAGTGCTGGTCGCGGCCATCGGTCTGCTGTTCGCTCGTACCCGCCAGGACGTCAAGGTGACCGCCGGCGCCAGAGCGCCCTTTCACGCGGTGGTGCGAAAAATCTGGCCTTACGGCCTGGGGCTGGCCTTTGGCACCGTCGGTTTCGGCGTTATCGCCACCTTTATCACCCTCTACTTCGCCGCGCACAGCTGGCAGGGCGCCGCGTTTACCCTTTCGCTGTTCAGCGTCGGCTTTATCTGCGTTCGCCTGGTGCTGGGAAATACCATTACCCGCTTTGGCGGAGTCCCGGTCTCCCTGGCCTGCTTCATCATCGAAAGTCTCGGCCTGCTGCTTATCTGGCTGGCGCCATCAGCATGGATGGCCGGCGTCGGCGCCTTTCTCACCGGTTCGGGTTTCTCGCTGGTCTTTCCGGCTTTAGGAGTTGAGGCGGTAAAACAGGTGGAAGAGCAAAATCAGGGAACCGCCCTCGGCACCTACTCGGCGTTTCTTGATCTGGCGCTGGGCCTGACCGGGCCGCTGGCCGGCTGGGTCGCCGGGTTCTACGATCTCGCCACGCTGTATCTGCTGGCGGCGATCGTGGTGGCGCTCGCATTCCTGCTGATTTTCCGCGTACATCGGCAACAGCGGCTTGTCGCCAGAGAGTAGTGTGGCCCGGTTCGCGGGCCGCCGCGGTCCGATGACGCCGGCAAAAAATGAATCGGCAATTGACGACGATTCGGCTTCCGTGCCAACATCCCGTCAGCGTCTGGCAACAGATGCATGGACGGTACTGGTAGACAACAGAGTTCGCGCAACGATCCAGCCCGGTACCGTAGTCCAATCCGAATCACTGACCCACACGGTGAATTCCTGATTCTGGCGGGAAACACAGACATGCACCAAAGTTTTAATCAGCGCGTTCATTTCTATTACTGCGTCCTGGTCGCGCTGAAGATGCACGGAAAATCGAAAAAAGCGGGTGGTATCAGGGGAAAGAATAACTTTCTGCTGAAATGGCTGCGCCGGGCGCAGGATAACAACATTTTTCCTCCCGATATCACCAGTGAAATCGAATGGCTGCGAGGAAAAATTATTCAGGCTGGCTATGACACCGATCTCGAGCCGATGCTGGATTTTGTCTACGCCACCGCCAGCCGCGCCGAGGCGCTCAAAAACGCCGAATAGGCTCCTGCGCCCGCCACGGGCGCAGAGACTTTCCCTGCCATGTCTCAATCCCAGGTTCGGCCAACAGCGCAGGCGCAATCCAGCCACGTTCTATTTTGTGACACTGTCACGCACAAAGGTGACCGCTGAGGTTCATTAACCACTGACATGCCGCCTGACGCGTTCTATGCTTTTCCCTGTCTCCCTCCTCACACAGGAACTGCACCCGATGGCCGACTGGAATCCTTCGTTGTATCTGCAATTTGACGCTGAACGTACCCGCCCCGCGGCCGACCTGCTCTCGCGTATTGCCCATCTGCAGGTCGAGCACGCCGTCGACCTCGGCTGCGGGCCGGGAAACAGCACCCGCCTGCTACGCGCCGCCTGGCCGTTGGCGACGATCGTCGGTATCGATAACTCCCCGGCCATGCTGATCCAGGCGGCGCAGGCCTTACCCGACTGCGAATTCATTGATGCCGATATTGCCCGCTGGCGGCCTGCGCAACCGCCAGATGTGATCTATGCCAACGCCTCTCTGCAGTGGCTGACGGATCATGAGACGCTTTTCCCCCATCTGGTAAACCAGCTGGCGGACAACGGAACGCTGGCAGTGCAGATGCCGGATAACTGGCAGGAACCTTCCCATACCCTGATGCGTCAGGTTGCCAGCGAGATGGGGTTGCCGGACCGTGGACGCCAGCCGTTACTCCCGCCCGCCGCCTGGTACGATCTGCTCAGCCGCCAGGGTTGCGAAGTTGATATCTGGCGCACCACCTATTTCCATCCCCTTGCTTCTCATCAGGCGATTGTCGACTGGCTGCAGGGCACCGGGTTACGCCCCTATCTGGCAGGCCTGGACGAGCAGGCCGGAAGCGCGTTTCTCACACGCTATCTCGCATTGCTGGCCGCACACTATCCGTTACAGTGTAACGGGAAGGTGCTCCTGCGTTTCCCACGGCTGTTTATCGTGGCGCGAAAGATCGCCGCCTGACCGTTGGGATAGGTGGGCAGAAAAGCGGAGTGATGAAAGGTGTAAAGGATCGGCTATACCATCCTGATTTTCAGGATTGATAATCCCGAACGTTGCGATATTCAATATCTTAGTCAGCGTGCGACAGTGATGACTCCTTTAACCTGCAAAGAGAATCACTATGAGTACTCCTCCTGTCGATCGCCGAACGCTGGCTGCTATCGCGCCAAAGCTAGCCGAGCTGACCGAAACGGTGCTGTTTGGCGATATCTGGGCGCGTAGCGAGCTGTCGCCCCGCGAACGCAGCCTGATCACCCTTTCCGCCCTGACGGCGCAGGGCAAAACTGAACAGCTGCCGTGGCACATCGCGTTCGGCTATCAGAATGGCCTGAGCCGGGAAGAAATTGTCGAATTGTTTACCCATCTGGCGTTCTATGCCGGTTGGCCGGCGGCGGCCAGCGCCCTGACCTGCCTGAACGCGCAAGAGGCGTCATGCCCTTGACCCGAATTTCGCTTGGCACAGCCTGGCGTCCCGCGGAGTTTGCTCAATTGTCGGCGCTCTTTCATGAGTGTCTGGTGGCGGAGTTCGACGTTCCGTCAGCAGATAGATTTCAGTTTATCGAACGGGCCGCCGATGAGCAGCGCATTTACGACCCGCACTACCTCAGCGAAGGACGCAGCGCCCGCTTCGTATTGTTTCATATTTTCGCTGGAAAACCGCGCAGCCGGGCGCAGAAACAAGGACTCTATCGTCGGCTCTGCGCACGGTTAGACGATGAGATGGCGGTCAGCCCGCAGGACGTGATGGTGGTTATCCAGTTTAACCAACTGGAGGACTGGAGTTTTAGCGCAGGGAAGATGGCGGATGAATGAGACAGGCGGCGCCGCAAGAGGCGCCGCGTTTCAGATGATATAATTTACTACCACGCGAGATGATGCACCAGCGAGAGATCCCAGGCCGTTGCCAATAGCGAAAGAAACATAATCACATTGACCACTGTTTCAAGACGTTTTTCCATCGTTGCTTCTCCTGAGCCTGTTTCCCCTGTTATAGCGGGAAAAGCTTAACAACCTCTTACCGCTTCAGGACTCAAGCGTGATCCTGTAGCGTACGTAATCGTCAGCCAGGGTAAACTCATCATACAGATGACGGGCGGGATTATCACGGCGCGTATGCCAGTACAGCCGCGACCAGCCTTTGTCCGCCCCTTCGCTTTGCAGCGACTTAATCATGGTTCTGGCAATACCTTGTCCACGGAAGGCGGGATCGACAAACAGATCCTCCAGATAGCAGATCGGCGTGGTAACCCAGGTTCCCTCATGAAGAACACAGATAGCGAAGCCGACCACCGCATCATCCACCACCGCGACTCTACCCAATACAGACGAGTTTACATCCAGCATCCGCTGCCAGGTGTATTCGGTCACCTCTTCCGGCTGCGGGCTACCGTAAAAACGAGTGTAGCCTTGCCAAAGCTGAAGCCATTCGGCTTTGTCGTGGGGCCGTACTTCCCGGATATCGATGACCATGAGAGTTTCCTTACAGATGAATGCATTAGCCTGCGAATATTGGCAGGAGATATGAGTTGAGGTCATTATTTTCCTGCGCAGATATTTGTTCAAGCGCTTCGGCCATAATTCTCCTGCTGTTCGGAACGATTTGGCACTAAAAAGCCGAATGCAGAGGAGTCACTGACCGGCTGTTACAGGTTAGTATAATAGTATGTTGTAACTAATAAAAATCCTGCACAACCCGGCCGCAGCCGGGTGTATAGATGGACTATCAGCAAAGAGGTTTGACGGCGTCGCGCATACCGCAGGTCAGGATAGCGTCAAGGTCGGCAGTCACCAGCTCCACCAGCCCCGGGATCTGGCTCAGATCCTGCTGCCAGTGATCCGCCACGCTGAGCACGGCGGTGACCAGCTCGCGAGTGCTCATCTGGCCATCGCGATGGCGGGCCCACAGCGTTTGATAGCGCGATATCCAGTCGGCGTCATCCTGCACTGGATAGCTCTCACCATCCCGCTCTCCCCGGTAAAAGGCGATCAGCGCCGCCAGGGCAAAGGTCAGACGCGGCGGCAGCGCGCCATGCGCTTTCTGCCCCGCCAGCAGCTGCGGCAGAATACGGGTGCGGTACTTGGTCATGCCGTTGAGCGCAATCGAGAGCAGCTGATGTTTAATATAGGGATTACGGAAGCGCCCTGTCACGGCGCTGGCGAATGACACCAGCTCATCGCGCGGCAGATCCAGCACCGGAATAATCTCGTCATAAATCGCTTTTTCGACAAACGCGCAAATCTCCGCGTCGTTCATCGCCTCACCCACGGTGTCGATCCCGGCCTGGAAGGCCACCGGCACCAGCGCGGTGTGCGCCCCGTTAAGGATCGCCACTTTGCGTTCTTTATACGGCTTAATATCGTCCACAATGCGCACATTCAGCGGCAGTTTATCGAGACGCAGCTCGGCCTCCAGCGAGGCAGGTCCCTGGATAACGAACAGGTAAAAATGCTCGGCGGTATCAAGGAAAGCATCTTTATAGCCGGTCTGCGCCTCGAGAGCCGCCACTTCATCACGCGGATAGCCGGTCACAATGCGATCCACCAGCGTCGAACAGAAGGTATTTGCTGAGGTCAGCCAGGTGATAAATGCTTGCGGCAGTTCCCATTCGCTAGCATAGCGCAGCACCAGCGCCTGCAGCGCCTCGCCGTTATAATCTATCAGCTCGCAGGGAATAATCACCCATCCCTTGTCGGCCGCACCGGCGAAATGCTGGTAACGCTCAAACAACAGACGGGTCAGTTTCGCCGGATAACTGACCGGCGGCGCGTCGTCAAACCGATCCCCGGCATGGTAGCTGATGCCCGCCTCGGTGGTGTTGGAGAAGACAAACCGCATCTCCGGGTTATGCGCCAGGCGTAAAAAAGCGTCGAAGTCTGCGTAAGCGCTGATCTCCCGGTTGACCGAGCGGATAAGACGTGCATCGCTGACCGCTTCGCCCTGCTCGTTCAGGCCGCGAATAATAGTCGTGTACAGGCCATCCTGGGTGTTCAGCGAAGGCGGAAAATCTGTGGCGATAGGCCGCACGACCACGATGCCCGCATTCAGGTCGGTATGCTCGTTGAGCAGGTCGATCTGCCAGTCAACGAATGCGCGCAGGAAGTTACCTTCCCCAAACTGGATGATACGGTCAGGGTACTGCGCGCCGGGGAAATCACGACGGTTTAAAGTTTTCACAATGGGTTCCCTCTAATAGTAGTCATACAACCTGAGTAATTGGTCCAATAAGTTATCAGGTTTTGCTACCAGTGAAACCCTGTTTTGATCAAAGCAATCTGCAATAGCGGCCGTCAGGGCAGAAACTTATAGAATAGTGAGGTGGCAGTCATTTCGCCGTCGGGCATCAGCGCATAGCGCGGAATTTCCCCCACTTTTTCCCAGCCGCAGCGGGCATAGAACTGTTCCGCCCCGCTACCGGTCGCCGTGTCCAGCACCAGCACCGTCTTCCTTTCCCGCCGGGCAATGCGCTCCAGCTCGCTCATCAACGCCTGGGCGATCCCCTGGCGGCGGACATTTTGGTGAACCAATAATTTGGCGACATCCGCTCGATGGGGCTGGTTTTCCGGTTGACTGGTGATAAGTTGCACGGTGCCAACGGGACGTTCTTCCGCGTCGAAGGCGGCCAGCACAATGCGCTCCCCGGCCGCCACGCTGTCGGCAGTGCGTTGCCAGAACGTTATCGCCGTTTGCGGCGCGAAAGGCAGCATAAAGCTCACCGAGGCGCCGCCGTTGACGCAGCTTGCCAGGATCTCGCTTAATGCCGGGAGGTGATGGAGAATATCGTCACGCGAGAGCGTGCGCAGTGAAAAGGATGTGGTCATAAAAGCTCCCTGTTATCGACCACATCACTATGTTTTTAACCAAAAATTAGCACAAGCAGGATCCCGATAGGATTTTCTTATGGCGCGCTTTCGGTCAGCGTCGGCATACAAATTTGGTTACGACCGCTCTGTTTGGCTTTCACCATCTCATCGTCCGCCGCCAACAGCAGCTGGTTAAACAGCTCGGTGATGCGGGCGTGGCCTACCTCGCGCGTCTCCAGTCCCAGACTGATGGTCAGGTGGATCGGGTTCTGGCCCAGGCCGAAAGGCTGCGACTCCACCCCGTGACGGATCTTTTCCGCCAGCAGATAGCCCTGCTGGGCGCTGTCGACGACGGCGGCCACCGCAAACTCTTCGCCGCCGATACGGGCCACCATCCCCTGCTCACCCACCAGCTGTCGAACCTGCTGGGCAAACTGGGTCAGCACGCAATCGCCGCCTTCATGGCCCAGAGCATCATTCACCCGTTTGAAGCCATCGATATCCAGCACCATCACCGTCAGCAGCTTATCCGCCGGCAGCGTCTGACGCTTCAACGCTTCGCTCAGTCCGGAACGAGAATAGACGCGGGTCTGAAAGTCAAAATCGGCGCGCAGGGCCAGCTGCTTCACCAGCGTGTTAATCGCTTCGACACTGGATGCGACAATCACCGGGCTAATCAGCATGGCGGCAATTCCGAGGCGGGTGGAGAACAGCTGCCACGGCTGCATTCGCGCATCTGGCGAAAAGTGAATTAACGAATTAGCGACCAGCAGTATTTCGCCGATGCCAGTGAGAAAAGTCAGCAGACAGGTCAGCGGCAGCGGATAGCGTACAGCGCACCAGATCAAAGCCGGTAACGGGAAGGTAATGCTGCCCGCGCCGCCTACCGCCACGCCAAGCGCAATTGACAGGACCAGCGCCAGCACCGGCAGCAGCTGGCGAAAGCGAAAACCGCTTAATGCCGAAGGCAGCGTCAGGGTCAGAATAAAGGGCAGGATCAATACCGCCGTCGAGAACTGTTCGCTAAACCAGTCCGCCAGCTGGGGAACGAAGGTGGCGCGTTCAACATCCACCGACCCCAGCGCGCCGACCGCTGCGCACAGTAAGGCGGCTAACAGGCAGAAACAGAATAAATTAAGCGCGTTTATCGGGCCCGGCATGGAGTCGGCGCGACGTTTATCCCACAGTACCAGCTGCGCCAGCGTCACAATAAAGACAATATTGGAAAAGTTAATCAGCAATGAGGCAAAGCCCATACCCCAGCGCGAGGTTAATCCGTCATAGACCAGCATTGCCGCAAAACAGACGGCATAAAAATAGCTGCGGTTAAGCCATACATAGCGTGCAAAAATCCCGGCCATCACTGCATTGAGCGGCCAGAAGAAAGAGAGCTCCTGCACCAGACGCAGCATAGCGCCAAGAAAATGCAGCAGTAGCGTTAACGTAAATAAGACCAATGCATCGCGCACGGGTTGTTCTTCACGAAACAGCGTAAATGACCGAATCGACAGTGAAGACATTCAGTAATTATCCGTCTAATTGTTTCAGGAAATTATTATGTTAATAGTTAGTTAGCGGATTATCATAACATGAGAATATTTATCAGGCATACTCCGGCGCCGATCAAATGCAAATTAGCGCACAGACGGCGCATTCATTTGTAGCACCAGCCAGCGGTGGATGACCTGCACGATATAGTCCTGCTCCGGCTCGCTCAGCGCGCGGCCGTGGGGAATGGCATGCCATTTTTCCAGGCAGCCGCGACAGCAGGTAGCGGTTGCGTGCTGGGCGATAAACACCGGGTGACCGCGCATCGGCGTCTGCTTGCCATCATTGATCGGCGCAGCGGGCGCCAGCCGCTGGCGAATAAAGTCTGCGGCATGCCGATCGATAATCTCCGGTCCCTTATCGAGACAATATTGCCGCTCTTTCCCCCCCAGACGGAAGCGTGAGCGAAACGTCGAGCGCGCCAGGCGCGCAAACAAGCGATCCTGATCGACCATCAGAACACCGACCTCCCCATCCGCTGAGTCAGTTTTTCCAGCATCGCCACGCCGGCCAGCGAGTTCCCGGCGTCGTCAAGCTCCGGGCTCCACACGGCGATCGCCATCTCCTGCGGGACAATCGCCACGATCCCGCCGCCGACGCCTGATTTCGCCGGCAGGCCAACGCGCCAGGCGAATTCACCGGCGTTCTGGTACATGCCGCTGGTCATCATCAGGGCATTCACCTGGCGGGACTGGATGGGCGCAATAACCGGCGCGTCGAGATGCGGGGCAATGCCGCGGTCGGCGAGAAACAGAAAGGTTCGCGCCAGCTCAACGCAGCTCATCTCCAGCGAACAGTAGTGGAAATAGTTCTGCAGCACGGTGGCGACGTCGTTATGGAAGTTACCAAAGGATTTCATCAGCCAGGCGATGGCGGCGTTGCGCGCCGAATGCTCAAACTCTGAGCGAGCCACCACCGGATCGTAGGCGATATCGGCCACGCCGCTCAGACGGCGGACAATCTCCAGCATCCGCTGACGCGGGGCGCTGAGCCGGCTCTGCAGCATGTCGCAGACCACCAGTGCCCCGGCGTTGATAAACGGGTTGCGCGGTTTGCCCTGCTCGATCTCCAGCTGCAGAAGCGAGTTAAAGGGCTGGCCGGAAGGATCTTTCCCCACCCGCTGCCAGATCTCCTCCTCCTGATAGTGGTTCATGGCCACCACCAGGCTCAATACCTTGGAGATTGACTGGATGGAAAAACGTTCATGGGCATCGCCAGCGGCAAAGTGCTGACCGTCCACCGTACTGATCGCGATACCAAGCTTGTCGCCGCTGACGCTGGCCAGCGCCGGAATATAATCCGCCACTTTTCCGCGGCCAATCAGCGGCCTGATTTCTGCCAGAATGGCTTCCAGCATTGCATTATTGATAACCGTCGCCACACGCGGCTCCTTGCCCACCATCAAAATTCGGTGGGCGAGTATAGCAGACGTGGATGACGGTCGTCAGGGGCTAACGTTGATTAGCGACGGTCTTTCCAGACGGTCTGCGCATTACAGAACTCGTGCAGGCCAAAATGCGACAGCTCGCGGCCAAAACCGCTCTTCTTCACGCCGCCGAAGGCCACGCGGGCGTCGCTGGCGCAGTAGCCATTGAGGAAGACGCCGCCGCACTCCAGCTCGCGGGCAAAGCGCTGGGCCTGCGCCTCGTCGGTGGTATAGACCGTGGCGGACAGGCCAAACTCGCTGTCGTTGGCGAGGGCCAGTGCATGGTCAGCGTCGCGAGCGGTGGTCAGGGTTGCTACCGGACCAAACAGCTCCTGACGAAAGCCGGTCATCCCGGCGGTGACGTTGCACAGCACCGTTGGCGCATAGTAGTTGCCCGCCCCTTCGATTTTTTCCGCGCCCAGCAGCAGAGTCGCTCCTTCATCAAGGGTCGCCGTTACCTGCTGGTGCAGTTCATCGCGTAAATCGAACCGCGCCATCGGTCCGACGTAGTTTTGCTCATCGCGCGGGTCGCCCATCTTCAGCGCTGCCACGGCGTCGACAAATTTGCGGGTGAAGGCCTCGGCAATGCCGGCTTCGAGAATAAAGCGTTTCGACGCCGCACACACCTGGCCGCTGTTCTGATAGCGGCCGGTGACGGCGGCTTTCACCGCTTCATCGAGATCGGCATCGTTGAGCACGATAAAGGGATCGGATCCTCCCAGCTCAAGCACGCATTTCTTCAGCGCCGCGCCCGCCTGGGCGCCAATCGCCTTCCCGGCGCGGACGCTGCCGGTGACGGTCACCGCCGCGATGCGGTCGTCATTGATAATCTGCGAAACGCCGTCATTGGTGGCGTTCACCCAACCAAATACACCATCCGGCAGGCCGGCGGCGGCAAAAATTTCGCCCAGCAGACGGGCGCTGCCCATCACGTTCGGGGCATGCTTCAGCAGATAGCTGTTGCCGGCCAGCAGGATCGGCACCGCGCCGCGCATCACCTGCCAGACCGGGAAGTTCCACGGCATCACCGCCAGTATGGCGCCCAGTGGACGATACTCAATTACCGCCTGGTTATTTTCCACCAGGGTAGCTTCCGTCGCCAGCATCGCCGGGCCGTGTTCAGCGTACCAGTCGCAGAGGTTGGCCGATTTCGCCACCTCACCGCGCGCCTGAGCGATCGGCTTGCCCATCTCAAGGGTGATCATCTGGGCCACCTCTTCACCGCGGGCGCGCAGCGCGGCCCCGATGCGGCGCAGGGCATCGGCGCGGTCGGCAAGCGGCGTCTGACGCCACTGGCGATAGCCCGCCGCGGCGAGCGCGATGGCAGCGTCGACCTCGCGTTCGCTGGCCCACGGCAGCGAGGAGACCACCTCACCGGTAGTCGGATTGACGGAGACGGCGTGCGTTGCAGATAAATTCATCATTATTCTCTCTCGTTGCTTGCGAAGTGTCCGTATTCTGGCTTACCTTTCCATTCATTGAAAATGAATAATATTAAGCAACGCATTCACAAAAGAAGAATATCATGGACCTGACTCAGCTAGAGATGTTTAACGCTGTCGCCAGCACCGGCAGCATTACCCAGGCGGCGCAGAAAGTGCATCGCGTGCCGTCCAACCTCACCACCCGCATCCGCCAGCTGGAGGCCGACCTCGGCGTTGAGCTGTTTATCCGCGAGAACCAGCGCCTGCGCCTGTCGCCTGCGGGACACAGCTTTTTGCGCTATAGCCAGCAGATCCTCGCCCTGGTGGACGAGGCGCGAATGGTGGTGGCGGGCGACGAACCCCAGGGGCTGTTTTCACTTGGTTCGCTGGAGAGCACCGCGGCGGTACGGATCCCCAGCACTCTGGCCCACTTTAATCAGCGCTACCCGAAAATTCATCTGGCGCTCTCAACCGGCCCTTCCGGGACGATGATCGACGGCGTACTGGAGGGCGCCCTGAGCGCCGCGTTTGTCGACGGCCCGCTGGTGCATCCGGGCCTGGAGGGGCTGCCGGTGTTCCCTGAAGAGATGATGATCGTCGCCCCCTACGGCCACGCACCCATCACCCGCGCCAGCGAAGTGAACGGGGCCAACGTCTACGCCTTTCGCGCCAACTGTTCCTATCGCCGGCATTTTGAGAGCTGGTTTCATGCCGACAGAGCGACCCCGGGCAGGATCCACGAGATGGAGTCTTACCACGGGATGCTGGCCTGCGTCATCGCCGGCGCCGGCCTGGCGTTGATCCCGCGCAGCATGCTGGAGAGTATGCCCGGCCATCAGCAGGTTTCCGCCTGGCCGCTGGCCGAAGAGTGGCGCTGGCTCACCACCTGGCTGGTGTGGCGCCGGGGCGCCAAAACCCGCCAGCTGGAGGCGTTTATAGCGCTGCTGAACGAAGATCGGCAAACAGTGGTTTCTCCATAAACACGCTGAGCGGATCGGGTTGATACGGCGCAAACGCGCAGCGGGTCTGGTAGCCGTTGCGCGTGTAGAGGGCGATGGCCGCATGCTGATGGATACCGGTCTCCAGGCGCAGGGTATGGCAGTCGCGCTGACGCGCTTTCGCTTCCAGCGCCGCCAGCAGCTTTTCTCCCAGCTGCTGGCCGCGGTGCTGGGGATCGATATAGACCCGCTTCATCTCGCCAAAGCCTTCCTCACTGAGGACAATAGCCCCGCAGCCAACGGCCTCGCCCTGCGGGCTGCGGATCGCCAGGGCGATGACCGTCTGCGGCGGCAGCTGGCTAAGGTCCAGCAGGTGGTTGCTCTCCGCCGGGTAGAGGGTCTCCTGCCAGGCGTCGAGGGCGGCAATCAGGGCGATAAATTCGGCGTCGGTAGGGGCGATGTCGGTGATGGTGTACATAGTTGAGCTCCTTTTTTACCCCACTGTAGCGCGGCCGGCGGCTTTTCCCGACATAGCATTAACTTATATTGCCGCCCGCCTATTGCGCTAACCAACTGAAACACAGTAATTTTATCCCCTGCTGTTCGTACTTGAGATCTGAATATGCACACCAAAGCCCGTAAAGTGATGATTATTGGCGCCGGCAATGTCGGCGCGTCGGCGGCCTACGCCCTGCTCAACCAGAGCATTTGCGAGGAGCTGATCCTCGTCGACCTTAACCAACAGCGCGCTGAGGCCCACGCTCAGGACCTGAGCGACGCCGCGGCCTACCTGCCGGGGATGATGACCATCTCCACCCGCGAGGCCAGCGACTGCGCCGATGTCGATATCGCGGTGATCACCGTCTCCGGCGGCGCGCTGCGCCCCGGCCAGAGCCGGCTGGATGAACTAACCTCCACCGCGAAGATTGTGAAGAGCATTGTGCCGACGATGATGGCCAACGGATTTAACGGCATCTTTCTGGTGGCCACCAACCCCTGCGACATCATCACCTGGCAGGTATGGCAGCTTTCCGGCCTGCCGCGCAGCCAGGTGCTGGGCACCGGCGTCTGGCTGGATACCACCCGCCTGCGTCGCCTGCTGGCGCAGGAACTGGAGATTGGCGCCCAGAGCATCGACGCCTTTATCCTCGGCGAGCATGGCGATACCCAGTTTCCGGTGTGGTCGCACTCCTCGGTATATGGCACGCCAATCGCCGACCTCTACCAGCAGCGCACCGGCCTGCCGCTCGATCGCGAGGCGATGGCTGACAAAGTGCGCAAGCTGGGATTTGAGATCTACGCGGGTAAAGGCTGCACCGAATATGGCGTGGCAGGGACCATCGCCGAGATCTGCCGCAATATCTTCACCGGCAGCCACCGCGCGCTGGCGGTCTCCTGCATTCTTGACGGCGAGTACGGGGTCAGCGGCGCGGCGGCTGGGGTGCCGGCGGTGCTGGCCCAGGGTGGCGTGAAGCAGATCATCGAACTGCAGCTGGCCGGCGAAGAGCAGGCGAAGTTCAGCCAGTCGATCGCGGTGATCAAGGCCAATATCGCCCGTCTGCCCTGACGGCAGCCTGCGAGTCAGTCGGCAATGATCAGCTGCGGGGAAAGGGTCTCCAGCGCCTCGCGGGTTTTATCCGGCAGGTGGGCGTCGGTCACGATATCGGTCAACGACGCCAGCGGAGCGATGTTGAACAGTGACCAGGCGCCGTATTTGGAGCTGTCCGCCAGCAGGATACGCCGCCGGGCATTGGCCATCAGATCGCGCTTCAGGGCGGCCTTTTCCTCCGTCGGGGCGGTGATCCCCTTCTCAAGGTCCCAGCCGTTGCAGCTGACGAAGGCGAGATCGGGCCAGATGGTCTGCAGCAGGCGGCGGCCGTGATCGCCGATGCACGACTGGCTGCTGTCATCGATGCGCCCGCCGATAATCGTCACTTCGATCTGCTTAAATTCCGATAGGAACAGCGCGATATGTAAATCGCTGGTGATCACCCGCAGCGGCAGATGGGTGATCTGCCGCGCCAGCTCGATCATGGTGGTGCCGGCGTCAAGCACAATGGCGTCGCCGGCTTTCACCAGCGCTGCCGCCGCACTGGCGATAGCCTGCTTCTCAAGCGGACTGCGCTGGGCTTTCTCCAGCGTCGTCGGCTGGGAAGGAATAAACCGGTTCAGCGTCACCCCGCCGTGCGTTCGGCTGATCACCCCTTCCTGATCGAGTTTGATCAGGTCGCGGCGAATGGTGGCCGGCGAGGCGTTGGTCGCCGCCACCAGCTGGTCGACTGTCACCAGATTATGGCTTTTCAGGAAGTCCATAATCTGCTCTAACCGGTTATATCCCTTCATGTTATTCCTGCGCGATGTGCATGGCGAGCTCAATGGAGGTTGCCATGCTCTCAGACTTCGCTTTACCTGTCCAGGCAATATCAAACGCAGTGCCATGATCCGCGGAGGTACGGATAAACGGCAGCCCGGCGGTAATATTCACCCCGTCATAGAATCCCAGCAGCTTCAGCGGAATATGCCCCTGGTCGTGATACATCGCCACTACCATGTCGTACATGCCTTCGTGACACTGCATAAACACCGTGTCCGGCGGACAGGGGCCGGTCACCTCCACTCCCTTCGCCCGCATGGCGGCGACCGCCGGGGCGACGATACGGATCTCTTCATCGCCAAACAGGCCGTTCTCCCCGGCGTGCGGGTTAACGCCGGCGACCGCGATGCGCGGACGCGGATAGCCGACGCGGCGCAGAAAGCGATCCGCCACGCCAATCACCGTCTCAATCCGCGGCTGGTTGAGGGTATCGAGGAACTGGCGCAAGGAAATATGGGTAGTGATATGGATAACCTTAAGCTTCTCGGTATAGAGCACCATGGCGTAATCGGTAGTCTGCGTCAGGTGGGCCAGCAGTTCGGTATGGCCGGGATAAGCGTGCCCGGCGAGATGCAGCGCCTCTTTATTCAGCGGCGCGGTAGCGATGGCCGCGACCGCGCCCTCCAGCGCCAGCGCGGTCGCCCGCCTGATGCAGCGAAACGCGAGATCCCCTGCCTGGGCCTGGACTTCGCCAGGGCGCAGCCCCTGCGGGTCGCTGAGTGGTTCATCAATGACGTTGATGGTCGCTGGGGAAAAACTCGCCTCGGCGGGATGGTCAATAATGCGCAGCTCCGCACGCGGTGTGATATTTAGCGCCAGGATCCGCCGCAGCGTCTGCGCGCAGCCCACCACCACCACCGGCGCGCCGCTCAGCGCCCCCTCGGCGAGGGATTTGATAATAATCTCCGGACCAATCCCTGCCGGGTCGCCCATTGTCACTGCAATCATCTTAGACACTCAGTTTCTCCTCAATAAAATTCACAACATGTAACAGCGTGGTGTCGGTGCCGAATCCTCCGGCTTTGGTCATCACCGGCCGCGACCAGCGGCCGCCGAGAAAATGCCCGTATGGAACGCACTCCGCCACCCGGCCGCGGATCTGAAACCCTGTGGCGCCGAGCGCGTGCGCGACGGCGATGGCTACATCGCCGCCAGAGAGGTACAGGGCGCCCGGTGGGCACAGCGCCACCACCAGTGCCGTGACGTCGGCAAGCCAGGCGCAGATGTGCTCCCCGTAGGCGGCGCGGCTGAGACCGCGTTCACGGCACCGGGCTTCAATCCCGTGCCGGGCGGCGTGATTCGGGCGGGTGGTCACCACGCAGTGCTGGCCCTCACGCAGCGCCCCGGCGATCCGTGAAGCTTCCTCCTTCGGCGATCCGCTAAAGGCCTGTTCGACATCAATTTCAATCACCCGTACTCGGGAATGGACCTGCAGCGCAGCAACCTGGCGCTGCGCCATCTCGCTCATCGAACCGACCACCGCCAGCAGCGGGCCCTGCTCGCTGCGGCGCAGGCGGCGAGCCAGCGCCTCGCAGAGACCCGCCGAGCCGACCAGCAGGGTCTCCCGCGCATGGGGCGCAACGGCGTCGATCACCTGGTCCAGATGGCTGTCTTCCCAGGCGTCGACAATCAACACTCGCTTCTCCTCGCCCGCCGTCGCTAATGCCGCCGGAAGCTGGCCAGCGTTCAGGGTCAGACAGGGAAGACGGCTCTGCATGGCGATAATTTCGCTAATCTCCGCCCGGCTCACCGGCGTTTTCGGATCGCTGGCAAATTCGGTCTGATCGAGGGGCACACCATGCACATAGCAGCGCCCGTCCCGGGTATGCCGCCCGGCTGCCGGATAAGCCGGGGCCACCACCGCCATCCGGCAGCCTTGCGCCGCCATCATTGCCTCCAGTTCGCCGCCGGGGTTACCGCGCAGCGTGGAGTCAATCTTCTTTACCTGCCAGTGCGAGACGAATGTCGCCGCGCCGCGCAGCAGAGCGGCGACCTTGTCCGCCGCCGCCGCGGCGGTCATCGCCCGGCTGTCGCTGTTGAGAATTAATGCCCGGGCGGTTGATGGCTGTCCGGCGGTGAAGGCCACTTCCACCGACATACCCGCCTCCGCCAGGCTGACCCCGGCGTCATTGGCCCCGGTAAAGTCATCCGCCAGCACCAGCACTCTGTTATTGCCGTCGTTCATTGTCCTGCCTTGTAGTCGATAAAATCTTAAATTGATTATATTCAATCATATTTGATTAAATGTGAGCAAACTCAAGTTATTAAGTTGCCGTATAAATTATAACTTTTCCCCATCAGACGAGTGGCAAGATTTATGAATGATTGAATTCAATCAATTACTACCAAGGAGAAACGCGTGGCGACGATACACAGCACAATCATCAGCGGGGCTGGCGCCTCATCGGCCCTGCTCCCGCTGCTGGCCGGTAAAACCTCAATCCTGCTGGTGACCGACAAGAACGTCGGGGCGCTGGAGGCAACCCAGGCGATTCATCGCCTGCTGGCGGCTGAAGGACGTGAAGTTGAGGTCATTGACAGCGTGCCAGCTGAGCCCAACCATCACGATGTTACGCAGATCGTCAGCCAGCTGGGCGCCAGCCAGCCGCAGATGGTCGTTGGTATCGGCGGGGGGAGCGTACTGGATGTAGCAAAACTGCTGTCAGTACTTCTGCACCCTGAGGCGCCCTCGCTGACGTCCCTGCTGGCAGGCGAGCAGCCGCAACGACGAATTTGCTCATTGTTAATCCCGGCCACCGCGGGCACCGGATCCGAAGCGACGCCGAACGCCATTCTGGCGATCCCCGAGCAGCAGACGAAGGTGGGGATCATCTCCCCGGTGCTGCTTCCGGACTATGTCGCCCTGCTGCCGGAGCTGACCACCAGCATGCCGCCCAGCATCGCGGCGTCGACCGGAATCGATGCTCTGTGTCATCTGCTGGAGTGCTTTACCTCCACCGTCGCCAACCCGGTGAGCGATAACGCGGCGTTAATCGGTTTACACAAGCTGGTACGCCATATCGAGCGTTCGGTAAATCAGCCGCAGGATCTGACGGCGAAGCTGGAGATGCTCTGGGCCTCGTGGTACGGCGGCGCAGCGATCAACTATGCCGGCACTCACCTGGTACATGCGCTCTCCTATCCGCTTGGCGGTACCTGGCACCTGCCGCACGGGGTGGCCAACGCCATTCTGCTGGCGCCCTGCATGCGGGTGGTCCGCCCTCACGCGGTGGCGAAGTTCGCTCAAGTCTGGGACCTGATCCCCGATGCAGATCGCACGCTCAGCGCGGAAGAGAAATCCCATGCGCTGGTCGCATGGCTGGCGGCGCTGGTCAAACGACTGCCGCTGCCGGACAACCTGGCCGCGCTAGGCGTGCCTCAGGAGAGTATTTCCGCCCTCAGCGCAGCGGCGCAAAACGTCAAACGCCTGATGAACAATGCCCCATGCAGCGTCAGCCGC
This sequence comes from Klebsiella sp. K47, assembly GCF_051858335.1. NCBI lineage: Bacteria > Pseudomonadati > Pseudomonadota > Gammaproteobacteria > Enterobacterales > Enterobacteriaceae > Klebsiella > Klebsiella sp. K47. Next base: position 183,510 of record NZ_JBPYUI010000003.1, read on the forward strand.
GAAGAGATCGCGGCCATCTACCAAACGCTGTATCCAGAACATGCCTAACAGGAGAAAGTTAAATGAGGAAAGCTATTAGCGGCGTACTCACCGCCATTGTCACTCCCTTTACCGCCGAGGGAGCGCTTAACCTGCCGGCGCTACGCCAGCAGGTGCAGCGCCAGCTCGCCGCAGGCAACGGTATTTTCTGCGGCGGCACCAACGGCGAGTTTTTTGTCCTCAATGAGGAAGAGAAGATCGCCATCGCCAGAACCTGCGTGGAAGAGGCGGCCGGTCGCGCGCCGGTGGTGGCCCATATTGGGGAGGTTTCCACCCGGGAGACGCGCCGGCTGGGCCAGCAGATCGCCCGCCTCGGAGTTGACGCGGTATCGGCCATTACCCCGTGGTTCGTGCCCTTGAAGCAGGAAGAGCTGATTAACCACTATACGGCGATCGCCGACGCGCTGAGCGTCCCGCTCTTTCTTTACAACATTCCCGCCCGCACCGGGAACACTATTGCCCCGGAGACCGCGCGCCAGCTGGCCCGCCACGAGAATATCGTCGGCATTAAGGATAGCGCCGGCAGCTACGACAGCCTGAAAGGCTTTCTCGACGCGGTGCGCGATATCGACGGTTTCGACGTTCTGAACGGGCCGGACTCGCTTATCCATCAGGGATTTGTCGACGGCTGCTCGGCCTGCATCTCGGGGCTTGCCAACGTCGCCCCCGCTGAAATTAACGCCATCTGGTCGCGCTTTCACGCCGGGGATATCGCCGGATCGCGCCAGGCCCAGGAGCAGGTAACGGGCCTGCGCACCGATCTGTATAAAGTGGCGTTCTCGCCTGCGGCGGTGAAGAAAGCCCTGCAGCTAATGGGTCACGAGGTGGGCGACAGCCGCTACGCGGTGCAGTTTAGTGACCACCAGCTGCAGCAGATTAAAAATATCATTAACACCTACCTTCACTAATTTACGTATCCGCCCCGGCCATCACTGGCTGGGGCAAGGTCTTGTATTTGCGACGCTCATTGTCGCCAGTAAACAGGAAACGGTTATGAAAGTAATTTGCACCTCGCCCTCATTCGCCAAATACGACGATGCGCCCATTTCGGCACTGAAAGAGGCCGATCTTGAACTGGTCATGTTGCCTGCCGATGCCTCTATAGAGATGCTGGCTCAGCATCTGCCTGATGCCATAGCGATGATTGTCGCCTTCACCGACATCAATGAATCGCTGCTGGCAAAGGCCCCGAGGTTAAAAATTGTCTGCAAACACGGCGTTGGTGTGGATAACATCGATCTTAACGCTACACGTCAGCGCAAAATTTTTGTCACTAACGTTCCTGATGCCAACAAGCATGCGGTGGCCGATTTTGCTTTTGGCTTAATTCTCAATACTGCCCGCCAGATTTATCAGGCAATCAGAGAAACGAAAGCAGGCAACTGGCCTCGTATTTTTGCCACTGATGTGTATGGCAAAACCCTGGGGATCGTCGGTTTAGGCCATATCGGTAAGGAAGTGGCGCGACGTGCGCGCGGATTCAATATGCGAGTGCTCGCCACCGACGCCTGGCCAGACAGAGAATTTGCACAACAACACCAGATTGAATATGTCTCACTGGATACCCTGACGGCGCAAAGTGATTTTATTAGCCTGCATACCCCTTTAACCCCGGAAACTGAAAATATGTTTAATGCCGCCCGGCTGCAGCAGATGAAATCAGGGGCATTCCTGATCAATGTTTCCAGAGGCGGTATTGTTGATGAACAAGCGTTGTATGAAGCACTAGAATCAGGACACCTCGCCGGAGCCGCAGCTGACGTTTTTCTCGAGGAACCTTGCGCTACGCACCCTTTATTTAGCCTGGCGAATTTTGCGCCAACATCTCATATTGCTGGATATACGGATGGCGCAATTAGCAATATTAGCGCGCGCTGCGTCAACAAAATTATTACCTGCGTCTGTCGTGGTGAACGACCTGAAAACATTATGAATTCGCTGTAAATAACGAGGTGGGAAGCATGCCATTCCCACCAATATAACGAACATCTACTTAGAGCCGAATATATGAACACGACAGCTAACACTACTCGTATTCGCTGGTGGATAGCCGGGTTAATGTGGTTGGCTATTGCCATCAACTATATCGACCGGACAGTATTATCTGCCGCAGCCCCACATTTAATCGATGAACTGAAACTCGACCCCGAAATGATGGGGTTTATCATGGCGGCTTTTTTTTGGTCATACTCGTTATTACAGATCCCCGCCGGGTGGTTCGCCGATCGTTTTGGTCAGAAAAAAGGTCTTGGTTTAGCCGTCGCCTGGTGGTCAATTGCCACCTCGATGATGGGTGTTGCCACGGGTTTTAAATCACTTCTGGCACTGCGTCTGGCTTTAGGTGTTGGCGAGGCCGCCGCCTACCCCAGCAACGCAGGGATCGCCGCACGCTGGTTTCCGGATAAAGAACGTGCCACCGTATCCGGACTATTCGATAGTGCGTCAAAATTTGGCGGGGCGATTGCCATGCCGCTTATCGTCTGGATGATCTACACCTTTGACTGGCGACTGACCTTTTTGATTATCGGCAGTGTGGGCATTTTATGGGTTATCGCCTGGTATTTTATCTATGCTGAAAACCCGGAAGAACACAAACGCATCAGTCCTTCAGAAGTGCGTATTATTCGTGATGGCCAAAAACAACATCACGGCGACAAAACTGTATTGCCCATGAAATGGTATAAGCTCTTGCGTTATCGTAACATTTGGGCAATGTGCATCGGCTTTTTTACCATCAATTATACCTCCTATTTTTTTATTACCTGGCTCCCTACTTACCTGGTAAAAGAAAAAGGTATGGATTTTATTAAAATGGGAATGGTAGCCGCTCTGCCTTTATTATGCGGGATGGTGATTGAAGTTTTTGCTGGCTGGGCCTCGGATCGTCTGGTACATAAGAAAGTACTGTCTCTAACAGCGACCCGTAAACTGTTTTTGACTATCGGCTTGCTTATGGCACTTTGTATCGGCTTTGCACCATTTACCGACTCTGTGTTTATGACCGTCTTTCTCTTGTGTGTCGCAAAATCAGGCACGACGGTCGCCGCATCGCAGGTTTGGGCCTTACCGGGTGATGTTGCACCCAAAAATAGCGTCTCAATTGTCGCTGGGCTGCAAAATACGGTTTCGAATATGGGAGGCGCAGTCGGTCCTATCATTACGGGTGCGATCGTTGCTGCGACAGGCTCATTCAACTGGGCACTGATTTTCTCGGCCATTCTTGTCGTTATCGGGATAATCAACTACCTGTTCCTGATGGGTAAAATTGAACCTATCAATGACAAAGGTGGAAAATCACCCGTCCTTAATGCCGCAGAACAACATTAAGTCCAATCCGCCCGGTAGAGGACGCCACCGGGCGTAAACACATTGTTAACCTCGCAGGTAAACCGTTCCGCGCATATAGGTGGTGGCCTGGCCGCTAATCAGCACACGGTCGCCCTGCCACTGGCAGCGCAGGTCGCCGCCGCGAGCGGAGACCTGGCGCGCCATCATGGTGGTTTTCCCCAGCTTTTCGCCCCACCAGGGGATCAGCATGCTATGGGCGGAGCCGGTGACCGGATCTTCCGGCACCCCTTCTCCCGGGCAGAAGAAGCGGCTGACAAAGTCATACTCTTCATCCGGCGCGCTGACGCAGATCATTTTGCCAAGCGTTCGCAGCCGCGCCATATCCGGTCGCACCGCTTCAACCTGCTGGCGATCCGCCAGCACCACCAGATAATCGCGCCCTTCCCGAACTTCAACGGCGGCCTCGAGTCCTAGCCCGGTCAGCAGATCCGCCGGCGGTTTTTCCACCGGAGAGGTCGACCACGCAGGGAAATCGAGCGTCAGCCAGTCGCCATTACGGGTGACCCGCAGCTCACCAACAAAACGGGTGCTAAAGAGAATCGTCGCCGAAGGATGGTCGAGATATTCGAAAATAACGTGCGCTGCGGCGAGGGTCGCGTGACCGCAGAGATTGATCTCAGCGAGTGTGGTAAACCAGCGCAGCTCATAGCCCTCGTCGGTACGGACAAAGAAAGCCGTTTCGGATTGATTATGCTGCTGGGCCATTTTCAGGAGCACATCGTCGGCTAACCACTCGCTGAGCGGGCAGACGGCCGCGGCATTGCCGCCAAAGTTTTTATCGCTGAAAGCATCGACCAGATAAAATTGAATTTCCTGCATACCCTGTCCTTACTTTTTTTACTTTCCTTCAACATGACATAAAAGCGCCCCCTTGACACTATCCATAGCAAAATTAATCGCTTAACCGCGGCCGGCCCCTTGCGATTAAATGAGACGCAGATCACAAAATGATTGTCTTTTCGCCAACAATCGTTTTAAGATCAGCGTCACATCTTTCCCTGAATCACCAGTCCAGAGCTTATGACTACGAATACGGTCTCACGCAAGGTAGCGTGGCTACGTGTCGTGACGTTGGCCATCGCCGCGTTTATTTTTAACACCACAGAGTTTGCCCCGGTCGGTCTGTTGTCGGATATTGCCGACAGCTTCGGCATGGAAACCGCCCAGGTGGGCATGATGCTGACCATCTACGCATGGGTGGTGGCGTTAATGTCGCTGCCGTTTATGCTGCTGACCAGCAAAGTGGAGCGCCGGCGCCTGCTTATCGGCCTGTTTATTCTGTTTATCGCCAGCCACGTCCTGTCGTTTTTTGCCTGGAATTTTGACGTGCTGGTGATTAGCCGCATTGGTATCGCCTTTGCGCATGCGGTTTTCTGGTCGATAACGTCGGCACTGGCCATCCGCATGGCCCCGCCGGGCAAACGGGCGCAGGCGCTGAGCCTGATCGCCACCGGTACCGCGCTGGCGATGGTGTTTGGTATTCCGATCGGGCGCATTATCGGCCAGTACTTTGGCTGGCGGATGACCTTCCTGGCGATCGGCCTCGGCGCGTTAGCCACCCTGGCCTGCCTCGTAAAACTGCTGCCGACCCTGCCGAGCGAACATTCTGGCTCGCTGAAAAGCTTGCCGGTGCTGTTCCGCCGCCCGGCGCTGGTCAGCGTGTACATTCTGACCGTGGTGGTGGTGACCGCTCATTATACCGCCTACAGCTATATCGAGCCCTTTGTCCAGACGGTAGCGGGCCTGAGCGGCAACTTTGCCACCGTACTGCTGCTGATCCTTGGCGGGGCCGGTATTATCGGCAGCATTCTGTTCGGTAAGCTCGGTAACCAGCACGCGTCGGGGCTGATAAGCCTGGCGATTGCCCTGCTGCTCGCCTGCCTGCTGCTGCTGCTGCCGGCCTCGCATAACCCGCAGCACCTGATGCTGCTCAGCATCTTCTGGGGGGTGGCGATCATGATTATCGGTCTCGGCATGCAGGTGAAAGTGCTGGCCTCCGCTCCGGATGCCACCGACGTCGCCATGTCTCTGTTCTCGGGTATCTTTAATATCGGCATAGGCGCCGGGGCGCTGGTCGGCAGCCAGGTGAGTCTGCATCTTTCCATGGCCTCCGTCGGCTACGTCGGCGCCATTCCGGCGCTGGTCGCGCTGGTCTGGTCGCTGATGATATTCCGTCGCTGGCCGGTATCGCTGGAAGACCATCAGCCGCACCACTCCTGATTCCGTCGCACAAAAAAGCCCGCCGGTATCGCGCCGGCGGGCTTTTTTTCTCTGCGCATCGCGGGCGGTCAGGGATGCCAGGTCGAAATGATCTCCAGCACGCCGTTAATAATAAACTGCACGCCCATGCAGACCAGCAGAAAGCCCATCAGTCGCGAGATGGCCTCGATGCCGCCTTTGCCAACCAGACGCATAATCGCGCCGGAACTGCGCAGACAAGCCCACAGAATCACCCCTAACAGCAAAAAGATGATCGGCGGCGCCGCCAGCACCACCCACTCCGGGAAGTCCACGCCGTGCTTAACGGTCGAGGCGGAGCTAATAATCATCGCGATGGTGCCCGGACCGGCGGTGCTTGGCATCGCCAGCGGCACAAAGGCGATATTGGCGGTCGGTTCATCCTGCAGTTCTTCCGATTTGATCTTCGCTTCCATCGAATCGTGGGCTTTTTGCTGGGGAAACAGCATGCGGAAACCGATAAAGGCCACAATCAATCCGCCGGCGATACGTAGCCCAGGTATTGATATGCCGAATGTATTCATCACCACCTGACCGGCATACCACGACACCATCAGGATGGCGAAGACATACACCGATGCCATTAACGCCTGTTTATTACGCTCGGCGTTGTTCATATTACCGGCCAGGCCAAGGAACAGCGCCACGGTTGTGAGTGGATTCGCCAGCGGTAAAAGCACCGCCAGGCCGAGCCCTATTGCTTTAAACAAATCGAACATAGTTAATTAAAGTCCCGTTAATATTCATTTTTTAAGAATGGTTTCATTCCGTGAGTATATCGGCTTCAACAAATTTGACGCCAGCCTGCTGATAAATCACTTCTGCAAAAAAATAACAAGCGTTAGAAAAATCATAAAGAGTGACCCACATCGTACTTTTCCATTTTAGCAAATCGTGGCATCGGCCAATTCATAATGTTGACTTATGATTGCCTGGGCAATAGTATCACTTGCAACTAATTACTTGCCTGGGCAACCATTATGAAAAGTACCAGCGACCTGTTTAATGAAATGATCCCGCTGGGCCGCTTGATCCAGATGGTTAACCAGAAAAAAGATCGCCTGCTCAATGACTACCTCTCACCTATGGATATTACCGCGACCCAGTTTCGCGTGCTCTGCTCCATTCGTTGCGAAGTATGTATTACCCCCGTTGAGCTGAAAACCGTGCTTTCCGTCGACCCGGGCGCGATGACGCGCATGCTCGACCGCCTGGCGTGCAAAGGCTGGATTGAACGGTTACCCAACCCCGCTGACAAGCGCGGCGTGCTGGTGCAGTTGACGCCGGACGGCGCAGCCCTTTGCGAGCAGTGTCATCAGGTTGTGGGTCAGAAGTTACACCAGGAGTTAACGAAAAATCTGTCGGCGGACGAAGTCGCCATGCTTGAGCAACTGCTCAAGAAGGTCCTGCCGTAAAAATAAGAAGAGGTAAGATGATGTCCAGACGTAATAATGACGCCATCACTATCCATAGTATTTTGTCGTGGATCGAGGATAACCTGGAATCGCCCCTGTCGCTGGAAAAAGTGTCTGAGCGCTCCGGTTACTCTAAGTGGCACCTGCAACGTATGTTTAAGAAAGAGACCGGCCATTCCCTCGGCCAGTACATCCGCAGCCGCAAGCTGACGGAGATTGCGCAGAAGCTCAAGCAGAGCAATGAGCCAATCCTGTACCTGGCGGAACGCTATGGTTTCGAGTCGCAGCAGACCCTGACGCGAACGTTCAAGAACTATTTCGATGTTCCGCCCCACAAGTATCGCATAACGAATGTACCTGGCGAATCCCGCTATCTACATCCGCTAAATAACTGATGTTACTCGCCTGCACTATAAAAGACGTATTGAGGAAATCATGAAACTATTCGCTGCCGCAGCTATCGTACTCTTGTCGCTGGCCTCCAGCCTCAGCTATGCGGAGCAAAACACCACGCCGGTGCGTCAAAACCAGCGTGATACAATGATTATCCCTTCAGAACATAATGATTCGCCGTTTGATTTCAATCATATGGCGGCTGGTAATGATAAATCTGACGAACTTGGCGTGCCGTACTACCAGCAGCACGACCTGTGATGCCATTACACGCATAATTGTGTATAGCCCCGTCTCCGGGGCTTTTTTTTATCCGCGCGCCATGCCAGGCCGCACCAAACGTAAGCCAAAGACATTAATGTAGAGTCCGGCCATAATCAGCACCGCCCCGGTGAGCTGCAGTCCGCTCAGCGTCTCCCCGAGCAGCAGCGCAGCGCTGGCCATTCCCACCACCGGCACCAGCAGCGACAGCGGCGCCACCCGCCAGGTATCATACCGCCCCAGCAGCGATCCCCAGATGCCATAGCCGACGATAGTGGCGATAAACGCCAGATAAAGCAGCGACAGTATCGTTAGCAGATCGATGTGTTGCAGACTCGCCAGCATGGTCTGCGGGCCATCGATCAACAATGAGGCCAGCATAAACGGCAGCACCGGGATCAGCGCGCTCCAGACCACCAGCGACATGATTGGCGGCCGGCTCGCCTGGGACATGATTTTCTTGTTGAAAATATTGCCGCAGGCCCAGCTGAGCGCCGCCGCGAGGGTCAGCATAAAGCCCACCAGCGGCACATGCTCCCCGCCAAGGCTGCCCTCCACCAGCACCAGCACGCCAAAGATCGCCAGGGCGATCCCCGCCAGCTGCTTGCCCTGCAGACGTTCGCCAAAGACGAAGGCGCCAAGGATGATGGTGAAGAAGGCTTGCGCCTGCAGCACAAGGGAGGCCAGCCCGGCCGGCATACCCAGGCCGATAGCGCAGAACAGAAAGGCGAACTGACCGAAACTTATGGTCAGGCCATAGCCCAGCAGCAGGTGCAGCGGAATAGCTGGCCGGGCGACAAACAGAAGCGCCGGGAAGGCGACCAGCATAAAGCGCAGCCCCGCCAGCATCAGCGGCGGCATATTGTGCAACCCCAGCTTAATCACCACAAAGTTAAGCCCCCACACCACCACTACCAGCAGCGCCAGTAGTCCATCTTTCCTCGTCATACCCCTGCCTCTGTCGTTATTGGAATTTTTGTGAACAAAATCAAAGTAGCGAAAAAGCGGCCGCCGGGATAGATCATTATTTTTGGCAGGCCCGGAAGTGCGCCCGTCGACCGCGATGACCTGTACAAGGCGTAATGGCCGTGTTATTTGTGATCGAAGACATAAAATTATAACAACATGACAGGCAAGGAAATCATGATCACCACTCTCCGGCGCTCCACCATCGCGCTGCTGGCATCGTCGTTACTGTTGACTATCGGCCGCGGGGCCACACTGCCGTTTATGACCATCTATCTCACCCGACGCTTTCAGCTGGAGGTGGATGTGATTGGCTATGCCCTGTCGCTGGCGCTGGTGGTTGGGGTGTTGTTCAGCATGGGTTTTGGCATCCTCGCTGACAGGTTCGATAAAAAGCGCTATATGGTGTGGTCAGTGCTGGTGTTTATTCTCGGCTTCAGCGCAATACCGCTGGTCAATAACGCCCCCCTGGTGGTGATCTTCTTTGCGCTGATCAACTGCGCCTACTCGGTCTTTTCCACCGTCCTGAAAGCCTGGTTCGCCGACCGGCTGACGGCAGAGAAAAAAGCGCGCATATTCTCGCTGAACTACACCATCCTCAACATCGGCTGGACCGTTGGGCCGCCCATCGGCACCCTGCTGGTAATGCACAGTATCAATTTGCCGTTCTGGCTGGCGGCCGCCTGCGCCGCCTTTCCGCTGGTGTTTATTCAGCTGTTTCTTCAGCGGGATGGCGCCGCCGCGGCCCAGCCGGGCGCCGCGCCCTGGTCGCCTTCGGTGTTGCTGCGCGACCGGGCGCTGCTGTGGTTTACCTGCTCCGGGCTGCTGGCCTCCTTCGTCGGCGGCGCCTTCGCCTCCTGTCTCTCGCAGTATGTGCTGGTGGTCGCCAGCAGCGATTTCGCCGAGAAAGTGGTGGCCGTGGTGCTGCCGGTCAACGCCGCGGTGGTGGTTGCTCTGCAGTACGCGGTTGGCCGGCGGCTGAGCGCGAGAAATATCCGCCCGCTGATGACCTTCGGCACCGTCTGCTTTGTGATCGGCCTTGTGGGCTTTATGTTCTCTGGCGCCAGCCTGTGGGCGTGGGGGATCTCGGCGGCGATCTTCACCCTCGGGGAAGTGATTTATGCCCCCGGGGAGTATATGCTGATTGACCATATTGCCCCGCCGGGGATGAAGGCCAGCTACTTCTCCGCCCAGTCGCTGGGGTGGCTGGGGGCGGCATTCAACCCGATGCTGACGGGGTTGATCCTCACCCATCTGCCGCACTGGTCGCTTTTTGTCATTCTTATCGTGGCGATTGTCGCCGCCTGGCTGATGATTTTCCGCGGGATCAATGCCCGCCCCTGGCAACCGGACTCTCCGCTGGCCAACGCCTGACGCCAGCTGGCATGCGGCTGTCAGGTTGCTGTCGGGCCGTTGTCGGGTCGCTGTCGTGGTGGCTGGCGGCCCGGTTCACCATACTCCATCACAGGTTTACATCCGCAGAACGTTATGGAGCATACGAATATGAACAGCAACAATCAGGTCAAACAATTACGGCTGCAGCGCGCCTGGTCCCAGGAGCAGCTGGCCGAAATGGCGGGTCTCAGCGTCCGCACGATCCAGCGCATTGAGAATGGCGAACGCCCGGGGCTGGAGACTCTCAGCGCCCTCGCCGCGGTCTTTGAAGTGACGGTGGCCGAGATCGGCGGCGAAGCCCGGCGGGAAGACGCGCCGGGCCAGGAAGCCTCACTGGATCTGCGCATAGAGGAAGCCAAAGCGCGGGTGCATCAGGAGAGCCGCTTTTTCCGTTCGCTGTCGGTGGCGCTGGTGGTTTGCGTGCTGCTGGCGGTGCTTAACCGCTTCACTAATCCACAGTACTACTGGTCCGGCTGGGTCGCCCTGATCTGGGGCGCCCTGCTGGTGGTGAGAGGATTACGCCTGTTCGTGTTCGGCGAATGGATTAAAAACTGGCGCCAGGCGCGCCTGCAGCGGCTACTGCGCAAATAGGCCGCAAACCGGCGGCGCGACCGCCGCCGGCCTGGTCAGATGGTCACCATGGCGCGCACGCCGTCGCTCTCCATATCACCACCCTTGCCTTGCTGGACGATGGCGCCGCGCGACATCACCAGGTAGTGGTCCGCCAGCCCGGCGGCAAAGTCATAGAACTGCTCCACCAGCAGGATCGCCATGTCTCCGCGGCTCGCCAGCTGGCGGATCACCTCGCCAATCTCTTTGATGACCGAGGGCTGGATCCCCTCGGTGGGTTCATCAAGGATCAGCAGCTGTGGGCGGCTGGCCAGCGCGCGGCCAATCGCCAGCTGCTGCTGCTGGCCGCCGGATAAGTCACCGCCTCGCCGCTGCTTCATGGTCCTGAGCACCGGGAAAAGCTGGTAGATCTCCTCCGGCACCTGCTGCGCTTCGCGGGCGGGAAAGCGCGACAGCCCCATCAGCAGGTTTTCTTCCACCGTCAGGCGCGGAAATATCTCGCGCCCCTGGGGGACGTAGGCGACCCCGGCCTGCACCCGCTGGTGCGGTTTGCGATGGGTGATGTTCTGATCCTGCCAGCGTACCTCACCGCTGCGCGCCGGGATCAGCCCCATCAGGCATTTCAGCAGTGTGGTCTTACCGACGCCATTGCGCCCCAGCAGGCAGGTGACTTCGCCCTGGCGGGCGGAAAAATCCACCCCGCGTAAAATATGGCTGCCGCTGTAGTATTGATGTAGCTGACTCACCTGTAACATTGGCGCTCCTTAACGTCCCAGATAAACTTCAATGACCTGCTCATTGGCCTGTACCTCCCGCAGCGATCCCTCCGCCAGCACCTGGCCCTGATGCAGGACCGTCACCCGGTCGGCGATGGTCTCGACAAATCCCATGTCGTGCTCCACCACCATCAGGGAGTGCTGTCCGGCCAGCGTGCGAAACAGCTCCGCCGTATACTCCGTTTCCGCATCGGTCATGCCGGCCGCCGGCTCATCAAGCAGCAGCAGATGCGGCTCCTGCACCAGCAGCATGCCGATCTCAAGAAACTGTTTCTGACCATGGGACAGCAGACCGGCCTGGCGGTAGCGCTCGCCGTCAAGACGCAGCAAGCGCAGCACCTCATTCAGCCGATCGTCCTGTTCGCTGCTCATCCGGGCGCGCAGGCTGGCCCACACCGATTTATCCCCCTTCATCGCCAGGGCGAGATTTTCCGCCACCGTCAGCGCTTCGAAGACCGTCGGCTTCTGAAACTTGCGCCCGATGCCCTGGCGGGCGATGGCCACCGGGTCAAGAGTGGTCAGATCCACCGACTGGTCATAGAGCGCTTTGCCGCTCTGCGGCCGGGTCTTGCCGGTGATCACGTCCATCAGGGTGGTCTTGCCCGCCCCGTTGGGGCCGATCACACAGCGCAGTTCGCCGACGCCTATCGCCAGCGACAGATCCGTCAGCGCCCGGAAACCGTCAAAGCTGACGTTGATGTTCTCCAGCTGCAGCACCGGATCGGTTTGTTCGCGAAAGCGATCGCCGGGCAGCTGGCGGGTAAATAGTCCTTCATCCGGTTGCATTAGCGGTCTCCTCGACGCAGCAGGCCCATCACCCCGCGGGGTAAAAACAGGGTCACAATGATGAAGATGAGGCCGAGAAACAGCTGCCAGTACTCTGGCATCGCCACGGTGAAAATGCTTTTCGCACCGTTGACCAACCCGGCGCCAAGCACCGGGCCAATCAGGGTGCCGCGCCCGCCGAGCGCCACCCAGATGGCGGCCTCGATGGAGTTGGTCGGCGACATTTCGCTGGGGTTGATGATCCCCACCTGCGGGACATATAACGCCCCCGCCAGACCGCAGAGCACCGCCGACAGCGTCCACACCAGCAGCTTGAAGCCGCGCGGGTCGTACCCGCAGAACATCAGCCGGTTTTCGGCGTCACGTACCGCGGTGAGGATCCGGCCAAACTTACTCTGCGCCAGCGCCGAGCCCAGCCACAGGGTCAGCAACAGCAGCAAAACCGTGGCCATAAACAGGCTGGCGCGGGTGCCGGTGGCGGTGACCGGAAAACCCAGCAGCGTGGTAAAACCGGTGAAGCCGTTGTTGCCGCCAAACCCGGTCTCGTTGCGAAAGAACAGCAGCATACCGGCATAGGTCAGGGCCTGGGTCATGATCGAGAAATAGACCCCTTTGATCTTCGAGCGAAAGGCAAACCAGCCGAAAACCAGGGCCAGCAGACCGGGAACCAGAACCACCAGCGCCATCGCCCAGGCGAAATGCTGCGTGCCCCACCAGAACCAGGGCAGCTCGCTCCAGGAGAGAAAAGACATAAACGCCGGCAGACCGTCGCCCGCCGCCTGGCGCATCAGGTACATCCCCATGGCGTACCCGCCGAGGGCAAAGAAGATCCCGTGCCCCAGCGACAGCATGCCCGCATAGCCCCAGACCAGATCCAGCGCCACCGCCACAATGGCGTAGCAGAGGATTTTGCCGCTCAGCGTCAGCAGCCAGCTCGGCACCGCCAGCGGATGCGAGGCCGGCAGCAGCGCCAGGAATGGCATACACAGCAGCCCCAGCACCAGCAGGATCCCCAGCCAGCGCAGAGGCCGCGGCGCGCGCTGCGCCAGCGTTAAGGTGATTGGTTGGCTCATTAGTCAATAACCCTCCCTTTCAGCGCGAACAGACCCTGCGGGCGTTTCTGAATAAACAGAATAATCATCACCAGGATCAGGATTTTGCCCAGCACAGCGCCCATTTGCGGTTCGAGAATTTTGTTGAAAATGCCCAGCCCAAAGGCCGCCGCCACGCTGCCGGCCAGCTGGCCGACGCCGCCCAGCACCACCACCAGAAACGAGTCGATGATGTATCCCTGACCCAGTTCAGGCCCGACGTTGCCAAGCTGCGACAGCGCCACGCCGCCCAGCCCGGCAATACCGGAGCCGAGGCCAAAAGCCAGCATATCCACCCGCCCGGTAGGCACGCCGCAGCAGGCGGCCATCGCCCGGTTCTGCGTCACGGCGCGGACGTTCATCCCCAGACGGGTACGGTTCAGGATGAGCCAGGTAAAGCACAGCACCAGCAGGACGAACGCCAGCACCGCCAGCCGGTTCCACGGCAGGATCAGGTTCGGCAGGACCTGCACGCCGCCGGAGAGCCAGGCCGGGTTTGCCACCTCCACGTTCTGCGCGCCAAACAGCATCCTCACCAGCTGGATAAGCATCAGGCTGATCCCCCAGGTGGCGAGCAGCGTTTCCAGCGGCCGACCATACAGATGACGAATAATGGTGCGCTCCAGCGCCATGCCGATCCCGGCGGTCACCAGAAACGCCACCGGCAGCGCGACCAGCGGATAAAAGGCCAGCCATTGCGGCGCGAGCTGCGCCAGCGCCTGCTGTACCAGCCAGCAGCTGTAGGCGCCGATCATTAACATCTCGCCGTGGGCCATGTTAATCACCCCCAGCAGGCCATAGGTGATCGCCAGCCCCAGCGCGGCCAGCAACAGCACCGATCCCAGCGACAGTCCCATAAAGGCCTGGCCCAGCAGATCGCCGAGCAGCAGACGATGTTTGATCTTTTGCAGGCTGTCGCTGGCCGCCTCGCGCACCGCCGCATCCGGCTCATGTTGGGCATCGGTAAAGGGGATCAGCAGCGCCTGGGTTTCCGGGTCCGCGGAATGGCCGAGCAGCGTCACGGCGGCCAGCCGCGCGCTGGCCTCAGGCTGAGTGAGCTGCAGGCGCGCCAGCGCCACCTCCAGCAGACCCCGCACATTATCATCGGTTTCCGCCTGCAGCCGCTGTTGCAGCAGCGCGGCCATGGCCGGAGTCGCTTCCCGCTGTAGCGTTCGTGCGGCGGAAGCTCTCTCCGTGACGTTGTCACTTAAAATAAGGTGGCTGGCCAGCGCGCCGGCAGCCAGATTGCGCAGCCGGTTGGTCAGACGGACCGGCCGGGTTTCGCCCTGCGGCGCGGCGACAGCGCCCAATGGCTGTAATCCGCCCTGTCGGGTGCGGAAAGCATGTTTTCCGTCGTCCATCACCAGGCTCTCGGTGGTCAACGCCCGCAGCAGCGGCAGACGATCCGCCTGCGGCGCTGCCGCCCACTGGGTCAACAGCTGCGCCTGCTGGCTGCGACTGGCGGCAACGAAGTCGTCCGCCTCCGCGGCCTGCGCCCGCCATGGCAGCAGGATCAGCAGTAGCGCCAACACATTCATGAGACGCAATGCGTTCATGTCGTTCTCCTCTGGTCAGCGGCCGACGGGCGCTATGCTCCAGCCCCGCCGGCCGTGGCGCTTACTGGCTGACGGTTTTCACCGGATGGTCAGGTTTCTTATCATTACCGGGGATCCACGGACTCCACGGCTGCGCGCGAACGGGTTTATCGGTCTGCCAGACCACGTTGAACTGGCCGTTGCCTTCAATTTCACCGATCATCACCGGCTTATGCAGATGATGGTTAGTGGCATCCATGGTCAGGGTAAATCCGGACGGCGCGTTGAAGGTCTGCCCGGCCATCGCCTCGCGTACTTTGTCAACATCGGTGGTGCCCGCTTTGGTCACCGCCTGCGCCCACATATGCAGGCCCACCCAGGTCGCTTCCATCGGATCGTTGGTCACCACCGTATCGGCATTCGGCAGCTTGTGCGCTTTGGCATACGCGCGATAATCGGCGACGAAGGCTTTGTTGGTCGGATTATCGACGGACTCAAAGTAGTTCCATGCCGCGAGGTTGCCGACCAGCGGTTTGGTATCGATGCCGCGCAGCTCCTCTTCCCCCACCGAGAAGGCCACCACCGGCACATCGGTCGCTTTCAGACCCTGGTTAGCCAGCTCTTTGTAGAACGGTACGTTGGAATCGCCATTGATGGTGGAGACCACTGCCGTTTTGCCACCGGCGGCGAATTTTTTAATATTGGCGACGATGGTCTGGTAATCGCTGTAGCCGAACGGGGTGTAGACCTCCTCGATATCTTTGTCCTGGATCCCTTTGGCATGCAGAAAGGCGCGGAGGATCTTGTTGGTGGTGCGCGGATAGACGTAGTCCGTCCCCAGCAGGAAGAAACGTTTAGCGCCGCCGCCGTCCTCGCTCAGCAGGTATTCCACCGCCGGGATAGCCTGCTGGTTAGGCGCCGCGCCGGTATAGAAGACGTTGGGGGACATCTCTTCCCCTTCGTACTGCACCGGGTAAAACAGCAGGCCGTTCAGTTCCTCAAACACCGGCAGGACCGATTTACGCGAGACCGACGTCCAGCAGCCAAACACCACCGCCACTTTATCCTGGGCCAGCAGCTGGCGCGCCTTCTCGGCAAACAGCGGCCAGTTGGAGGCCGGGTCGACCACCACCGGCTCCAGTTTCTTGCCCAGCACCCCGCCTTTGGCGTTGATGTCGTCGATGGCCATCAGCGCGACGTCTTTCAGCGGCGTTTCGGAAATCGCCATCGTCCCGGAGAGCGAATGCATGATCCCGACTTTGATGGTGTCGGCGGCATAGGCCTGGAAGGAGAGACCCATAGCCATAACAGAGGCGGAGAGTGCAAAAGCTTTTAATAACGTTCTACGTTGCATGATTCACTCCTGAGTAGCGCAAAAAATAAAGAATTAACAGCTAACCAGAGGTGATAAGGCAAAAAAGGTGCCAGGTTGTGAAAACAGCAGGATGCGGCGCAGGTGGGCGATAGTGGCGAAGAGGATGGCAGCGTTGCCTCATCACGGTGCAACGCTGCGCTAAGAAAGCAATTACCAGACGTCGGCGGCGATGGAGGTCACCAGACGGACCTTTTGCCATTGCTGGTCTTCGCTGAGGGCATTCCCCTCTTCAGTGGAGGCGAAACCGCACTGCGGGCTGAGGCAGATCTGCTCGAGCGGCACGTACTGCGCGGCCTCGGCGAGACGCGCTTTTACCCCCTGCGGATTCTCCAGCTCGCCGTTTTTGGTGGTGATCAGCCCGAGGACCACCTGCTGATGGCCGGGACGAATAAAGCGCAGCGGCGCGAAATCCCCGGAGCGGTCGTTGTCGTACTCCAGGAAGAAGGCATCGACATTAACGCCGCCAAACAGCACCTCGGCAACCGGCTCGTAACCGCCTTCCGAGATCCAGGTTGAACGGAAGTTACCCCGGCAGACGTGCAGGCCCACCGTCAGATCGGCCGGCTTACCCTCCAGCGCCTGGTTCAGCACCCGGGCATAAATACGCGCCAGCGCATCCGGATCCTCGCCGCGCTCACGTACCTGCTGGCGCTGGGCATCGGAGCACAGATAGGCCCACACGGTATCGTCCAGCTGCAGATAGCGGCAGCCGGCGTCATAAAACGCGCGGATGGCGTCGCGCCAGGTGGTGGCCAGATCGTCGAAGTAGTCGCTAAGATCCGGGTAGACCGTGGCATCGATATCTTTCCGCCCGCCGCGGAAGTGCAGCACGCTCGGGCTGGGAATGGTCATCTTCGGCTGCGCGTCGCCGCTGATGCTTTTCAGATAGCGGAAATCCTCCAGCATCGGGTGGTCGCCAAACGCCAGCTTGCCGGTGACGCGAACGCCGTGCGCTTTGGTCTGCACGCCGTTGAACTGGATCCCCTGCTCGGCATCGTAACGTTCAACGCCCTGCAGGCCATCGAAGAAATCGAAATGCCACCATGCGCGACGAAACTCACCGTCGGTGACCACATGCAGGCCGCAGTCGCATTGCTGCTGAACCAGATGACGGATCGCGTTATTCTCAATCTCGCGTAGCTGAGCGGCGTCGATAATCCCCTCAGCCAGCTGCTGACGCGCCTGTTTAATGCTGTCCGGGCGCAAAAAACTGCCGACGATGTCTGCGCGGAACGGGGCCTGTTGACGTTGCATGCTGTCTCCTTAGCGGTGGGCGCGTTAGTTGCCCACCGTGATAGTTCATTATTTGAATTTTTAGACTTCTGGATGGCTATATGTCCAGATACTGGCATGCAGAGTGGTGGGTCGCAAACGAGAATATTTCATGGTACATGAAAAAATTTCATTTACCGGAAACAAACGCATAGCCCTCATCTTCCCAGCCGGTGAGTCCGCCGAGCATCATTTTCACCGGCCGCCCGAGCTCAGCCAACTTCAGCGCGGCAACGTCAGCGCCGTTGCAGTGCGGCCCGGCGCAGTAGACCACAAAGAGGGTATCCGCCGGCCAGGCGGCCATTCGCTCGGCGGTGATCTGGCTGTGCGGGAGATGCTGCGCGCCTGGCAGGTGACGTCTGGCGAAGGCTTCCTCACTGCCGACCACGTGCAGCAGGACGAAGTCGACCTCGCCGGCACGCTGGGCGCTGTGCACATCGGCGCAGTCGGTCTCAAGATGCAGCTTATGGCTGAACCAGCGGATAGCCTCAGCGGAGGTGGCGGGGGTAAATTGGGTTACTACACTCATGGCGTCTTCTCCTTGTCTGTGATAACACTACTTTACTGACGCCCATCACCCTGATCTGCCGGCAACCATGACAGAAAACGCTAACATTCTGACAACCCCTTCTGTGACACCGTCACGTCATCAGGTGGTCGCCCTCGCCTACGATGGCCTGTGCACCTTTGAGTTTGGCGTAGCCGTGGAGATCTTCGGCCTGCCGCGCCCGGAAATGGGCGACAACTGGTACCAGTTCGCCGTCGCCGCCGTCGATGAAGGGCCGCTGTGCGCTACCGGCGGCATCCGCCTGATGACCGACGGCGGTCCTGAACTTCTCGCCCAGGCGGATACGATCGTGGTCCCCGGCTGGCGCGGCGTCGACGCCCCGGTCCCCGAGGCGCTGTGCGCCGCGCTGGCTTCCGCCCACGCCCGCGGATGTCGGATTATTTCTATCTGTTCCGGGGTGTTCGTTCTCGCCGCCGCCGGGCTGCTCAATGGCCGCCAGGCGACAACCCACTGGCGCTACACCGCGGCGCTGCAGTCCCGTTTTCCGCAGATCCAGGTGGTGGAGGACGTCCTTTACGTGGGCGATGCTTTGCTGATGACTTCCGCCGGCAGTGCGGCGGGGATCGACCTTTGTCTGCATCTGGTGCGTGAAGATTTCGGCAGCGAAGCCGCCAACGTCGTCGCCCGCCGCCTGGTCGTCTCTCCCCATCGCGACGGCGGTCAGGCGCAGCAGGTCCTGCGCCCGGTAGCCCGCAGCCGGGAGAGCCTGCGCCTCGGTCAGCTGTTTGACTATCTGCACCAGCATCTTGCCGCCAGCCATACCGTCGCTTCCCTCGCCCAGCGCGCCGGTATGGGGACGCGCACCTTTTTGCGCCGCTTTGAGGAGGCCACCGGTAAAACGCCCGCCCGCTGGCTGCTGGAGGAACGACTGCTGCGCGCCCGCCAGCACCTGACGGAGAGCACGATGGGCATCGATCAGATCGCTGAGCGCTGCGGGTTTGCCAGCGCCGGCACCCTGCGCCACCATTTTCGCCAGCACTTCGCGCTCAGCCCGCTGCAGTACCGTAAACAGTTTACGCCTTCTCCGATTGCAAAATCGTCGCAGCCACGGACAATAGACGGCCACAGTAAACCGGTCGCCAGGAGGGTCGATGATGAAGAAAGAGTGTCGGGTAGTGATCTATAAAGAGGGGCTGCTGGGCAGTCTGTTTTTTGGCGAAGCCAAGGCCGACCCTGACAAAATGAGCCAGTTTCTCAGCAGCTATACCCGTGAGGGATGGGAAGTGAAAACCATGTCGGTGGAGCGCCGCCGTACCGCCCTGTTCTGGTCGCGGGAAGCGTATCTTTTCGTGCTCGAACGCCCCCTCTGATAGCCTGCGCCTGGTTTACACGTTTAAGCCAGGCGTTTCTAAGCGTCAGCTTTCAGGGCTGACGGATATAGCCCTGCTCCTGCATTTTCTGCATGCCTTCCTCGCTGACGCAGACCATGCCGGTAGTCAACATGGCAAAGCCAAAGCGCTGATAAAACGTAATTTTATCTGCCACCGCATAGATAAATATTTTGCCAAAGGGCAGGAGTTGCTCCCGGATGGCCAGCATCAGCTGTTGCCCGTAGCCCTGTCCCTGACGAGCGGGGACGATCGCCACATCCGCCAGATAGCTGCTCCAGGTACAGTCGCTGATGGCTCGCGCCACGGCAATCAGCTGACCGTTCTCATAGCCAAACCAGCAGAAGGTGCTCTGGCGGAACGCCTGCTCCAGTTGCTGAACATCACGCTCATTCAGCCCGGCCTCGGCGATGATCGTTCGCACTCGCTGCCAGTCCACCCGCCCGATCGCCTCTTTACCCTCAATCACCATCATGAGCTTGTCTCCCGTCGTCTCCCGGAAGCAAGATCTAGCATGCCGCGGCAGGATATGCCAGATGGAAAGCCGGACTGAAGCAGTCGGTACAGGGTGGAAGGGGCAAAAAAAAAACCGCCATATGAGTGGCGGTAAATCAATGCTTGCATGGATAGATTGTGTTTTGCATTTTTCGCAGACAGATAAGCTTTACCTCTCTACGTTTGCTGCCGAAGTTAGCATGCTCAACTTCAATAAAGCCTCAACGACCAGCAGCTAAAGCTTCTCCACCAGCGCTTTCAGCTGCGCCAGGGTCTGCTGCCGGTCCTCCGCGGCGGCGACAGGCCAGGCCGACTGGCGCACGATGAGCCGGGTCGGCAGCAGCTCGCGGATCCGCAGCTGCGGGGCCGCCATCAGGGCAATCAGCCGCTCCACCGCCCTTTTGCCCAACAGATCGAAGTCCTGCGCCACCGTGGTGAGCGGCGGCTGGAAGTAAAGGCTGTCGGCGGTGTCATCGTAGCCGGTCACCGATACCGCCTGGCTGCCGCTGCGATTGAGCTGGGCCAGCGCGCTGAGCACGCCGAGCGCCATCTGATCGTTTGCCACCACTATGGCGCTGATCCGCGGCTGCAGGTGGAGGAGCTCGAAAGTTTTCTGCCAGCCGCTGGCGGCGCTCCAGTCGCCAAACACCGTAGTAGAGCGGGCAATATTCAGACTGTGCAACGCCTCGCGCCAGCTGGCGAGACGCAGACGGGCGGAAACCGAACTTTCCGGTCCCGCCAGCAGACCAAATTCGCGATGCCCCAGCTCCCACAGGTGGCGCACGCAGGCCCCGCAGCCGTCGCGATGGTCGAAGCGCACGCAGCAGACATCGGCCTCCGGGGAGACATCGAGAAACAGGCAGGCCATATCCGGATTGTCTTGCACCAGCCGCTCGGCAGTGGCGCTCTCCAGCGGCAGACTGACGATCACCCCGCGAATATGCTGAGCGCGCAGCTCGTCCAGCCGGGCCTGCAGCGCGACAAAATCAGCCTGCGCCGGCATCGCTATCGCCACTTCCAGCTGATGCAGGCTGGCATGGCTCTTTATCGCGGCGGCGATCTGCGAGGGGGCGTGCAGCGTCAGCGAGGCGGTAATCAGCCCGATGGAGGGCGCCGCTTTGCCGGCAAGCAGCTGCGCCGAGCGGTTAGGCACATAGTGCAGCGCCTGCATCGCGCGGATCACCTGCTCGCGGGTGCGGGCTGACACCACCTCAGGACGGTTCAGCACCCGGGAGACCGTCTGCTGGGACACGCCCGCGGCGCGGGCGACATCCTCCAGGGTTGCGGTACGACGCGGCATCTTTTCTCCTCAGCAATAACAATGTCGTGCGCTAACATTTTATGTTTAACGTGCGACAAAAAACAGCGCTTCTCCCCCGCTTTCGTGATCGTCTGTTAATTTCGATTCCCCCGAGATTGCTGGATAAAACAAATTACCCGATAACGTTAACCATCCTGTTTAGCGAACGACAATTTCTGACTTACCGGGGTTTAATATGCAAATTAGCGATACCGGCCGCAGCCACACTCCTGACTTTCACGCCGTCCTCGCCCGTGAAGACTGGCAGAACCAGACCATTACCCACCTTAACCGCCTGCCAGCGCATCCCGTTTTCGCCAGCTGGCGCGATGAGCTTGCCGCCCGCGATAACCTACCTTCATCCCGCCGCCGTCAACTGGACGGCGAGTGGCAGTTCTCTTACGCCCGTAGCCCGTTTGCCGTCGATGCGCAGTGGTTGACGCAGGATCTACCGGACTGCCGCGGCACGCCTGTGCCTTCCAACTGGCAGATGGAGGGCTATGACGCGCCGATCTACACCAACGTCCGCTATCCCATCGACACCACCCCACCGCGGGTGCCGGAGGATAACCCGACCGGCTGCTACTCCCTGCACTTTACGGTTGAGGACACATGGCGCGAGAACGGGCAAACGCAGATTATTTTCGATGGCGTCAACTCGGCGTTTCATCTGTGGTGCAATGGCGTGTGGGTCGGCTATTCGCAGGACAGTCGCCTGCCGGCGGCGTTCGATCTCAGCCCCTTTCTGCGTCCGGGCGACAACCGCCTGTGCGTGATGGTCATGCGCTGGAGCGCCGGCAGCTGGCTGGAAGACCAGGATATGTGGCGGATGAGCGGTATTTTCCGCTCGGTATGGCTGCTGAATAAGCCGCAGCAACGGCTATGCGACGTGCAGTTGACGCCAGCCCTTGACGCCCTCTATCGCGACGGCACTCTGCAGGTCCAGGCGACCGTCGAAGCGACTGAGGCGGCGCTTGCCGGGCTCAGCGTCGGGGTTAGCCTGTGGCGCGGCGAGGAGCAGATCGCCGCCGGGCGGCAGCTGTTAGGTACCCCGACGGTGGATGAGCGCGGCCACTACGCGGAACGGGTCGATTTCTCCCTGGCGGTGGCGACGCCGGCGCACTGGAGCGCGGAAACCCCGAACTGTTATCGCGCCGTGGTCACCCTGTGGCGCGGCGACGAACTGCTGGAGGCCGAAGCGTGGGACATCGGTTTTCGCCGCATCGAGATTGCCGATGGCCTGCTGCGTCTCAACGGTAAACCGCTGCTGATCCGCGGCGTTAACCGCCATGAGCATCATCATTTGCGCGGGCAGGTGGTCACCGAGGCGGATATGGTGCAGGACATTCTGTTAATGAAGCAGAACAACTTTAACGCCGTGCGCTGCTCGCACTATCCCAACGCGCCGCGCTGGTATGAACTCTGCAACCGCTACGGTCTGTACGTGGTCGATGAAGCCAATATTGAAACCCACGGGATGGTGCCGATGAATCGGCTGTCCGACGATCCGGCGTGGCTGCCAGCCTTCAGCGCCCGCGTCACCCGGATGGTACAGAGCAACCGCAACCATCCGTGCATTATCATCTGGTCGCTGGGCAACGAGTCCGGCGGCGGCGGCAACCACGAAGCGCTGTACCACTGGCTGAAACGCAACGATCCGAGCCGTCCGGTGCAGTACGAGGGCGGCGGCGCGGATACCACCGCCACCGATATTATCTGTCCGATGTACGCCCGCGTCGAACGCGACCAGCCGATCCCGGCGGTACCCAAATGGGGGATCAAAAAATGGATCAGCCTGCCCGGTGAGCAGAGGCCGCTGATCCTTTGCGAGTACGCCCACGCGATGGGCAACAGCCTCGGCAACTTCGCCGATTACTGGCAGGCCTTTCGCGAGTATCCGCGGCTGCAGGGCGGGTTTATCTGGGACTGGGCCGACCAGGCGATCCGCAAAACCTTTGCCGACGGCAGCGTCGGCTGGGCCTATGGCGGCGACTTTGGTGATAAGCCTAACGATCGCCAGTTCTGTATGAACGGTCTGGTGTTTCCCGATCGCACGCCGCATCCGTCGCTGGTGGAGGCGAAGCACGCCCAGCAGTATTTTCAGTTCACGCTGCTGTCGACCTCGCCGCTGCGGGTGCGCATCATCAGCGAATACCTGTTCCGCCCAACCGATAACGAAGTGCTGCGCTGGCAGGTGCAGGCGGCCGGTGAACCCCTGTATCACGGCGACCTAACCCTGGCGCTGCCCCCTGAGGGCAGCGACGAGATAACGCTGCTCGATAGCCTGATCCTGCCTGAAGGCGCCCGCGCGGTGTGGCTGACGCTGGAGGTGACCCAGCCCCAGGCGACCGCCTGGTCAGAAGCGGAGCACCGCGTCGCCTGGCAACAGTTTCCCCTGCCCGCCCCGCTGGCGCTGCCGGCGCCCACCGTGTCTGCCGGCGCTCCGGATCTTATCGTCAGCGATGAGGTCTGGCAGATCCGCGCCGGTTCGCAATGCTGGACCATCGATCGCCGGACGGGTCTGCTGAGCCGCTGGTCGGTTGGCGGTCAGGAGCAGCTGTTGACCCCCCTGCGTGACCAGTTTATTCGCGCGCCGCTCGACAACGACATCGGGGTCAGCGAAGTAGAGCGTATCGACCCCAACGCCTGGGTGGAGCGCTGGAAAAGCGCCGGCCTGTACGATCTTGAGGCGCACTGCGTCCAGTGCGATGCGCAGCGGCTGGCAAATGAAACCCTCGTCGACTGCCGCTGGCACTACCTGCGCGGCGAAGAGGTAGTGATTGTCAGCCACTGGCGCATGCACTTCACTGCTGACGGAACCCTGCGGTTGGCGGTGGACGGCGAACGGGCGGAAACCCTGCCGCCGCTGCCGCGGGTCGGGCTGCACTTCCAGGTGGCGGATCAGCAGGCGCCGGTGAGCTGGCTGGGTCTGGGGCCGCATGAGAACTACCCCGACCGGCGGAGCAGCGCCTGCTTCGCCCGCTGGGAGCAGCCGCTGGCGGCGATGACCACCCCCTATATCTTCCCGACGGAAAACGGCCTGCGCTGTGATACCCAGGCGCTGGACTGGGGGCGCTGGCACATCAGCGGTCATTTCCACTTCTCCGTTCAGCCATGGAGCACCCGTCAGCTGATGGAGACCGACCACTGGCACAAGATGCAGGCCGAAGACGGCGTGTGGATCACCCTCGACGGCCTGCATATGGGGGTGGGAGGCGATGACTCCTGGACCCCCAGCGTGCTGCCGCAGTGGCTCCTGAGCCAAACGCGCTGGCAGTACGAGGTCTCATTGCGTTGCTTTTAATCCGTGGGGGCGACAGCCCCCACCCCACAAACAGAATAACAAGGGATCATGGTGATGAAATTCTCAGAACTGGCGCCACGAGAACGGCATAATTTCGTCTATTTCCTGCTGTTCTTTTTCTTTTACTATTTCATTATGTCGGCCTACTTCCCGTTTTTTCCGGTGTGGCTGGCGGACGTTAACCATTTAACTAAAACGGAAACCGGGATCGTTTTCTCGTCTATCTCGTTATTCGCCATTATTTTTCAGCCGGTGTTCGGCCTGATGTCGGATAAGCTCGGCCTGCGCAAACATCTGCTGTGGACCATTACGGTATTGTTAATTCTGTTCGCGCCATTCTTTATTTTCGTTTTCTCTCCGCTGCTGCAGATGAATATTATCGCTGGTTCGCTGGTAGGCGGGATCTACCTGGGGATTGTTTTCTCCAGCGGCTCCGGGGCGGTGGAAGCTTATATCGAACGCGTCAGCCGGGCCAACCGCTTTGAATATGGCAAAGTGCGGGTCGCAGGCTGCGTCGGCTGGGCGCTATGCGCCTCGATAACCGGCGTGCTGTTCGGCATCGATCCCAATATCACCTTCTGGATCGCCTCCGGCTTTGCGCTGGTGCTCGGTCTGCTGCTCTGGCTGTCGCGGCCGGAAAGCAGCAACAGCGCCCAGGTTATCGAGGCGCTGGGCGCCAATCGCCAGGCCTTTTCGCTGCGTACGGCGGCAGAGCTGCTGCGTATGCCGCGCTTCTGGGGCTTTATCGTCTATGTGGTGGGTGTCGCCAGCGTCTACGACGTGTTTGACCAGCAGTTCGCCAACTTTTTCAAAAGCTTTTTCGCCAGTCCGCAGCGCGGTACCGAAGTGTTTGGCTTCGTCACCACCGGCGGCGAGTTGCTCAACGCGCTGATCATGTTCTGCGCGCCGGCCATCGTTAACCGCATCGGCGCCAAAAACGCCCTGCTGACCGCGGGGATGATCATGTCGGTGCGTATTCTCGGGTCGTCCTTCGCCTCATCGGCAGTCGAGGTGGTGATCCTCAAGATGCTGCATATGTTTGAGATCCCCTTCCTGCTGGTGGGAACTTTTAAATATATCTCTTCCGCCTTTAACCCGCGCCTCTCGGCCACCCTGTTCCTGATCGGTTTTAATCTGTCAAAACAGTTGTCCGGGGTGGTGCTTTCCGCCTGGGTGGGCCGGATGTACGACACCGTCGGCTTCCATCAGGCCTATCTGATCCTCGGCTGCATAACCCTGAGCTTCACCCTGCTCTCGTTCGTCACCCTACGCGGCGGCAACCGTCTGCTGCCGACCGCAGAGACGCAGAGCCCCGCCTGACTCCAGCGCCCCGTCAGGGATGACGGGCTTCACTCGACAATCCGCGTCTCACCGCCGCGATTCTCCAGCGCATAGCGCTGACAAGGCGCCCCGGCGGCGATAAGCTCCGCCAGCTCCGCCGAGTGGCTGGTCAGCCAGATCTGGCTGTAGCGCGAGGCCTCGATAATCAGCCGGGCCAGCGCGGGCAACATGTCGCGATGCAGGCTGTTCTCCGGTTCATTGATCGCCAGAAACGCCGGCGGGCGTGGACTGAGCAGCGCGACGGCGAGGCACAAAAAGCGCAGCGTACCGTCGGACATCTCCGCCGCCAGCAGCGGGCGGCGGATCCCTTCGCGACGCATTTTCAGAGCGAAACGCGAGTGCTCGTTTTCACAATAAAACTGGCAGCCGGGAAAGGCGTCGGCAAGGATTTCATGCAAAATCTCCTCCGCGCCGATCTCGACAATGGTCTGAAAGGCGGCGGCGAGATTCTGGCCATCGCTGTCGAGGACTGGCGAACGGTAACCCACGGCCGGCTGACGCAGCGGCGAATGACGGCCAATCGCGAATTCATGATAAAACCGCCAACGGCGCAGGGTCTCCCGCACTCGCGACACTTCGGGAAAACGGTGCGGCTCGCCAAGCTGACCGAACACCGACTCATTTTCATAAATACTCTCGGTGAAAGTACTTTTCTCCCCGGTGACATCGACGAGAAACGCCGCCTGATTCTTGCGCTGCAGTACGCGGGAGGAAGGCCGGCGGGAGTAGCCGGCCAGCCAGATATTCTCTTCTTTAACGATAGGATCGAGCATGAATTGCGTCGGATAGGGCAATTTTTCAGGGAAGCCTATCTGCAGCTCATAATCGAAGCTGTCGGTCCGGCAGGCAATTTGCAGCCGGCGGGGGTGACGATCGAGGGGCGAACGCTCCCCGGACCACATCATATTCTCCAGACCGCCCTCTTCGCTGATAAACCCCGAAAGCCTGCCCTCAGCGGCAGCGGTCAGCAGGTGGATGGCGTTATAAATATTGGATTTACCGCAGCCGTTAGGGCCGAAGACAATGTTCAGCGGCCCGAGCTCCAGCGCGATATCCTTCACTGAGCGAAAATTTTGAATACGAATGTACTGAATCATTATGCGTCCGGCCCTGGAAATAGAAGGCTGCCACAGTAGCACAGCGGCGCCCGGCACACCCTCTTACGCCCCCTTTCGGGCAGGGTTTAACAGAACATTTTTTTCATTCCACGGGTCAGGGCGACCCGCGTCAGCTTATCGCTATCCTGATGGGCGTCGCTGAAAACGCCAAAAAAATAGCGTTCATCGTCAATGGTTTGGCTAACAATTCGGTAGCTCAACGGTTGCCCGGATAGCGCACCGTACTGCGCAGGCGTCACCGAGACCTCGGTCGCGTCATCGGCGACGCTGACCAACAGCCCGTCCGCCTTACCGCCCACCAGCATGACCTTAATTATCGGGTGCACCAGTTCCTCCCGGGATGGCATATAGCGTTGGCGAACCGCAGGGACCGGCGGGCGTGGTGATCGGCAAACAGCGACGCCCGACAGAGTGCGGTATTTAGTACTTTCTTATAGTTCATCACGGCCTTGAGTCAAAAAATAGCGTGCTTAGGCAGGGCTAGATATTGATTATTCGAAATAAAAGATGACAAATGATGAAGGAAAAAAGAGGAATTGTGAATCAGCAAAACGCCGGGTTATTCTTATTTGTCGCTTCTTTACTCGCCTTTATCGGCCCTCACTCAAGGATGTATGTGGTTATGCGTTATATTCGCCTGTGTATTATCTCCCTGTTAGCCACCCTGCCGCTGGCGGTACACGCCAGCCCGCAGCCGCTTGAGCAAATTAAACTAAGCGAAAGCCAGCTGTCGGGCCGCGTAGGCATGATAGAAATGGATCTGGCCAGCGGCCGCACGCTGACCGCCTGGCGCGCCGATGAACGCTTTCCCATGATGAGCACCTTTAAAGTAGTGCTCTGCGGCGCAGTGCTGGCGCGGGTGGATGCCGGTGACGAACAGCTGGAGCGAAAGATCCACTATCGCCAGCAGGATCTGGTGGACTACTCGCCGGTCAGCGAAAAACACCTTGCCGACGGCATGACGGTCGGCGAACTCTGCGCCGCCGCCATTACCATGAGCGATAACAGCGCCGCCAATCTGCTGCTGGCCACCGTCGGCGGCCCCGCAGGATTGACTGCCTTTTTGCGCCAGATCGGCGACAACGTCACCCGCCTTGACCGCTGGGAAACGGAACTGAATGAGGCGCTTCCCGGCGACGCCCGCGACACCACTACCCCGGCCAGCATGGCCGCGACCCTGCGCAAGCTGCTGACCAGCCAGCGTCTGAGCGCCCGTTCGCAACGGCAGCTGCTGCAGTGGATGGTGGACGATCGGGTCGCCGGACCGTTGATCCGCTCCGTGCTGCCGGCGGGCTGGTTTATCGCCGATAAGACCGGAGCTGGCGAGCGGGGTGCGCGCGGCATTGTCGCCCTGCTTGGCCCGAATAACAAAGCAGAGCGCATTGTGGTGATTTATCTGCGGGATACGCCGGCGAGCATGGCCGAGCGAAATCAGCAAATCGCCGGGATCGGCGCGGCGCTGATCGAGCACTGGCAACGCTAACCCGGCGGTGGCCGCGCGCGTTATCCGGCCCGCAGCACCTCGCAGGCGTGCCGGGCGATATGACTGGCGGCGGCATCGGAGAGATGCCGGTCGGTAATGATGGTGGTGAACCGGGTCAAAGGTAACGCCATAAACGTGGCCACCTGATTGTATTTCGAACTGTCGCACAGCAGGATGCTTCTCGCGCTGACCTGGCTGACGGTCTCCTTGACGGTAACCTTGTTCTCATCAGGGGTGAATATCCCGCGACTGTCCCAGCCGCTGGCGGAGATAAAGGCCGTATCGATAGCCAGGTGGCGTAACGTACGCGCCGCCGATTCGCCCACGCAGGAGCGGTTCTCCCGGCACAGAGTGCCGCCGGTGTGGATCACGCCGCACTGACTGGCATCGATCAGCAGCTGGGTTATCTCAAAATCATTGGTGACCACCTGGAGATCGTTCCGGTCGAGGATCGCCCGCGCCAGCGCCAGGGTGGTAGTCCCGGCATCCAGATAGATGCAACTGTTTTTGGCGATATGACTCGCCGCCAGCGCGCCGATCGCCTGTTTCTCCTCACTCTGCAGCGTGCTTTTCACCAGATGACTGGGTTCCGCAGCCAGCCGGCTGACGGCGCGTACGCCGCCCGAGACGCTGACCAGCAGCCCCTGCTCCTCCAGTTTACTAACGTCCCGACGGATGGTCATATGGGACACGCCGAGGATCTCCGTCAGCTCGTTAATGCTTACCGCCCCACGCTGCTCCACCAGGGCTAAAATACGCTGATGTCGTTCTATTGGAATCACCGCTCTCCCCTTACCATTTTTTCACACCAGGCGTCATCACCCAGGCTACGGCCCTGGCGACACCCTCTGTTGTTATCGCGCTTTGCCGCTGTTTTTACGCTATTTTAGGGCAAGAATCGCCGTTGTGCAGCCTCTTTCCGCCTGTGAATTTTTTATATTCATGTGGGTTATTCGTGATAATTCTCACATAAATTCACATGATAACGCTTTATTCTATCATTAAATCACATTAATTAACTAATGTTCACAAGGAGACCAGTATGGCTGCACACACTAACGTCTGCGTGATTGGACTGGGTTCAATGGGCATGGGCGCCGCCCGCGCCTGCCTGCAGGCGGGCCTGAACACCTGGGGCGTTGACATCAATCCCGACAACTGTCGCGCACTGCTGGCGGCGGGCGCCAAAGGCGCGGGCCCCAGCGCGGTGCCGTTCGCCGCGGAACTGGATGCAGTTGTGCTGCTGGTGGTCAATGCCGCCCAGGTGCGGGGGATCCTGTTCGGCGAGAGCGGCCTTGCCGCCCATCTGAAGCCGGGCACCGTCGTGATGGTGTCGTCCACCATCGCCTCCGCCGATGCTCAGGCCATTGCCGAGGCGCTGGCGGAGTACCAGCTATTGATGCTCGACGCGCCGGTATCGGGCGGCGCCGTGAAAGCGGCCGCCGGCGACATGACGGTGATGGCCTCCGGGAGCGATGCCGCCTTTGCCCGCCTCGCGCCGGTGCTGGAGGCCGTGGCCGGCAAAGTCTACCGCATCGGGAGCGACATTGGTCTTGGCTCGACGGTAAAAATTATCCATCAGCTGCTGGCCGGGGTGCACATCGCCGTTGCCGCCGAAGCGATGGCGCTTGCCGCCCGCGCCGGGATCCCACTGGAGACGATGTATGACGTGGTCACCCACGCGGCGGGTAATTCCTGGATGTTTGAGAATCGCATGCAGCACGTCCTGGATGGCGATTACTCGCCAAAATCCGCTGTCGATATTTTTGTCAAAGATCTCGGGCTGGTGAATGACACTGCCCGGGCGCTGACCTTCCCGCTGCCGCTCGCTACCACCGCGCTGAATATGTTCACCTCCGCCAGTAATGCCGGATTCGGTCGGGAAGATGACAGCGCGGTGATCAAGATTTTCAACGGCATCACCCTGCCGGGCCATAAACAGTGAGGAGAGACAACATGCAGCTTGGTGTCATTGCCGATGACTTCACCGGCGCCACGGATATTGCCAGCTTCCTCGTGCGCAACGGCATGCCGACGGTGCAACTGAATGGCGTGCCGACCCGCGATCTTCCGCTGACCAGCGAGGCGGTGGTCATCAGCCTGAAAACCCGCTCCTGCCCGGCGGAAATGGCCGTCAGCCAGTCGCTGGCGGCCCTGCGCTGGCTGCAGGCCCAGGGCTGTCAGCAGTTTTATTTCAAGTACTGTTCCACTTTCGACAGCACCGCGCAGGGCAACATTGGCCCGGTGCTGGATGCCCTGCTGGCCGAGCTGGGTGAGACGCGGACGGTGATTTCCCCGGCGCTGCCGGTTAACGGCCGCACGGTTTATCAGGGATATCTGTTCGTCGGCGAGCAACTGCTGAATGAGTCCGGGATGCGCCACCATCCGGTGACGCCGATGGAGGATGCGCACCTGGGCCGCTTAATTGAGCGCCAGGGGCGCGGAAAAGCCGCGCTGATTGCCTGGCCGATTGTCGCCCGGGGGCCGGAGGCGGTCGCCGCCGCGCTGGCGGCAGTCAACGATCCGGCGGTGCGCTATGTGGTGCTCGACGCCCTCAGCGAACAGGATCTGCTCACCCAGGGCGTGGCGCTGCGGGAGATGAAGCTGGTCTCCGGCGGTTCCGGCCTCGCCATCGGCCTCGCCCGCGACTGGGCGCAGCGCCATGGCGCCCGGGGTGAAAGCGCTCAGGCCGGCATGCCGCTGGTCGGCCCGGCGGTGGTGCTCTCGGGCTCCTGCTCGGTGATGACCAACAGCCAGGTGGCGGCCTATCGTCAACAGGCCCCCGCCCGCGCCGTCGACTTAAGCGCCTGCTTTACCGATCTGGAGAGCTACGTCAGGACGCTGACTGACTGGGTGGACGCGCAGCGCGATGCGCCGCTGGCGCCGATGATCTATGCCACCACCGAGCCGCAAACGCTGCAGCGGATCCAGGCGCAGTATGGCGACAAGGCCAGCAGCGAACGGGTGGAACAGCTGTTTGCCGCTCTTGCCGCCGCCCTGAAGGCGAAAGGATTTACCCGCTTTATTGTGGCCGGAGGGGAAACGTCGAGCATTGTGGCGCAGACCCTGGGGGTTGA
Organism: Klebsiella sp. K47; assembly: GCF_051858335.1. Taxonomy (NCBI): domain Bacteria; kingdom Pseudomonadati; phylum Pseudomonadota; class Gammaproteobacteria; order Enterobacterales; family Enterobacteriaceae; genus Klebsiella; species Klebsiella sp. K47. The sequence continues at coordinate 214,984 of NZ_JBPYUI010000003.1, forward strand.
GGCGTTCCATATTGGGCCGACCATCTCCCCTGGCGTGCCCTGGGTGCGTGACACCCGCCAGCCGCTCTCCCTGGCGTTGAAGTCAGGTAACTTCGGCGATATCCAGTTCTTTGCCCGTGCCCAGCAGGAGTTTCGTCATGACTGAGCAACAACTGCGAGAGGAAATGGTGCAGATTGGCGCCTCGTTATTTAGCCGCGGCTATGCCACCGGCTCCGCTGGCAATCTGTCGCTGCTGCTGCCGGACGGCAACCTGCTGGCGACGCCGACCGGCGCCTGCCTCGGCGAACTGCAGGCTCAGCGGTTGTCGGTGGTGACGCTGCAAGGGGAATGGATCTCCGGCGACAAACCGTCGAAAGAGGTCACTTTTCACCGGGCGGTCTATTTGCACAACCCGGCCTGCAAGGCGATCGTCCACTTGCACAGCCACTATCTGACCGCGCTCTCCTGCCTGCAGGGGCTCGATCCGCACAACTGTATCCGCCCCTTTACCCCCTATGTGGTGATGCGCGTCGGCGACGTCCCGGTGGTTCCCTACTACCGGCCGGGCGATGACCGTATTGCCCAGGCGCTGGCCGGGCTGGCGCCGCGCTATAACGCCTTTTTACTGGCCAACCACGGACCGGTGGTCACTGGCTCATCGCTGCGCGAAGCCACCAACAATACCGAGGAACTGGAAGAGACCGCACGGCTGATATTTACCCTCGGCAACCGCGAGATCCGCTACCTGACCGCTGACGAAGTAAAAGAACTGAGATAAAACCATGCCAAAATTCGCTGCAAATTTATCCATGCTGTTTACCGAACTGCCGTTCCTGGAACGCTTTGCCGCCGCTGCCCGGGCGGGATTTGAAGCCGTTGAGTTTCTGTTTCCCTATGAGTATGCCGCCGGGGAAATCAGACAGCGCCTGCAGGAGAACCAGCTGCAGCTGGTGCTGTTCAATACCCCACCCGGCGACGTCAACGCCGGAGAATGGGGGCTCGCCGCCATTCCCGGGAGAAGCGCGGAGGCCCGACGCGATATTGAGCTGGCGCTGGAGTATGCCTGCCAGCTCGGTTGCCCGCAGGTGCATATCATGGCCGGCGTGGTACCGCCGGGGTTGGATCGCGCAGCCTGCGAGGCCGTGCTTATCGATAATCTGCGCTACGCCGCGGAGTGCTTTGCCCGCCACGACAAGCGGATACTCATCGAAGCGCTGAATCCGCAGACCAAACCGGGCTATCTCTACCACAGTCAATATCAGACGCTGGCGATGGTGAAACGGGTCGACAGGCCGAACCTGGCGGTGCAGTTAGATCTGTTTCACGCGCAGAAGGTGGACGGCAATTTAAGCCATCTTATTACCGAATATGCCGGCCAGTATCGCCATATTCAGATTGCCTCCCTGCCCGACCGTCATGAACCGGATGAGGGCGAAATAAACTATCCGTGGCTCTATGCGCTACTGGATAAAACCGGTTATGACGGCTGGATCGGCTGCGAATATATCCCCCGGACAGACACGCTTTCCGGGCTGGGGTGGTTCTCGCCCTACCGGAAAAAATAAACGCCGTTTTCTAAAAAAATAACTCTCTGTACACCTGTTAATACCCGAGGCAAACCTATGTCGACATCGGCGCTGTTACTTATTGCGTTAGCCAGCGTAGTGCTGTTGCTCCTGTTAGTGATCAAAGCGAAAGCACATCCTTTTGTGGCGCTCCTGATCGTCAGTCTGCTGGTGGCATTCGCCACCGGCATTCCGGCAGATAAAATTATAACCACCATTGAAAAAGGCATGGGCGGCCTGCTTGGCCACATCGCCAGAATTATTATTCTGGGCTCAATGCTGGGGGTGCTGATTGAAATGTCCGGCGGCGCCGAATCGCTGGCGAAAACGTTGACCGGCGTACTGGGTGCAAAACGAACCATTGCCGCCTTAACCATCGTGGCTTTTATTCTCGGCACCCCGGTCTTTTTTGAAGTCGGCTTTATCATCATCATTCCGTTAATCTACGGCTTCAGCAAAGTCGCCCACGTGTCGCCGCTGAAGTTTGGCCTGCCGATGGCCGGCGTGATGTTAACCGTCCACGTGGCGCTGCCCACCCATCCTGGCGCAGCGGCTGCGGCAGGCATTCTGCATAGCGATGTCGGTTGGCTGATGCTGGCGGGGATTGGGGTGTCGGTGGTCGTCGGTATCGTGGGCTATTTTGTCGCCCGGTTTATCAATCGGCGCCATTATCATCTGTCGATTAACGTGCTGGAGCAGCAACAAACGGCGGAAGTACCGGATCTCTCGGTTAACGCGCAGCAGACCCGTCTGCCGCCGCCGAATGCGCTGGTTATCGGTGGGCTGATCGTGGTGCCCATCATGCTGATTGTTTCCGGGACGCTGTGTCAGGCGCTTCTGCTGCCGGAAAACGCGGTTCGCCAGCTGATGACCGTCATTGGTACCCCGCCGGTCGCCCTGCTGATCTCCCTGGGCCTGGCCAGCTGGACGCTGGGCATCCGTCGGCGGATGAGCCTGAAAAAGCTGGGCGAAGTCACCGGCAGCGCGATCCCCTCGTCGGCGGACGTGATCCTCGTCGCCGGCGCCGGCGGCGCCTTTGGCGGCGTACTGGTCGCTTCCGGCATCGGTAATGCCTTAGCCGAGGCGCTGGAGACAATACATCTGCCGCTGATGCCCGCCGCTTTTCTGCTATCGCTGGTGCTCAGAGCCTCGCAGGGTTCGGCCACCGTGGCGATCCTCACCACCTCCGGTCTGCTGTCGCAGGCGGTTGTCGGTCTGGAGCCGCTGCAGCTGGTGCTGGTGACGCTGGCGACCTGCTTCGGCTCGCTCGGGCTGTCGCACGTCAACGACGCCGGGTTCTGGGTCGTCACGCGCTATCTCGGACTCTCGGTGCCGGATGGACTCAAAACCTGGACCGTCTTGACAACCATCATGGGGGTGACGGGCTTTCTCATCACCTGGCTGCTGTGGTTTGCGCTTTGATGTTAACCTGGGTGGCTCCGGCCACCTTAACTTCGCCCCGGCACAGGCCCTGACCCACTACCGCTGTCAGACCGCAGACCCGCTGCCGACAGCGTCACCGGGATAAAATAGCGTACGCGATAGCGCCTGTCCCCTGCCTCTTCGCCTTCCGCATGGCGGGTTATAAAACATTCAATGTCATAGCCGTCCCGACGACTTACCCCCAGGGATGGCAGCAGCTCCATATACAGATCGCTGGATAAACGAGCATAACGTGACCAGCTGCCGTAGAATTCAACCCCGACATAAAGCCCTGACCGGGTGGTCAGCGAGCTGTTCATGGCCAGCGCGGGGGGCAGCTTTCCCGCCTCATGACAGCCGACAAAAGCGTTAACCTCGACGTTAAGCTCATTTTTACTCGCCGCGGCGTAGTCGGAAAGTACGGAAAGCGAGCCTCCGCCAGCGGTGAAAAAACGGTCAACCTTTTGTCTGATGCTCGTCTTAGCGGTGCTTTGCAACACCAAATCCGACAGGCGCAGTTCATACTTCATTGGATAGCCGTAATAGACCTGTTCCGGCAGAGAAAAAAAACGAGCCAGAGGTAGGCTCTCTCCGTCCGGGTGAAACTTTTTCAACAGCTTTGCCGTTTCCCAGTGCGCCGCGCAACGGTATTCACGTGGCGAGAGCGAAAAGCGCTTCTTAAACTCCCGGGAAAAGGTCTGCGGCGAGTCATAGCTTAACTGCCAGGCAATAGCGGCGATCGGTTGTCGTGTTAAGCGCAGACTGACCGCTGCGATGGTCAACCGCCGCAGACGAATATACTGCCCGATGGGTAACTGGCCATACTGGTAAAACACGTCGTACACAAACCGACGCGAATAGCCCATATACTGCGCCAGGTCATCGATCGCCGGGTTACAATAGATATTATCGTCCAGCCACGCCAGCATTTTCAAATAGAGCATCTGCTTCATAAGTACGGCATACATCCTGTATTCTTGTCCTCCGCTAATTTTAACAACAGAGCGCGGCTATCACTAAGCTTTTTATGCATCGCAAAAATAAAAAAACAGCAAACGGCTTTAAATAGTGAAAAATATATGCTTAAGGTTTTGTTTATTAGGAACTTTCGCATATCAATATACCGTTATCTCACTTTCCCTACCAGATATTGCATTAATGGAAAACATCCCTTAGATTACCACGGCTAAAAATTGTACCCGCATCATCATTATATTCTTTAATTTATCCAAGTATGTTTTTTAATGCCCACAGGGAAGTTATATGACTAATTTTTTGTTCAATATAAAAAATCACTATTTGCGAGTCGCTATTGCTGAACTGGTTGATGAAGCGATGAAGGCCGCCGGGCGGCCACACTATCAGTTTTCTCAACAATGGGATGCAGGATCGATGGCGCAAGCTGATGTGATATTCACGGAAATGGTCGCGGGGGAGTGGTACTTGTGCCAGGATCTTTTTCAGCATGCCCCGGAACAATATACGCTTTTTATTTTCCCGGACAATGAACACGCTACCGTAGATGAGGGTTTACCGAATTGTCTGCAGCATGCGGTATTTATGCCGCCTCACGCTCGCGTTCAGCGGCTGAAAGATGAGATAGCTAACGCCATTGAACGTCCGCTGCTACCGCGGCAAGACCCGCCGTTCAATCGTCTGCGGCGTTGCATTAATTGCGCCTGCAGGTCGGTCAGCGACGCGCAAACCAAAGTCATTTACGCGTTCAGTATTGGCCTGAGCCCGCATGAAGTCGCCGCTGCGCTAAATATTAGTCCCAAAACGATTCATTCACATAAAAAGAATATTATGAGTAAATTTAATTTGAATAGCCGTCAGCAGTTTAACAACCTTGTGCAACTGCTCGCCAAACGCTGATACAACTCGTCGTTTTATTCTGTCAAACAATCATCTTCTGGAACGGAAAACATACCGTCTCTTGCGCCTTTCCTGAATATAGGAAAAGCCACTCCATAAAGAAATGATGGGACATAAAATCAGACACAAAATAATAAAGAAGTCGCTCATATCAAACCTGACAAAAGAATTTAATTTAGAGTGATAATATTCACTCGATTATATTCAGGCAAGACCAGCGCCTCATTTTTGAGAGTGGGAAATAGAATGGCAGGATAATTCCTGGTAGCGAATATTAACAGGTAAAATAAGACGCAGCGCCAGTGTCTGAGGAGGGAATGAGAGGCCTGTTAGCGTCTTTTTGCATTGAGGATGAGAAAAAGATAGCCAAATGTGTAATTCCCTGTACAGTGGAGGGAATCACAAAGTGAAGCTCGCGTTCCGCGTAGCGGACATCACGGTTGGTTGAATGTTTGTACATATCAGCCTCGCCCTCCTTTAGGGTCAGGCCATACTCATCTTGCATGCTGAGCGCGGATGTTCTTACGCCGCGGGAGCGATCGTAACAACTATGCTAACCACCCTGATTTACCGCAGCCAGGTTCATCCTGACCGCCCGCCCGTCGATCTCGACGCTTTAGTCCATCGCGCCAGCAGTAAAAATTTGCCCCTTGGCATCACCGGCATTCTGCTGTTTAACGGCCTGCAGTTTTTCCAGGTCCTGGAAGGGACTGAGGAGGCACTTGAGTCGCTGTTCAGCGAAATCCAAAGCGACCCGCGTCATCGCGACGTAGTGGAGCTGATGCGCGATTACTCAGCCTACCGACGTTTTCACGGCACCGGAATGCGCATACTGGATCTCCGGCTGTTTGAAACCGATGGCGCGCTGGAGGAAATTCTGCGCTTTAGCACGTTTGGGGTCACCGAACCGGTCAACGACCGGATGTTCCGGCTGCTTAGCGCCTTCATTGCCGACGGCGGCCGCTATTGCCTGCCCGAGCCGCTGCAGCCCTCTCGCTGGATGATGATGCCCGCGTCAGGTACGGCCGCGCCGCAGCACCTGCCCGGTCAACCTTGCCAGTTTGCTCTGCAGGCTATTGTCGAGCCGGCTAAAAAGCGAGTTTCTTCCTTTGAGGCTCTGATCCGCAGCCCAACCGGCGGCTCTCCCGTGGAAATGTTTGCCGCCATTGCGGCGGAGGATCGCTACCGTTTTGATATTGAAAGCAAAGCGTATGCATTCGCTCTCGCCGGCCAGCTGCCGCTCGGGAAACATCAGCTGGCGATTAACCTGTTGCCCGGATCGCTGTATCACCACCCTGACGCCGTAGGCTGGCTGATGGACAGCCTGCTGGCGGCCGGCCTCAGACCGGATCAGGTACTGATCGAGGTGACCGAGACAGAGGTGATCACCTGCTTTGACCAGTTCCGCAAGGTGCTCAAAGCCCTGCGCGTCGCGGGCATGAAGCTGGCCATCGACGACTTTGGCGCAGGTTATTCCGGCCTGTCGTTACTGACCCGTTTTCAGCCTGATAAAATCAAAGTGGATGCGGAACTGGTGCGCGATATCCATATTAGCGGCACCAAACAGGCGATTGTCGCCTCGGTCGTCCGCTGCTGCGAGGATCTTGGCATTACGGTGGTGGCTGAAGGTGTCGAAACCCTGGAGGAGTGGTGCTGGCTGCAGTCGGTGGGCATTCGCCTGTTTCAGGGCTTTCTTTTTTCCCGACCCTGCCTTAACGGCATCGGGGAGATCTGCTGGCCGGTAGCGCGCCAGGCAATGGACCTGTAAGGCCGCGCACCCGGGCATCGTCACTGCCAGTGGGCAAGCTTTTCGCTCAGCGCCGCCAGGGCATATCGTACCGCTTTCGCCACCACGGTCTCACAGTCGCCGGCAAAGCACATCCGTTTGGTTTCAGTCTGGCCGCGAAAATTCCAGGCAAACCATACCGTGCCGGCGGGGGTACCATCTTCCCCGCCCTCCGGTCCGGCGTAGCCGCTGACGGCGATGGCGATATCGGCCCCGGCGAGCGCCAGAATACCAGAGGACATTTCCTGAACGCAGGCTTCGCTGACGGCGCTGTGTACCGTCAGGGTTTCCGCGCGAACCTGCAGCACGTTGCGCTTGGCTTCATCGCTGAAGGTCACTACGCCGGTATCATAAAATGCCGCGGTATCCGCCTGGGCACAGAGCGCTGCCGCCAGATTCCCTCCGGTGCAGGACTCCGCCGTGGTCAGTCGCCAACCGCGCGCGATCAGCGCCCGAGCCACTTCAGCGGTTAGTTCATGCGTATTGTTTGCGTCGCTATCGATCTCGTCAGTCATTCTTCCTCCTCGCCGAAATTGAAAGAAATAGCAGACTCACTGCGTCTGTTAACAGAATAGCATATCGATTTCTTTGTCGTCGGGGGGCCATTTATATTTTCAGGGGGAAAGGATAAAGGCCCGCAGGGCGGGCCTTTAAGGTTACATCGTCGGAACAACGGTGAATCAAACTTTATGTTCTATCACGCGCCCCTGATTCTCGATCGCAATTTTACGCGGTTTTTCGCTCTCCGGGATTTCCTGGTGGATGGCTATTTTTAAGATGCCGCTATCCAGCTGCGCCTGATTAATTTGGGCGTGTTCAGGAAGAGAGAAACTGAGCTGGAAATTAGCGCGGCGGATACCTTTATAAATCCAGCGTTCACCGCTGTCTGTCGAGGCATCGGTTTCCTGGCGTTTCCCGGAAATATGCAGATTCCCCCCTACGGTTTCTATTTCCAGCTCATCATCTTTCCAGCCAGGCACGCTGACGCTGAGCAGGAAATTGCTGTCGTCGACTTTCTGTAAATCATAAGCCGGTAAAGTGCCCACCGGCGTATCGCCCGTTAACTGGCTGAAAAGACGGTCAATACGATTAAAGCGATCGGCAAAAAGAGAATCAGCAAATACCGGGAGTGCTGACAAGGTTTTGAGTGCCATAATTAACCTCCTGAATATCCATTCAAAAGCTCAACATAAAGGCAAGCATTGCTTGTCCGCTATATAAAATAATATCTAAGGCGCGTTTTTCAAGACCCGAAATAAAAAAATTTTCTTCGCCAGCCTCAGTGAAAAATAAGCATGCCGCTGGCGAAGTTACCCCCGCCCGACGGCGGGGGCTGTGGCGCTTCTGGGTCCCATAACTGATGCTGTTTAACATTCAATAAACAGAAGCGACATGTATATATAACTTGTTTAAGGGGATGTCAACGTCCGAATCGCTCCCCCCTTGCCGTTGTGTATTCTCCCCTTGAACAGCGCGGTTAGCAACCCGGCTGCCTGTCAGAATCCCCTTGCCAACAGCGGCGCTTCGACGTGGCATTCGCCTTGTTGCCGTCAACCGGACGCCGCTAGTGAAAATATACCCGGCCGGGTAAGGAACCTTTCATCCGACACCGTGCCTAATGATCTGCATACGCACTTTCTGAGGCACCGCCATGGCCAGCATTTTTATCTCAACCACCCTGTTCGCCCTCTTCGCGTCGATGTTGATCGGCCTGGGAATGGTGTGGAAAAGCATTTCCAACAATCCTGATAACTGATTCTGTTGTACGCCGTTGCTGTTCACTCTCCGCAGCGGCGGGTCTACCCCGCCCCTTTTTATCAATGACCACCCCAGGTTTCGCTCAGGCGCAATCTCCTCAAGGACCCGCGCCTGCAAAAGGTATTTTTGAAAAAGCAATTCATACAGTGAATAAGTAACTCTGATTAATATATTTGAGACCAGAATTAACGCATGCAATATAAGCAATTTAAGCAGTTTGTGCCAAATTAGCGGTCATGCCCGCGCAACGCTAAAAAATAAGCCATTGATTAATATACCATTAATTTTACTCGCCAGCTCAAAGTCCAAAATTAGACTTATTGCATTTGTTGATTATTAGAAATATCCTAAAGGCATACGCATTTAATGTTCTCCACTTTAAATGCATGACAACTTTCACGATCGCCATGACTATGCCTGATATTTTAATTAACACTGAAAACATATTTCTTAATCGCGGAATTTGCGAACTGCTTAGCGAGATCGCGAAGGAAGAACACATCCGGGAACCGTATTCCGTTGTGGACTATTCCACAGATATATTAGGTCCGATTGATATGCTGTTCACAGAAATGGCCGCTGGTGAACATTATCTATGCCACCCGTTTTTCAAAAAACTCCCTCCGCACACGTCTATTTTTATTTTCGTCGCCACCGACAGCGCTTTGCAGGTTGAACGGTTACCACTTTGTCTACGCGATGCCACTTTTATCAGCATGAACAGCGACTTGCGCCGCGTAAAAAATCAGATTGCAAAACGTCTGACGGAGTCGACAACATCTAGTTGCGGTGGGCTGGAAAAAGACAGCAGACGCTGTGTCAAATGCCCTCGGTTAACCTTGACCAAATCACAACTTTATATTATCGATGCGATCAGAACGGGAATGAACAATCAGCAGATAGCGCAAGAACTGGGCATCAGCCATAAGACGGTCTTCTCTCACAAAATCAATATTATGAAAAAATTCCAAATAGCTACCAAACAAGAGTTAACGAGATTCTCATCTGTTGCTCTTGCGCTTTCCGCAGGAAGGATCGGTTAACGTCGGAATTTATTAAAGCGCATCTTCATTTTTCTTCTTTCTCTAACATAGGACAGGCCAAAAAACAAAGATGTAAACAATAACACCACCGCCAGGACTAATAATAGTAAGTTACTCATAACAACCTTTTAAAAGATAAAGATGATTTTTTAAATAATAAGGGGTGGATGTTTTCAAATACAACCCAGCGACAACCATTTCAGACAAAGGTAAAACTCCGTGCGATAATTCTGAAAGATAATAAAAAGAGTAAAAACGATTTCCTTTATCAGACAGGCGTTAGGGTAATAACGATGAAGCATAAACGGACGATGCCAGGCCTAACGCCCAGCGTGTACTGTCGCGACGTCAGGCAAGATGACGGCCTGAAATAATGGTCTACTGACGTGGAAGGAGCGTGGTGATTGGGCAGGTGAAAACACCGTTTTGCAGCTGTTCTATACTGTTAGTCAGACATCACGCTGGAGGTGGCTATGTGCGGACGTTTTGCGCAAGCGCAAAGCCGGGAAGAATACCTGGCGCATCTCGTGGAAGCGGCCGAACGAGATATTGCCTGGGACCCGGCGCCTATCGGGCGCTATAACGTCGCGCCCGGGACAAAAGTTTTACTCCTCAATGAACGCGATGAGCAACTCCATCTCGATGCCGTTTACTGGGGCTATGCGCCAGGATGGTGGGATAAACCGCCGCTGATTAATGCCCGGGTTGAGACTGCAGCCTCCAGCAGGATGTTCAAGCCGCTGTGGGAGCACGGACGGGCGATCTGCTTCGCCGACGGCTGGTTTGAGTGGAAAAAGGAAGGAAATAAAAAGCAGCCATACTTTATCCAGCGTAAGGATGACCAGCCAATTTTTATGGCCGCGATTGGTCGGACTCCGTTCGAACGTGGGGACCATGCCGAAGGATTCTTGATCGTGACGGCCGCCGCCGATCGCGGTCTTGTCGATATTCATGACCGTCGGCCGTTGGTCCTGACGCCTGAAGCCGCCCGCGAATGGATGAGGCAGGATGTCACCGGCGCGGAAGCGGCGGAGATTGCCAGCGACGGAGCCGTTTCCGCCGACGATTTTACCTGGCACCCGGTAACGCGGGCGGTCGGCAATGTGAAAAATCAGGGGCCCGAATTACTTGCCCCTCTCAGCCCATGACAAACGTAATCAAAGCGGCGGATAACGCATCATATTCAGCGAAGAGATAATTAAATTTTATACCGCCCTGGAGTAGTGCCGAACATCCGACGGAACAAGGCTATGAAGGCACTCACATTGTCATATCCCAGATCCAGCGCTATCGCCGTCACTGGCTTGCCGGCAGCCAGTAGCTCAAGAGCCCTGAGTAAGCGTATCCGCTGTCGCCATTCATTGAAGCTAAAACCCGTTTCGGCTCGGAATCGTCGCGTGAGCGTGCGTGATGACATGCCGGCCCAGGCTGCCCATTCTTCCAACCTGCGCCCGTCGTCCGGGTTTGCTGACAGCGCCTGCGCGATTCTGAGCAATCGGCTATCTTGCGGCATTGGAAGCCCAAGATTAACCCTGGGAAGGGAACCAATTTCATCAAGAATAACGCCAGCTAAACGTTTTAGGGACGCATTAAGCTCTACACCTTGCCATGCAGCCGCTCGCGTTATCGCTTCACGCAGCAGATTTGTCATTGAGAGAACAGATGGCTTATCAGGTAGCTCGCCACAGGCTTTGGCAGAAACATAAACACTCCATCCTGAATATGGACCGTGCGAGCGCAGGCCGTGCGGAACACCTGGCGGTATCCAGACGGCATGTGTTGCCGGTACCACCCAGCGACAATCACCGCCATCGACCGTAAGTAGCCCACGTATGGCACCGATTAACTGCCCACAGCTGTGATGGTGGCGTGGAGTCTCCCGTATTACCTCAGACTGACGTACCGCGACGAGTAAAGTGGGTCCCTGGGGTGAAAACACCGGTTCGAATGGAATCAATGGATCGTGCATATTGGCGTGTTTGAGGTGTTTAATGTCTTTTATACCGTACTGAAGCCAGTTAGTCGATTGTAAAGTATTCATCACTTTCACAGAGGACTAACCATCAAAATGATTACTATTACTAGGGTATTGGATGACATTATCAACCACCAACAGATACCACTGGATCGGATACTCAGTCGCTATTTTAGTCCCGGTTATCGGCAGCGCACTGATAACAAGTGGGAAGGATTAGATGGCTTTGCTCAGCATGCGCGTAGACTCCGGGAAATTATCGCCTTCGCTAAAATTGAGTTACATGACGAACTTCGTAACGGGAATCTTTATGCCACAAGGCATCGCGTTCTGTGCACCAGGCGCAGCGGAGAAGAGGTGGACATGGAAGTTTATATGTTCGCTGAAATAGATGATTCCGGGCGCTTCATTCGTATCGAAGAAGCCACGTTAATGCTTAAAGGGAGAGAGAGCGATAGAGATTTAGGCAGCGTGAGGTAAAAGAAATATAAGGTTACGACTAGATCAGACAAAAAACCGGGCAGCACGCCCGGTTATCTTGTCAGACTAAAATTGCCCTACGCACTCAACCCGCGATTTTTCAGCATCGGCTCAATCTGCGGATCGTGTCCGCGCCACTGGCGATACAGTTCAGCTAAATCAGTGCTGTTCCCGCGTGATAAAATCGCCTCACGGAAACGCTGACCGTTCTCACGGGTCAAACCGCCCTGCTCCACGAACCATTGATAGCCGTCGTCGGCCAGCATCTGGGTCCACAGATAGGCGTAATAGCCTGCCGCATAGCCGCCGCCGAAGATATGGGAGAAATAGCTGCTGCGATAGCGCGGGGGGACCGCCGCCAGATCCAGGTTCTCTTCCCGAAGCACCAGCTGCTCAAACGCGTCCACCTCCTCCGGTAATGCCGAGGTCGACAGGCTATGCCACCGCATATCGAGTAACGCAGCAGCCAACAGCTCGCTCATGTCGTACCCTTTATTGAAGGTTGCCGCACGCAACATATTGTCGCGTAGCGCCTGCGGCATCGGCTCCCCGGACTGGTAGTGCTTCGCGTAGTGGGCAAACACCTGCGGCTGGCTGGCCCAGTGTTCGAAGATCTGCGAAGGAAATTCGACAAAATCGCGCGGCGTATTGGTCCCCGAGAGACTGGCGTAGCGCTGGCTGGCGAACAGCCCATGCAGGGTATGGCCGAACTCATGAAACAGGGTGATCACCTCATCCCACGACAGCAGCGCGCTTTGCCCTGCCTGCGGGCGGACGTAGTTGCAGACATTGTAGATAACCGGGCGCTGCGCGCGCAGAGTCGACTGTTCGACAAACACATCCATCCATGCGCCGCCGCTCTTTGAGTCACGAGCGTAGTAGTCACCGTAAAACAGCGCCATCCCTTCGCCGTTGTGATCGAAGATCTCCCAGACCCGCACATCCGGGTGATAGACCGGTATATCGAAGCGCTCAACAAAGCGCAGACCAAAGAGCTGCGAGGCCGTCCAGAAGACGCCGTCGTGCAGCACCCGCTCGAGGGCAAAATAGGGTTTGAGCTGCGCGTCATCAATGGCATAGGCAGCCCGCCGCACCTGCTCGCTGTAGTAAAGCCAGTCCCATGCCTTCGCGCGAAAACCCCCGCCTTCGTTGTCGATCACCTGCTGGATGTCCGCCAGCTCTCGTTCCGCCCTCGCCCGCGCCGCCGGCGCGATCTGACGCATAAAGCCCAATGCCTCCGCCGGGGAAGCCGCCATTTGATCGGTCAGCGCCCAGCTGGCGTAATCAGCGGCTCCCAACAGCTCAGCCTGCTGCGCGCGGATCGCCGCCAGCCGCAGTACCAGGTCACGCGTATCATGCTCATCGCCCTGCTGATTGCGGGTCCAGCCGGCGGCGAAGAGATTCTCCCGCGTTTGCCGGTCGCGCAGCGCAAGCAGCTGCGGCTGCTGGGTGGTATTGGTCAGCGTCAGCAACCAGCGGTCGCTAAGCCCTCTTTCACGCGCTGCGTCAGCCGCCGCCGCTATCTCCTTATCGCTCAGGCCAGCCAGTTGATGCCGGTAATCAACCACCAGGCCGCCGCTTTTTGCCGCTCCCAGCAGTCGCTGCTGGAACTGACTTTGCAGCGTAGCCGCTTCGGTGTTCAGTGTGCGCAGCGCCGCCTGCTGCTCGGGAGCCAGCGTCGCCCCGGCGTGAACAAAACGTTGCCACGTCAGGGTCAGGAGACGATAGGACTCGCTGTCCAGCGCCAGCGCGTCGCGCTGCTCGTAGACGCTGTTCACGCGCTGAAACAAGGCCGCATTAAGCCAGATGTCATTCCCCAGCTCGGCGAGTTCGGCGGAAAATTGTTCATCCAGTGATTGAATATAAGGATTGGTATGGGCGCCAGCCATGGCGAAAAAGACCCGCGTCACCCGCGCCAGCAGCTGACCACTCTGCTCCAGCGCCTCGAGCGTGTTGGCGAAACTGGCCGGCTGCGGATTGTCGATAATAGCGCGAATTTCGGCCCGCTGCTGCCGGACGCCCTCATCAAACGCCGGGCGATAGTGGCTGTCGTCAATCACATCGAACGGCGGCGCCTGGTAAGGCAACGTACTGACGCTAAAAAAGGGGTTTCGTTCGGACATCTTTCTCTCCTGTACAGGCTAATGCTGTAAGATTAGGCCTCTCCTTAAGGGGTCGCAATGATTTCCGTTACCGGTCGCCGCCTGTGCGTGCTATGGTATGAAAACACAAAAAGCGTTGAGGAACAGTAAGATGATTATCATGGTCACCGGCGCCACCGCCGGTTTTGGTGAAAGTATTACTCGCCGTTTTATCGCTAACGGTCATAAAGTGATTGCCACCGGTCGTCGTGAAGAGCGCCTGAAGACGCTGAAAGACGAGCTGGGCGATAACCTTTATATCGCGCAACTTGACGTCCGCAACCGCGCCGCCATTGAGACGCTGATTGCTGACCTGCCGGCCGAGTGGCAGGCTATCGATGTGCTGGTGAACAACGCCGGCCTGGCGCTTGGTCTGGAGCCGGCGCACCGCGCCAGTGTGGAAGACTGGGAAGATATGATCGACACCAATAATAAAGGGCTGGTGTACATGACCCGCGCCGTGCTGCCGGGGATGGTGGAGCGCAATCGCGGCCATATCATCAATATCGGCTCTACGGCAGGCAGCTGGCCTTACGCCGGCGGAAACGTCTATGGGGCGACCAAAGCCTTTGTCCGTCAGTTTAGCCTCAATCTTCGTACCGACCTGCACGGCACCGCGGTGCGCGTGACCGACATCGAGCCGGGTCTGGTGGGCGGCACCGAGTTTTCTAACGTCCGCTTTAAGGGCGATGACGCTAAAGCCGAAAAAGCTTACGAAAATACCCAAGCGCTAACGCCGGAAGATGTGACCGAGGCGGTCTGGTGGGTCGCCACCCTGCCGAAACATGTCAACATCAACACCCTGGAGATGATGCCGGTGAGTCAGAGCTTTGCCGGACTCAGCGTTCACCGTCAGGGCTAACCGTCAGCCACCCGGCCTGCGGGCCGGGTATGGGCGGAAACGCAAAAAACGCGTAAAATAGTGCGCATAACCCCCTAAAAAGTAACCATCAATGGCCGCAGAATCGCAACTGAATCCGACGCAACCCGTCAATCAGCAAATTTATCGCATCCTCCGCCGGGATATCGTTCACTGCCTGATCCCGCCTGGTACACCGCTGTCGGAGAAAGAAGTCTCCGTGCGTTTTGCGGTGTCTCGTCAGCCGGTGCGCGAAGCCTTCATTAAGCTGGCGGAAAACGGACTTATCCAGATTCGTCCCCAGCGCGGTAGCTACGTCAATAAAATCTCATTGTCGCAGGTGCGTAATGGTTGCTTCGTCCGCCAGGCGATTGAGTGCGCGGTGGTTCGCCGTGCCGCCGGCATGATTAACGAAGAGCAACTTTATCAGCTGGAACAGAATCTTCACCAGCAGCGTATTGCCGTTGATCGGCAGCAGTTAAACGACTTTTTCCTGCTCGATGATGAATTTCACCAGAAGCTGTCGATTATCGCCGACTGTCAGCTGGCCTGGGAGACGGTGGAAAATATTAAAGCCGCCATCGATCGCGTCCGCTATATGAGTCTGGACCATGTCACCTCTCCGGAGATGCTTCTGCGCCAGCATCATGAGATTTTCACCGCGCTGGAAAAACGCGATGCCGAGGCGGTAGAAAAAGCCATGAGTATCCATTTGCATGAAATCAGCGAATCCGTACTGCTGATTCGCCAGGAGAACCGCGACTGGTTTAGTGAAGAATAAGAGTCAGACGGCTGCCGGCATGGCCGACGCAGCCGTCGTCATTGAAGGGATTATCTAACGACCAATACCGGCGTTTTGGCGTAGCGCAGAATTGACTCGGCGTTGGAGCCCAGCAGATGGGTGGAGATCCCCGGTTTGCGGGAACCAATCACAATGACATCGAACTCTTCGTTGTTACTGATAGCCAGAATTTCGTCACGCACGTTGCCAAAGACTACGCGGGTATGGATCCGCGTCATGGGGATGGCGAACAGTCGCGCCACCTCGCGCATTTTTTTCTCCGACTCTTCTTTCATATAGGCTTCAAACTTACGAATATCCGCCGTAAAACCGCGCAATAGCGAACGGCTGCTGTTCGGCAGAACGTTGAGCAAGGTGATCTCGCCATTTTCGGCCGAAGCGAGAAATTCCGCGTGACGCACCGCTTTATCGCTTAAATCCATTTCAAAGACATCAACAGGCAATAAAATTTTTTTATACATGGCCCGTACTCCTTTTGCAGAGAAAGTTCTTTTTCAATAACTTAACTATGCCATTATTGCGGTGAAATACCAGCCATTGTTCGGAAAAATAACAGCTAATTATCTTTAGTAAATCAGGGAAATATAGAGTTATGTATAGACATTGCGTTCGATCATATTCTGCGTCTGCTAAAACCGATCGCTAGCTAAAAATAGACATCAGCAGAGTATCGTAGAAATAACTGAAGAGCCGGTGTCGACCCCGGGACCGACACCGGAAAAAGATTATTGCGCGGCGGCCCACGCGGCGACGGTAGCTTTAGCCCCCTGCCGCTGCAGCGCTAAGTAGGCGCGGGTCACCGCCGTGACAAAGCGTGACTCCTGCGGCAGTTCGACGCCGAAAATAGCCTCAATACCCAGCAGCGCTTTGACTCGCGCTTCGCCATCGGCGCTGGCAGCCACCGCTTGCTGGATAACCGGCAACAACGGGTCGCATATCTCGATTGACTGGCCCGCATCGTCAACGCCGCCAACGTAACGCATCCACCCTGCCACGCCCAGCGCCAGCAGTGTAAAATCACGCTGATGCACCAGATGCCAGCGTATGGAGTCCAGCATGCGCTGGGGCAACTTCTGGCTGCCGTCCATGGCTATCTGCCAGGTACGGTGCTTCAGAGCCGGATTGCAGTAACGGTCAATCAGCAAACTGGCATAGCGTGACAGATCCACCCCCTGCACCTTCAGCGTTGGTGCTTGTTCGTCCAGCATCAACGACAGCGCCGCGCGACGGTAGTTATCGTCCTGCATACAGTCGTTGATATGCTGATAACCGGCCAGATAGCCGAGATAAGCGAGGAACGAATGGCTACCATTGAGCATTCTCAGCTTCATCTCTTCGAAAGGCACCACGTCGGCGACCAGTTCCGCTCCCGCTTTCTCCCACTGCGGACGTCCGGCAACAAAGTTATCCTCAATCACCCACTGACGGAAAGGTTCGCAGGCCACCCCGGCCGGGTCGCGCACCCCGGTCAGCTGGGTAATTTTATCGAGGGTTTCGGCAGTCACCGCCGGGACAATCCGGTCCACCATCGTCGACGGAAAGGTGACATTCTGCTCTATCCATGCGGCAAGATCCTCGTCTAAAGCCCGGGCGTAGGCGCAGACGACGTTGCGCATCACGTGACCATTTTCCGGCATGTTATCGCAGGACATCACGGTAAAAGCAGGCAGGCCGGCCGCCCGGCGGCGAGATAAGGCCTCCACCACTACCCCCGCCGCCGATTTTGGCTGGTGCGGGTTATGCAGATCGGCGGCGATCAGCGGGTGATCGAGCTGCAGTTCGCCGCTGGCTGGCGAATGGCAATAGCCTTTCTCAGTAATCGTCAGGGAGACAATGGCCACCTGTGGCTGGCACATCGCCGTCAGCACCGCTTCGAGACCATCAACCCCGGCGTGCAGCGCCTGCTTCACCACACCAACCACGCGCGCGGTCCAGGCGTCGGCGGACATTTCGGCGACGGTATACAGCAGATCCTGCTGCTGGAGATCGGCGATCTGCTGCTCGCCGCCAATCAGATTAACTTCGGTGTAGCCCCAGTCGCTGCCGTGCTCGCTGGCCAGTATATCGGCATACACAGCCTGATGAGCGCGATGAAACGCGCCAAAACCAAGATGAACGATACGGGGGATCAGTGCGCTGCGATCGTAGGTCGGCAGCGTGGCGTTAGCGGTTAAGAGGGTGTTTTCCATGATGACTCTCGTTGTTATGTAGCCCATCAACCATTCTCGGGGAGAACTCTCGAGGAGAATGCCTTTGTGCCTCAACCATCTCACGCAATTGGTATAACATCTTTGATTTCTGTCAACTACCATACAAGAAGATCTCGCCTGATAAAGCACGGGGCACGTGGCTGCAATCGCCGCAGTGACAGGATAGCGCAGGTAACGGGAGGAGAAGAACATGGCGGCCGCGCGTCCCTGCGGGCCTGCTGTTGACGAATCGCCGAGCGTTGCTAATCGATGCGAGTTTTGACGATAAAGAAGTAGCACAGCGCCCCGGCAAAGGTCACCCCGGCGGCGATCACCAGCGCCAGATTGAAAGAGTGAGTCGTATCCACTACCCAGCCGGTCACGATCGGCGCGAAAGAGGCAAACACAAAGCTGCCGAAGTTCTGGATCGCCGCCACCGAAGCCACTTTATGCTCCGCCACCATTACCTGCACCAGCCCCCAGGCGGACGTCCCGGCAAAATGAACGCAAAACAGCGCCATGGAGATAAAAGCCACCGCCTGGGCTGGCGTGGACGATTGCACCACCAGCAAGGTGCCCAGCGCCGACAGCACCAGACCGATAACAATCGCCGTTTTGCGGGTTTTCGCCTGATCGTAGCCTCTGCGCGCCAGGGCATCGACCACCAGGCCGTTGACCCACATCCCCACCGCCGCGGCAAGAAACGGGATCGCCGCCACCCAGCCGGTACGGGCCAGGCTTAACCCCTGCTGCGCCTGCAAATAGCCGGGCAACCAGGCGATATACAGCCAGCCGGTGTAGTTCACACCGGAAAAGCCGAGGATCATCCCCCAGGTAGTCCGCCGTTTAAACAGAGCCAGCCATTCGCTAAACTTCAGCGCCGGGCGGGCCGCCTCCTCACTGGCCAGATACTGCTGCTCCTCCTCCTGCAGGGTAAACTGCCGACGGTTACGGTAGCCCACATACCAGCACAGGCCGACCACGATCCCGGCTAAACCAATCACCACAAACATCGTTCGCCAACCCCAGGCCAACTGCATGATGACCAGGGCCGGCGGGGCGATAGCCTGGCCCAGCACCGTCGAGGAGTTGAATATTCCCACCGCCGTGCCGCGCTCTCTTTGCGCATACCAGTCGTTGATCGATTTCACGCCGGCTGGCATAAACGGCGCTTCGCCGATCCCGAGGCCAATGCGCAGCAGAATAAAATGCGAGAACGAATTGACCATCCCGGTCAGGGCCTGCATCGCGGACCAGAAAATCAGCCCGGCGCCCAGCACAATCCGTGGTCCCAGGCGATCCAACAAAATACCGGAGGGCAGTTGCGCGAAGCCGTAGGAGAGCGAAAAGGCGGAGAGCAGCACCCCAAACTCGGTGGCGCTAAGGCCCAGGTCGGCGCGTATCGCCTCCCCGGCGACGCTCAGCGAAGAGCGGTCAAGAAAGTTGACGATACCGGCGATAAACAGCAGCGTCAGGGTGATCTTCTGCACCCGACGGATGCGTAACGGCGTCGCCCCGGTCCGGGCGGCAAGAGTCTCGATAGCCATCGTTGTTCCTTACAGAGTCATACTTAAATAGGATGTCTGATAAGTAAGGCAACAGGTCGACTACCATACAAGAATTAGGGTTGAAAAAAGCGGCAGGGATCACACATGACGGGCTTAGGCCCGTCCCCACCCCGCCACGATGATTAGCATACCGCACAGGGCGATGGCCGCGCCCGCCCAGTCATAATGGGTTAATTTGACCCCATCAACGACCCGCAGCCAGAGCAATGCGGTACAAACGTACACCCCACCGTAGGCGGCATATACCCGCCCGCTGGCGGCCGGATGGAGCGTCAGGAGCCAGACGAATAGCGCCAGCGCCAGGGCGGTGGGGATCAGCAGCAGCGGCGTTGCCCCGCGCTTGAGCCATAGCCACGGTAGATAACAGCCGACGATTTCACACAGAGCGGTAGCAAAGAACAGCAGCGTTGTTTTGAGCATTAAAAGATTCGTAAAAGAGACAAAGCGTTGAACCATTCTACGCGATAATGGCCTCTGCCCCACGCTGTTTTGCCGGCTATGCCCGACAAAAGAGCTGTAGTAAACTGAACCTGAGGGTTAACCCATCACTTAAAGGAAATCGTGATGAACATGACACTGAATAAACGCTGGTGCCTGACCGCCATTCTGGCGTTAAGCGCTGTGGTCTACACCTCCAGCTCCTATGCCGCCACCGACCGGCTGGTGATTGAATCTGGCGACAGCGCGCAGAGCCGTCAGCAGGCGTCGATGGAAAAAGAGCAATGGAACGACACCCGCAGCCTGCGCCAGAAGGTGAACAAACGGGCGGAAAAAGAGTGGGATAAAGCCGATGTCGCTTTCGACGCGCAGGATAACTGCCAGAAGAGCGCCAACGTCAATGCCTACTGGGAGCCAAACACCCTGCGCTGTCTTGACCGTCGCACCGGCCGCGCGATCAATCCCTGAGCCGCTCCCTGACCACGCTGGCGCCTGCGGGCGCCGCCTTTCTGTAATCCCTTTTCCGTTTTGACCACAGGAATCTCCATGACCGACGCGCTACACGTCAAACTCCGCCCGCTTGAGCGCGAAGATTTGCGCTTCGTCCACCAGCTCGATAACAACGCCAGCGTCATGCGCTACTGGTTTGAAGAGCCGTACGAGGCCTTCGTTGAGCTCTCCGATCTGTACGACAAACATATTCACGATCAAAGCGAGCGCCGCTTTGTCATCGAATGCAATGGCGATAAAGCCGGACTGGTGGAGCTGGTTGAAATCAACCATGTGCACCGCCGGGCCGAGTTTCAGATCATCATCTCCCCCGACTTCCAGGGAAAAGGTCTCGCCACCCGCGCCGCACGCCTGGCGATGGACTATGGCTTTACCGTGCTCAATCTGTATAAGCTGTATTTAATCGTTGATAAAGAGAATGAAAAAGCGATCCATATTTACCGCAAGCTCGGCTTTATGGTCGAGGGTGAACTGATCCATGAGTTTTTCATTAACGGCGAGTACCGCAACACCATCCGCATGTGCCTGTTCCAGCACCAGTATCTGGCCGAGCACAAAACGTCCGGGCCGTCCCTGCTGAAGCCGACGGCTCAGTAATAATCGATACGGTTTTTAATGGTGTAGTGGCGGGTCAGCGGCGGCTGGACGCTTTCATCGATCACCTGCAGCTCACAGCTCAGCGGATTGTCGTGATCGTCGTAGTCGCAGGTCTGACGCACCGTGCCCAGCGTGCGATCGTTGAAGGTGCTGATGGCGGTATAGTCCAATTTCTTACGCGGATCCTTTGACGGCGTTGAGGCGACGGTAAATCGCTCCTCTTTGGCGGTGGTGGTTTTTCCCAGCGGATAGCCATCGCTGTCATAGCGGTAGGTGGCGGTGGTCTCTTTGCCGCGTGCGCTGATAATAAAACCGTTATCATCCGTCTCCCAACTCACCCCGGCGGCAGGCATCTCCGCCAGCTGACACTTGCCCTGCAGGCGCAGCCGCTTCTCGTGGGTGCGCCCGTCGACGTAATAGTTGGCGTCCAGCAGCAGCGTGGCGCCGGTTTTGTTCTCCACATCTTCCAGGGTCAGCAGATCGAAACACCCTTCCCTGGAGAGCTGAGCGCTCACCTTCTTGACCACCACATCGTGTTCATCCAGCAGCGTCTGGCTAAAATCTTTCACCGGCCCGCGCAGGGGATCAAACTCAAACTCATTGGAAAAACTCGCCATTTCCGGGGTGAAGGCGTCCGGGGCGCTTTTACGGTCGCATGCCGTCAGCAGCAGCGCTGCCGGGATCAGCCAATACAATCTTTTCACAGACGATTCCTTTTGTGTACATCCGATCATATTAGCAAATACAATTGTTTACACCAGTTCTGCTATGCTTAAATCTGGATAACATCGATAAGGAGCGTAAGATGAAACTATCCCTCTGCACCGGCGCTGCGCTACTGCTGTGCTCCACGGCCGTACTGGCGGCTCCCGACTCCTGTGAACGGGTCAAAAGCGACATCCAGCAGAAGATCATCAACAATGGCGTACCGGAAACCGCCTTCAGCCTGGCCATTGTGCCAAACGATCAGGCAGACCAGCCCGGGGTTCAGGTGGTCGGTCATTGCGCCAACGACACCTTCAAAATCACCTATACGCGTAACAGCGACAGTCCCGCCGAAAACGACGCTCAGTAAGTCCTCTTCGGTTTCAAATGAAAGATCTTATCCCTGCATTGACCAGGGATAAGGTCTACTGGCTACCCATAACGTATTATCGCTCACCCCTGCGTCTGTTAATGGCACAGCGGCCCTTCTCCGTACAACATAACGATCATGGAGTGAGCAATGTCGAATCAGGAATCTCCCGGCGGCGTCAGCCGACGCGCGCTACTCAAATCTACAGCCCTCGGCTCCCTGGCGCTGGCCGCCGGCGGGCTGACCCTGCCCTTTACGCTGCGCCGCGCCGCGGCGGCGGCGGTACAACAGGCTACAGGCGACACAACCCGCATTGTCTGGGGCGCCTGCTCGGTTAACTGCGGCAGCCGCTGCGCCCTGCGGCTGCACGTGCGTGATGATGAAGTGGTTTACGTCGAAACGGATAACACCGGCGACGACCGCTACGGCGACCATCAGGTCCGCGCCTGCCTGCGCGGGCGTTCGATTCGCCGGCGCATCAATCATCCGGATCGCCTTAACTATCCCATGAAGCGCGTCGGCAAGCGCGGAGAAGGCAAATTTGTCCGCATCAGCTGGCAGGAGGCGCTGGATACCCTCGCCGACCGCCTGAAGAGCGTGGTAGCGCAGTATGGCAACGAAGCCGTATACATTAACTACTCTTCAGGGATCGTCGGCGGCAACATCACCCGTTCGTCGCCTTCCGCGTCGCCGGTAGCGCGTTTAATGAACTGCTACGGCGGCTCGCTTAACCAGTACGGTACCTACAGTACTGCGCAGATTGCCTGCGCCATGCCCTACACCTACGGCAGTAACGACGGCAACAGCACCTCGGATATTGAAAACAGCAAGCTGGTAGTGATGTTCGGCAACAATCCGGCGGAGACCCGGATGAGCGGCGGCGGCATTACCTGGTATCTGGAGCAGGCCCGCGAGCGCTCTAACGCGCGAATGATCGTCATCGATCCGCGCTACACCGATACCGCCGCCGGTCGGGAAGATGAGTGGATCCCCATTCGCCCCGGCACCGACGCCGCGCTGGTGGCCGGTATCGCCTGGGTGTTGATTAACGAAGATCTGGTGGACCAGCCTTTCCTTGATAAATACTGCGTTGGCTACGACGAGAAAACGCTCCCGGCCGGGGCGCCGGCGAACGGTCACTACAAAGCCTATATCCTCGGCGAGGGCGACGACGGGATCGCTAAAACGCCGCAGTGGGCCTCGCGTATTACCGGTATCCCCACCGATCGCATCATTAAGCTGGCGCGCGAAATCGGCATGAGCAAGCCGGCCTACATTTGCCAGGGCTGGGGGCCCCAGCGCCAGGCAAACGGCGAACTCACCGCCCGGGCGATCGCCATGCTGCCGATCTTAACCGGCAACGTCGGCATCAACGGCGGCAATAGCGGCGCCCGCGAATCAACCTACACCATCACCATTGAGCGCCTGCCGGTGCTGGAAAACCCGGTGAAGACCGCCATCTCCTGCTTTACCTGGACCGACGCCATCGCGCGCGGTCCAGAGATGACCGCCAGCCGCGATGGCGTACGCGGAAAAGAGAAGCTGGATGTGCCGATCAAGTTCCTGTGGAACTACGCGGGCAACACCATCATCAACCAGCACTCCGACATCAATAAGACCCACGAAATTCTGCAGGATGAAAGCAAGTGCGAAACCATTGTGGTTATCGACAACTTTATGACCTCGTCGGCGAAATACGCCGACCTGCTGCTGCCCGACCTGATGACCGTTGAGCAGGAGGATATCATTCCTAACGATTACGCCGGCAATATGGGCTATCTGATTTTTATTCAGCCCGCCACCTCAGCGAAGTTCGAACGCAAACCGATTTACTGGATCCTAAGCGAAGTGGCGAAACGGCTCGGCGACGACGTGCATCAACGTTTTACCGAGGGACGTACCCAGGAACAGTGGCTGCAGTATCTGTACGCCAAAATGGTGGCGAAAGATCCGGCGCTGCCGGCCTACGAGGATCTGAAGCGAATGGGCATCTACAAGCGCAAAGACCCGAACGGCCACTTCGTCGCCTATCGCGACTTCCGGCACGATCCTGAAGCGCATCCGCTCAAAACCCCGTCCGGCAAAATTGAAATCTACTCCAGCCGACTCGCAGAGATTGCCGCCCGCTGGCAGCAGGAGAAAGACGAAGTTATCAGCCCGCTGCCGGTCTACGCCTCCACATTTGAAGGCTGGGACGATCCGCTGCGCAGCCAGTATCCGCTGCAGCTGTTTGGTTTCCACTATAAAGCGCGCACCCATTCCAGCTACGGCAACGTTGATGTATTACAAACGGCCTGTCGCCAGGAAGTATGGATCAATCCGCTTGACGCGGAAAAACGCGGGATTAAAAACGGCGATATGGTGCGCGTTTTTAATCAGCGCGGCGAAGTCCGTCTTCCGGCGAAAGTGACGCCACGCATCATGCCGGGGGTCTCGGCGATGGGCCAGGGCGCCTGGCACGACGCCAATATGACCGGAGATCGGATCGACCATGGCGCCTGCATGAATACCCTGACCACCCACCGCCCGTCGCCGCTGGCGAAGGGGAATCCACAGCATACCAACCTGGTCGATATCGAGAAGGTTTAAGGAGTAAACCATGAGCACGCAATATGGATTCTTTATCGACTCCGCTCGCTGTACCGGATGCAAAACCTGCGAGCTGGCCTGTAAGGACTACAAGAACCTGACTCCGGAGGTCAGCTTCCGCCGGATCTATGAGTATGCCGGCGGCGACTGGCAGGAGGACAACGGCGTCTGGCAGCAGAACGTGTTTGCCTATTACCTCTCCATCGCCTGTAACCACTGCGAAGATCCGGCCTGCACCAAGGTCTGTCCGAGCGGCGCGATGCATAAGCGCGAAGACGGTTTTGTGGTGGTCAACGAAGAGGTATGCATTGGCTGCCGCTACTGCCATATGGCCTGCCCGTACGGCGCCCCGCAGTATAACGCCGACAAAGGCCATATGACCAAGTGCGATGGCTGTCACGAGCGCGTCGCCGAGGGGAAAAAGCCGATCTGCGTCGAGTCCTGCCCGCTGCGGGCGTTGGATTTCGGGCCGATTGCCGAACTGCGCGCTAAGCACGGCCAGCTGGCCGCGGTAGCGCCGCTGTCGTCGGCGCACTTTACCCGGCCGAGTATCGTTATCAAACCTAACGCCAATGCCCGGCCGTGTGGCGATACCACCGGTTACCTGGCGAACCCGAAGGAGGTGTGAGATGGGAAACGGATGGCATGAATGGCCGCTGGTGCTGTTTACGGTGCTGGGTCAGTGCGTGGTCGGCGCGACCATCGTCAGCGGTCTTGGCTGGCTGGCGCTGGGGGACCAACGGGAAGCCCGGCGGCGGCTGGTGCGCAATATGTTTTTTATCTGGCTGTTGATGGGCATTGGTTTTCTTGCTTCGGTGATGCATCTCGGTTCACCGCTGCGCGCGTTTAACTCGCTGAACCGCATCGGCGCCTCGGCGCTGAGCAACGAAATCGCCAGCGGCGCTCTGTTCTTCGCCGTGGGCGGATTCTGGTGGCTGCTGGCGGTGCTGGAAAAAATGCCGGCGACGCTGGGCAAAGTCTGGCTGGCGATCGCCATGCTGTTAGGGCTGCTGTTTGTCCTCGCAATGACCCGGGTTTACCAAATCAATACCGTGCCAACATGGTACAATGGCTACACCACCAGCGCGTTCTTTCTGACGGTGCTCCTCAGCGGGCCGCTGTTTGACGCCCTGCTGCTGCGGCTGGCGAAAGTCGACTTTAACGGCTGGTTTTTTGCCGGACTGAGCGTGGCCGCGCTGGTCATCAGCGCCGCAGTTATCATTATGCAAAGCGCCGGGCTCAGTACCCTTCACAGCTCGGTTCAGCAGGCGGCCACCCTGCTGCCAGATTACGGCAAACTCCAGGCGCTACGCCTGGTACTGCTGGCGCTGGGCCTCGGCTGCTGGCTATGTCCGCTGATCCGCCGCCAGCCGCCGCGCGCTACGGGGCTGCTGATCGGCCTGCTGCTGGTCTTGATCGCCGAATGTATTGGCCGCGGCCTGTTTTATGGTCTGCATATGACCGTCGGTATGGCGGTTGCCGGTTAATGAGACGGCGCGCAGGCGCGCGCCGCAGAAAGGAATAAGTGATGATGCCGATCCCAAATCGCGACGCCGTCGCGTTAAGCGCCCGCACCCTGGGCGCGCTGTTCTCTTATGCGCCGAATAGCGCGGAAATTGCGCCGCTGGTCGCCGCCTTCCAGGACGGGAGCTGGCAGCAGCAGTGGCCCTTCCCGGTCGCAGCCCCGCTGGCGTCAGGGTTTGCCGCATCGGCTGAAGAAACGTTGCCGGAAGCCTGGCAGCGCCTGTTTATCGGGCCATGGGCCCTGCCGGCGCCGCCCTGGGGCTCTGTCTGGCTGGATAAAGAGTCTGTGCTGTTTGGCGATTCCACGCTGGCTCTGCGCCAGTGGATGCGCGAGAACGGTATCGCGCTGGAGGCCGATGGCAACGAACCGGAAGATCATTTCGGCACCGTGCTACTCCTGGCGGCATGGTTGTGCGAAACGGAGCAGGATGCGTTGTTCGCTCAGCTGCTGGCCTGGCACCTGCTGCCGTGGTCCGGGCGTTTCCTGAGCGTCTTTGTCGACCATGCCGCCCACCCCTTCTATCAGGCGCTGGGTCAGCTGGCGCAGGCGACTCTGGCGCAGTGGCAGGAGAATCTGCCGATCGCCGTGGCGCAAAAACCGCTCTATCGTTAACCCTTCGCCGCGCCGATATCCGGCGCGGTTTTATTTTGCCGCTTCCCAGCCTTTCACCCGCACTTATCGCTTTTGCATCTAAGGTTATTCCCTATCACAATAAGCCAATGTTTTCTGAACCTCGCCGTGACTAATGCATCGTCTTCATCCCTATCCTGATGTGCAGGTGATGTTTCGCCGCCTGCTGATCGCCACCCTGATTGGCCTTCTCGCCGCCCTGGCGGTGGCGCTGTTTCGCCACGCTATGGTGGTTCTGGAAACGCTGTTGCTCAGTAATGACAGCGGGAGCCTGGTCAACGCCGCACAGTCGCTGCCGGCGTGGCGTCGGCTGGTTACCCCCGCGCTGGGCGGCCTGACGGCGGGAACCTTACTCTGGCTCTGGCAACGACGCAGCGTCGCGCGTCCGCATGCCGCCACCGATTATATGGAAGCCCTGGAGACCGGCGACGGCTGTTTCGATACGCCGGCAAGCCTGGTGAAATCGCTGGCGTCATTGCTGGTCGTGGTGACCGGCAGCGCGATTGGCCGGGAAGGCGCCATGATCCTGCTGGCCGCGCTGGCGGCCTCGCTGTTTGCCCGTCGCTTCACGCCGCAGAGTGAATGGAAGCTATGGGTCGCCTGCGGCGCGGCTGCCGGGATGGCCAGCGCCTATCATGCCCCGCTGGCCGGCAGCCTGTTTATTGCTGAAATTCTCTTTGGCACGCTGATGCTGGCCTCGCTTGGGCCGGTGGTGATCTCGGCGGTGATCGCCCTGCTGTTGACGCAGTTTCTTAATGGCGGCGCCGCGCCGCTGTATCACGTCGTGTTACAGCAAAACCTCAGCGCCCTGCACTATGGCTTAATGCTGGCGACTGGCCTGCTGGCCGGGCTGTGCGGGCCGCTGTTTATCTGGCTGATGGACTACAGCCACCGCGGATTCGTTAAACTGAAGCTGGCGCCGCCGTGGCAGCTGGCGCTGGGCGGGCTGATTGTCGGCGGCTTATCGCTCATCACCCCGGCAGTATGGGGCAACGGCTACAGCGTAGTGCAAAGCTATTTGCTGCTGCCGCCGTCCGGTGCGCTGCTGGTGGGCGTATTTATCTGCAAACTGCTGGCGGTGCTGGCCAGCAGCGGCTCCGGCGCGCCTGGCGGGGTCTTCACCCCGACGCTGTTTGTCGGCCTGGCGATGGGCATGCTGTTTGCCTGCTTCAGCAGGCTGTGGCTACCGGGAAGTGAAGAAATGGCCATCATGATGGGTCTGACCGGCATGGCGGCGTTTCTGGCCGCCACGACCCATGCGCCGATCATGTCAACCCTGATGATTTGCGAGATGACCGGGCAGTATACGCTGCTGCCCGGTCTGCTGATAACCTGCGTCGTGTCGTCTGTGCTGTCGCGGACGTTACGCCGGGATTCGATCTATCGCCATCACGTTGCCGAGCATGTCTAAGTCGACGTAGCGGCTCAGCTCACGCTGTTCGGCGCGCGGTAGATAAGGCAGCTCGCCGATCAGCGGCGCCGGCAGCTTTTTGCTGAGGACATTGATGATTTCGGCGTAGTGCGCCAGACCGGGGTTGATCCGATTGGCCACCCAGCCAATCAGCGGTAAACCGTCATTGGCGATCGCCTGGGCTGTCAGTAGCGCATGGTTGATGCACCCCTCCTGGATCCCCACCACCATCAGCACTGGGAGCTGCTCCTGAACCACCCACTCGGAGAGCGGCCGCAGGTCGTTCATCAGGCTGCGCCAGCCGCCGGTGCCTTCAACCACCACGTGTTCGACCTGCGCGGCCAGACGCTGCAAACCATCGGACAGCAGACCGTAGTTGATCGGGCAGCTATGCGCCACGCTGCTCTCGTCTTCGCTTAAGGCGATGGGGTTGACAGCCTCATAAGGTAACGCCAGCGTGGAGACGCTCTGCAACACCAGCGCATCTTTGTTACGTAAACCGTCCGGCGTCTCTTTGCTGCCCTTCGCCACAGGCTTATACCCGGCCACGCTTTTGCCTCTGGCAGCAAGTGCCTGCAACAGCGCACGGGAAACCACTGTCTTCCCGACAGAGGTGTCTGTACCTGTAATAAAGAAACGCTTAAACATCACTAACCCCACAGTTTTGTCGATGAAATATACGGGAGAGAAATAATTAACGGTGGGCAAAGTCTACGTGAAGCCGTCTGAGGTCAGCTTGAGATAGCGCAATTTTTGGTGTGACTATGAAAAAATGTTAACCCTGTAACAGTCGTATGAGTAAGGATCCGTTATAGAGCGCATCTTTAACCAGCGCCGCGCCAGCCATCGTTCCGCGGTTGGAGAATTGAGTACTTTCAACGGTAATATGCCGGCTATAGGCTGGGAGAGATTGTTGCCGAATACAGCTGGAAATTGCCGGAAAAAGAATTTCTGCCGCCAGATTGAACGGCGAGCCAATCAGAATTTTCTGCGGATTAAACAGATTGACCATGATCGCCAGAATTCGCCCAACGTGATTACCCACGCCGCTGATGATGTCCCGAGCTAACAAATCGCCCTGCAGCGCCGCCTGACAAAGCCACTCCACGCTCAGCGGACGCTGGTGCAGCAGCGAGCTCATCGACTGCGCCATGCGCATCTGCGCCAGCTCCAGCACGCTTTCTACGCTGGCAATCGTCTCCAGGCAACCATGGTTGCCGCAGTAACAGCGTTTGCCGTAGGGATCGACCTGGGTATGGCCAATCTCCACCAGGCTGCTGCTGCCGGCGTGCAGCAGGCGCCCATCGGTGATCACCCCGGCGCCGACGTTATGATCGATGACCACCTGAATGACGTCCCGGGCGCCGCGCGAGGCGCCAAACAAAGATTCCGCCATGGTCCAGGCGCTGATGTCATGCTGAATATAGACTGGCACCCCGGTATGATTGGCCAGCGCTTCGCCGAGCGGGACATCTTTAACATCCTCATAAAACGGCATGCGATGAATAATGCCATTTTCGGTATCGATAATACCGGGCATCGTCATGGCGATGGAGGTAAGGCGTTCCAGCTTCTTTTGATGGCGAATAAAGAAGCGATCAATATGGTCGATAACGCGCGTCAGAAACGGCGTGCTGTCGGTGAGCGCCAGCTCCAGCTGATCCTCCACCACCAGCTGACTGCTTAAATCACGCAGCGAAAGATGGATCTCACCGCGGCTGATGCGCACCGCCAGATAGTGCCATGCCTCGGTCTCCACCATCAGCCCCACCGCCGGGCGGCCGCGGCTGCCGGGCTCCTGGATCTCGGTCTCCTGAACCAGATGCGCTTCCAGCATTTCGCGGACGATTTTGGTGATGCTGGCCGGCGCCAGTTGCGCAAATCGGGAAAGGTCGATACGCGATACCGGGCCGAGCTGATCAATCAGGCGATACACGGCGCCCGCATTGGTCTGCTTTATTTGATCGATATGGCCTGGTTGACTATCCGCTACCACCATTGACTCCCTTATTTTCGCGCTTCGAAATAAACTTTCGGCTATGGTGAAGCACTTCGACGGTGAACGTCAAATTTTTACTTAGCCTTGTGATTTACCGCACATTTCCAGCCCCTTTTCGCCTCAATTATGCTCGCTTTTCCAGGAGAGCAGCGCCTCACGAAAGCGTTTTGCCAGTGCCCCTTGCTCATGGTGTTTAGACCACACCAGCCACATCTCCGATACCGCATCCTGTTCGTCGATCGGCAGCCAGCGCATTTCACTGAGCTGGACGCGCTGAAAGGAGGCCGGGAGGATCGATACCCCCAGGCCGGCGGCCACCAGACCAATAATCGTCATTGCCTCCCCCACCTCCTGGGCAATCTTCGGCGTGTGGCCGTAGCGGCGCAGCAAGCCGAGGATGTCGTCATACAGGCCAGTGCCGACGTGCGGGTCGAAAAAGACGAAGGGCTCGCGCGCCAGCGCCGCCAGGCTGACCGAGGGCTGGCGGGCCAGCGGGTGATTCGCCGGGACCATCGCCAACAGCGGCTCGCGCAGAACCCGCTCCCACGCCAGGGTGTCCGGCAGTTGAGTATTGCGCAGCAGCCCCAAATCCAGAGCCCCCTCGCTCAGGGGCACTATCTGTTCGCGGGTGTTAGTCTCGCGGGTGAGAATATGCACATCCGGAAGGCGTTGGCGAAACATCGATAGCGTATCGGAGACGGCCTTAATAAAAGGGGCCGAGGAGGTAAAGCCGATGCGCAGCTCACCCGTTTCGCCATGGTGTAGACGGGCGGCGCGAGCAGCCGCCTCATCCACCTGGGCGAGGATTTGTCGGCTATCGGCGAGAAACTGCTTTCCGGCCGCCGTCAGGCTGACGCTGCGGTTGGTACGGGCAAACAGGCGAGCGCCGGTCTGCTGCTCAAGGATCTGAATCTGCTGGCTTAGCGGTGGTTGAGAGATGTTCAGTCGCGCCGCGGCGCGGCCAAAATGTAGCTCCTCGGCGACGGCGACAAAGTAGCGCAAATGACGCAACTCGATATTCATATTTAAAACGTCTTATTTGAGATTATTAATATATTAGACAGAATATTTACATTTTCATACCCTAAAAATGTGAGCTGAATGGTCACAACACTCTGTTGGTAAGCAGCAACTTCTACGCAAGGAATTCTCTGTGAGTCGTACAACAACCGTTGACACCGTGCCGGCGGGCGAGGTCAGCGTCGCTGGTGCATCCCGCCCGGATCCGTTTATTAAGCGTGGCACCCCGCAGTTTATGCGCGTCACTCTCGCGCTGTTCTCCGCCGGTCTGGCCACCTTTGCCCTGCTCTACTGTGTGCAGCCGATCCTGCCGGTGCTGTCGAACGAGTTTGGCGTGTCGCCGGCCAGCAGCAGTAT
Organism: Klebsiella sp. K47; assembly: GCF_051858335.1. Classification (NCBI taxonomy): domain Bacteria; kingdom Pseudomonadati; phylum Pseudomonadota; class Gammaproteobacteria; order Enterobacterales; family Enterobacteriaceae; genus Klebsiella; species Klebsiella sp. K47. The sequence continues at coordinate 246,578 of NZ_JBPYUI010000003.1, forward strand.
TTCGCTTTCAATTTCCACGGCGATGTTGGCGGTGGGCCTGCTGTTTACCGGCCCGCTGTCGGACGCTATAGGCCGCAAGCCGGTGATGGTCACCGCCCTGCTGCTGGCCGCCAGCTGTTCACTGTTGTCGACCATGATGACCAGCTGGCACGGCATCCTGATTATGCGCGCTCTCATCGGCCTGTCGCTGAGCGGCGTAGCGGCGGTCGGCATGACCTATCTGAGCGAGGAGATCCACCCCAGTTTCGTCGCCTTTTCGATGGGGTTATATATCAGCGGCAACTCCATCGGCGGCATGAGCGGCCGCTTGCTGACCGGGGTCTTTACCGATTTCTTCGGCTGGCGCGTGGCGCTGGCGGCGATCAGCGGCTTTGCGCTGGCCGCGGCGATTATGTTCTGGCGTATCCTGCCCGAGTCGCGCCATTTCCGCCCGACCTCGCTGCGACCGAAAACGCTGCTGATTAACTTCCGTCTGCACTGGCGCGACCGTGGCCTGCCGCTGCTGTTCATCGAAGGTTTTCTGCTGATGGGCGCTTTTGTCACCCTGTTTAACTATATTGGCTACCGGCTGATGATGTCGCCGTGGTCGTTAAGCCAGGCGGTGGTAGGCCTGCTGTCGGTAGCTTATCTCACCGGGACCTGGAGTTCACCGAAGGCAGGGGCCATGACCGTACGCTTTGGCCGCGGGCCGGTGATGCTTGGCTTTACAGCGGTGATGCTCTGCGGCCTGCTGCTGACGCTCTTTTCTTCCCTGTGGCTTATTTTCATCGGCATGCTGCTGTTTTCCGCTGGCTTCTTCGCCGCGCATTCCGTCGCCAGCAGCTGGATTGGCCCACGCGCCCGCCGCGCCCGCGGTCAGGCATCATCGCTGTATTTGTTCAGCTATTATTTGGGTTCAAGTCTTGCCGGGACGTTAGGCGGGGTATTCTGGCATCACTACGGCTGGAACGGCGTCGGTGGGTTTATCGCGCTGCTGCTCCTTGCCGCGCTGTTGACCGGCACCTGCTTACATCAGCGACTGAAATAGTCGCGTGTGACGTGGCCTGCGGGCCACGTTTCACCACATGCCCATTATGGAAGACAAGCCCATCAGCTCTCTGACGGCATCAACGGACAGCAGTGCAATAAACAGCCAGGTGAACGGATTCATAAACCACCCCCGAACCTCCAGACCTGTGTAATCGATCACAGTTTAGTACCGTTATGTTACCGTTTTCTGTCACACCGATCACAGAGGTGAGCTTATTCTCCCGCCATGTGTCTTTCCCTTCCCCTGTGCGCAACGCTCGACCCGCCGGGCGTATCAGGATAGTGTAGAGGCAAAGCGATAATCTCTTTATTCACCTGTCACGGACCGAACGCCACTATGACTGAAAATACGCCTTATCAGCAGCTTACCCGTACCTTTCAGCGCCTGTCGCGCTTTTCGCATCTCGCCGCCATCGCCGGCTGGGATATGTTCGCGATGATGCCCCCGGGCGGGAGCGTCGCCCGCAGCGAAGCGCTGGCCGAGCTCGGCGTGCTGCAGCATCAGATCCTGACCGATAAAAAAGTGGGACAATGGTTACAGGAGGCCCGCCAGCAGGATCTTAGTGATGTTGAACAGGCCAACCTGCGGGAAATGCAGCGTCAGTACGATCAGGCGGCGCTGCTGCCGGAGAGCCTGGTGGAAGCAAAATCGCTGGCCGGCAGCCGCTGCGAGCATGCCTGGCGCAGCCAGCGTCCCGCCAATGACTGGACGGGCTTTGCCGACAACCTACGCGAGGTGGTCAGACTGAGCCGTCAGGAAGCGCAGATCCGCGCCGATGCCAGGGGCGGCTCACGCTACGACGCGCTGCTGGATATTTTCGAACCGGATATGACCAGCGCGCGGCTGGACAGCCTGTTCGCCGATCTCAAATCGTGGCTACCTTCCCTGCTTAGCCAGGCGGTGGAGAAGCAGGCGAAGCAGACGCTAATCGCCCCGCAGGGGCCTTTCCCCATTGCTGAACAACGGGAGCTGGGCCTGCAGGCGATGCGCATTCTTGGCTTTGACTTCGACGGCGGGCGCCTCGACATCAGCGCCCACCCGTTCTGCGGCGGCGTACCCCAGGATGTGCGCATCACCACCCGCTACAACGAAAACGACCTGCTCAGCGCTCTGTTCGGCGTGATCCACGAAACCGGCCACGCCCGCTACGAGCAGAATCTACCTCGCCCGTGGGTCGACCAGCCCGTAGGACTCGCCCGCTCCACCGCTATCCACGAGTCGCAGAGCCTGTTCTTTGAAATGCAGCTGGGACGCAGCGAGCGGTTTCTTAACCGCCTGTTACCGGCGGTGCGCGAGCGGTTTGGCGATCGGCCGGCCTTTAGCCAGGACAATTTTGTCGCCTGGAATCAGCAGGTGAAACCCGGCTTTATTCGCGTCGATGCCGATGAGGTGAGCTACCCGGCGCATGTCATCCTGCGTTATGAAATTGAACGTGCGCTGATCGACGGCGAGATTGAGGTAGATGATATCCCGTCGCTGTGGGACGAGAAAATGCAGCACTGGCTGGGGCTGTCGACCACCGGCAACTATCGGGATGGTTGCATGCAGGATATTCACTGGACCGACGGCGGATTCGGCTATTTCCCTTCCTATACCCTGGGCGCGATGTATGCCGCGCAGTTGATGGCCGCGGCCCGCCGCGCGCTGCCGACATTAGATCGCGATATTGAGGAAGGCGATTTCAGCGCCCTGTTCGACTGGCTGCGGCAGAATATCTGGCAGCATGGCAGCCGCTTCACCACCTCGCAGTTGATTCAGCAGGCCACCGGTGAGGATCTTAATAGCCGCTACTTCCGCGAGCACCTGACCACTCGCTACCTGTAATCATACGCGCCGGGCTACCCGGCGCGTCCTGTCGTTCCCGCCTTGTACATTCGGTTACACGCCGATACCAAACACTCACGGAAAGCTCGAAAAGACAAGCATATAGTGATTTCACCGGCCCCGCAGTGGGGTTGAAATTAAGAAAACTTTTCGAGGATATCAGAATGAAAAAAGTATTAGCTCTGGTCGTTGCCGCTGCTATGGGTCTCTCTTCCGCCGCTTTCGCTGCTGACGCAGTAAGCACCACTCAGGCACCGGCTGCCACCCACAGCACGGCTGCCAAGACCACCCATCACAAAAAACACCACAAAGCCGCGGCAAAACCGGCCGCAGAGCAGAAAGCTCAGGCTGCCAAAAAACACAAAAAAGCAGAAGCTAAACCAGCCGCTGCTCAGAAAGCCCAGGCCGCTAAAAAACACAAAAAAGTAGCAGCTAAACCAGCTGCTCCGCAGAAAGCTCAGGCGGCGAAAAAGCATCACAAAGCTGCGGCTAAACCGGCAGCCCAGAAAGCGCAGGCAGCGAAAAAACACCACAAAACCACTAAACACCAGGCCGCTAAACCGACTGCACAGCCGGCAGCATAATTCCTCCCGGTGAACCAACCTTCTTAATAATCGGCGCTGTTTCAGCGCCGTTTTTTCTGGAGAGCACTATGCTGCGGCGCTATCGTTTTGAGCTCATCCTGATCCTGCTAATTATATGCGCAGTGGTTGCAACCCGTTTTTTCCTCTCTTAATTATTTATCCCGCGTTCGCATTTTGCTGCTTCTACCAGCTTTTCATTAAAATGAATACCGTGCGGCTATCGCTGACCCGCTCCCCGCTTCCCATTATCCTGTGACTCTCTGCGGCGCAAAAAAATGTCCGGCGCCAGAAGACGCCAGACATGTTAGTCGTAATATGTCGCACGCCTGGCCCTTGCCGGGTGGCGCGCCCATCACAATGCACGCACGGCTTCCATCACCAGATAGCCGGTCGCGCCCCAGATAGCGACTGAGACCAGGGAAACATAAACCAGTGCGCGAATACCTTTTTTAGACATAAGCCCTCCGAACGCAGGGGAAATAGAGTTCAGGCTATCATCGCCGGTACTACCTCTCTATTTACTCAACGGCAGGGCGACGGTAACAACGTTTTCGGTGAGAAAATGTTTCGCATTGAAAATAATTACGAGAGGCGTAAAGAAGTGCGAATTCCGGTGAAGATCTGGTGGGTAAAAGTATTATTTTTGGGCATTATGCTGACAAACCAGGAATAATCCCACGGATGAATTGCTGCATTATTAACCGAATTCAGTACGTTCTGATACATGAATTTTGTTGCGCAAGACGCCACTTTCTGCGGAAATAGCACAAGCAGAACACTGGTATTAACCGCTTGAAATCAGGAGGTTTTACCAGCGCCAGCCCCCACCGCGCGCTGATGTGGTATACGGTTTGGCCTGTTTAGAATTATTGTTTACTTTCAAAAACTTAAATCTCCTGCTACTGTCAATAGACATCATAGCCTCCCCAGAGAGTGATATGCGTAGAGACGTTCTGTTATTACTGTGTTCATTTTATCTGTTACCTCTGGGCGCACATGCCGATGATAGCGGACTGAGCGCCAAAGATATTAAGACGTTGTTTTTCGGTCACGATGACCGCAAAGCGGTGAACCGCCCCGAGGAGAGTCCGTGGGACGCGATTGGCCAGCTGGAAACCGCCAGCGGCAATCTGTGTACGGCGACGCTCATCTCTCCGCATCTGGCGCTGACCGCGGGCCACTGTCTGTTAACGCCCCCGCGCGGCAAGCCGGACAAAGCGGTCGCCCTGCGCTTTATTTCCCGCAAGGGCAACTGGGTCTATGAGATCCACGGCATTGACGGGCGAGTCGATCCCAGCTTAGGCAGACGTCTGAAAGCCGATGGCGACGGCTGGATTGTCCCTTCCGCTGCGGCGCCGTCCGATTTTGGTCTGATCGTGCTGCGCTATGCTCCGTCTGGCATTACGCCGATCCCGCTCTTTCCGGGCAGCAAGGCCGATCTCACCGCCGCGCTGAAGGCGGCGGACCGTAAAGTTACCCAGTCTGGCTATCCTGAAGATCATCTCGATAATCTTTACAGCCACCAGGATTGCATCGTGACAGGGTGGGCGCAAACCAGCGTACTGTCGCATCAGTGCGACACCCTGCCTGGCGACAGCGGCTCGCCGCTGCTGCTGAAAACGGAGGACGGCTGGCAGGTGATCGCCGTGCAGAGTTCGGCCCCCGGCCCGCAGGATCGCTGGCGGGCGGACAATCGCGCCATTGCGGTGACTGGCTTTCGCGATAAGCTGGAGGCGCTTGCCGGTGAGTAATGGACCGAGGCCGGTGAAGAATATCATTATTGACATCGTCCTGGCGGAAATGATTTTCCGCCAGCCGAAAGCAGTGAACCTGCGCAGCCCTCAGCGTCACCTGACACAATTACAGCGGGGCCAGGCGTGAAGGAAGTTTCCATTTGCCGCCTGGCTTTGCAGGCGGCGAGACGTCAGGCGAGTTTAATTAACACCATGCCGGCTACCAGCAGGATAACCCCCGCCCAGCCTTTGTTATTCAGACGCTGACCAAACAGCACCCAGCCGGCGGCGATGGTCGCCGCGATACCGAAGCCGCCCCACAGCGCATAGGCGACCGAGAGATCGATCCCTTTAACCGCCTGCGACAGGGCGCTGAACGCGCCCAATACTGCCGCCAGGGACAGGATGCCGTAGATCTTGCGGCGGAAGCCGTCGGAAAACTTCAAAAAGACGTTGGCAATAATTTCCAGCACAATGGCGATTGCCAGCCAGGCGGCGTGGATCCACTCAAACTGCTGCATGGGCCACCTCCTGCTTGGAAGACGCTTTTTTCTGGGTGCCGGACTTAATTAAGACGATCCCTATCACCAGGGTGGTCAAGCCGGCTATTTTCAGCAGGGACAGACTCTCATCAAACAGCAGCACGCTGAACAGGGTAATCAGTAAAATACCGATCCCTTCCCACAACGCATAGGCCACACCGAGGGCAATCTTTTTAACCGCAAAGGCAAGAAAAATATATGACAGGGCAATCATGGCCAGCATTAAAATAAAGCCGGTGTGCCCGCCGCTCACGCTTGCCCATTTCATAGACAAGGTGCCGGTAATTTCAGCAATAATTGCTAAAGCTAATAAAATCCAATAAAACATGATCCCTTCTCCTGCTTGAGAATATAATCCATTACCGTTTACGCGAGACGTAAACAGGAAAATTTCTGACGTAGATATCGCTGTGCGCTTGGCGCCAGCTCAGGCAGAAAGAAGGTGACTATAGCGCCGAATGCCAGTGCTGTTCGCCGGCAAAACGGGAAAAAGTGAGGGATACTGCGGGGTGATTTAAAATATACATCCTGAACTGATTGTCCATAAAATTACAATTATCCGCGGTGTTGCTTCTCGTCCGGTGCGGATGAAAATTGTCCTCAGTAGTTAAACACAGGTAGATTTGTAGCATAGTGCTACATTTAATTCAAAGACTTTGCAATTCTTTACGCCGCGGTTTTTGTTCAATGCGTTTGTTCTGCAAAAAAGCGTCATTATGCTAATGTAACGCAACCTGTTAATAGGCAAGGAAGTTTGAGGTCGGGATCCTATGGCTAAACCCATTATTACACTTAACGGATTAAAGATGGTCATCATGTTGGGCATGCTGGTGATCATCCTTACCGGCATTCGCTTTGCGGCGGACATAATCGTCCCGTTTATCCTGGCGCTTTTTCTGGCGGTGATCATCAATCCTCTGGTCCAGCTCCTGGTCCGCTGCCGGGTGCCGCGCGTGCTGGCGATCTCGCTACTGATTGGCCTGATTGTTATGTTAGCCATTGTGCTGCTGGCCTCGCTGGGGACCTCGCTCAACGAGCTGGCGCGCACCCTGCCGCAGTATCGCAACTATCTCTATGAGCCGATGCAAACCATCGCGCCCTGGCTGCAGCGTATGGGATTCACCGTTTCGGTGGTCGAGCTCAATAAGTACATCGACCCTAACGCCGTAATGACCCTGGTCACCAGCCTGCTCACTCAGCTGTCGAATGCCATGTCCTCCATTTTTCTGCTGCTGCTGACGGTGGTGTTTATGCTGCTGGAGGTGCCGCAGCTTCCCGCTAAGCTGCAGCAGTTAATGTCCAGACCGGTAGAAGGCATGGGCGCCATCCAGCGGGCCATCGACAGCGTATCGCATTATCTGGTGCTGAAAACTGCGATAAGCCTGATCACCGGCCTGGTGGTCTGGGGCATGCTGGTGCTGCTGGATGTGCGCTTCGCCTTTATGTGGGGGCTACTGGCCTTCGCGCTGAACTATATTCCCAATATCGGTTCCGTGCTGGCGGCCATTCCGCCGATCCTGCAGGTGCTGGTATTCGGTGGTCTGTACGAGGCGCTGGTAGTGCTGGCCGGCTACCTGATCGTCAACCTGGTATTCGGCAATATTCTCGAACCTCGTATCATGGGGCGCGGGCTGGGCCTCTCGACGCTGGTGGTATTCCTGTCCTTAATCTTCTGGGGATGGTTGCTGGGTCCGGTTGGCATGCTGCTCTCGGTGCCGTTGACAATTATCGTCAAAATTGCCCTCGAGCAGACCAGCGGCGGGCAGAGTATCGCTTTCTTATTAAGCGATGTCAGTAAACAGTAGTCCTTCCGCAGGCCGGCGCTTCGCCGGCCTGCTCCCTGCCCTACACTCTCTCCGTAGACCACTACGCCTTATGTATTATTGATCCGCATCACAAACGTTGCGGCGGAATCGTTACTCTGATGCTAACGATCGGCCACCGCGCTTAATTGATGCTCATAGCCTCGCGTCGCACACTAATCTCCACCAGGACAAACAAAACGATTTGTCGAATCAGGAGGTTATTAATGAATGCCGAACAAACGACGGGGCGGGTCTGGAACCGTCGCCGAACGGAAAAACAGCGGCGGCTGGCCGAGGCGAACATGCCAGGTAAGGTCATCCCGACTGACCAGTTGGTCAGCGTACTGGAAAACCTGCTCGCCCCCGGCGACCGGGTTGTGCTGGAAGGCAACAACCAGAAACAGGCCGATTTCCTCTCGCGCATGCTGGCGGAAGTTAATCCGCAAAAAATCCACGACCTGCATATGATTATGCCCAGCGTCGGGCGCAGCGAGCATCTGGACCTGTTTGAAAAAGGTATTGCCCGCAAGCTGGATTTCTCTTTCTCCGGCACCCAGAGCCTGCGCATTTCGCAACTACTGGAAGATGGCCTGCTCGAAATCGGCGCCATCCACACCTATATCGAACTCTACTCGCGCCTGTACGTCGATCTGTCGCCAAACGTCGCGCTGATTGCCGGCTATAAAGCTGACCGCAAAGGCAACCTGTATACCGGACCGAGTACCGAAGATACCCCGGCGCTGGTGGAAGCCGCCGCCTTCCACGACGGCATTGTGATAGCCCAGGTCAACGAACTGGTGGACGACGAATGCGATCTGCCGCGCGTCGATATTCCCGGCTCGTGGATCGATTACGTGGTGGTTGCCGACAAGCCGTTCTTTATCGAACCGCTCTTCACCCGCGATCCGCGCCTGATTAAGCAAGAACACATACTGATGGCGATGATGGCGATCAAGGGCATCTATGCGGAACATCAGGTGCAGTCGCTTAACCACGGTATCGGCTTTAATACCGCCGCCATCGAGTTGCTGTTGCCGACCTATGGCGAGCAGCTCGGCCTGAAAGGCAAAATCTGTAAACACTGGACCCTGAATCCGCATCCAACCTTAATCCCGGCCATCGAGAGCGGCTGGGTGGAGAGCGTGCACTGCTTCGGCGGCGAACTGGGGATGGAAGAGTACATCCGCGCCCGCCCGGATATCTTCTTTACCGGCCCGGATGGCTCGATGCGCTCTAACCGCGCCTTCTGCCAGCTGGCGGGCCAGTACGCGGTAGATATGTTCATTGGTTCAACCCTGCAGGTGGATGGTCTGGCTAACTCCTCGACCGTCACCCGCGGCCGTCTTTCCGGCTTCGGCGGCGCGCCGAACATGGGCCACGACCCGCACGGTCGCCGCCACGCCACCCCGGCATGGCTCAATATGATCACCGAGCCGGACCCGATGCAGCGCGGGAAAAAGCTGGTGGTGCAGATGGTCGAAACCTTCCAGGCCGGCGTGAAACCAACCTTCGTTGAGACGCTGGATGCAGTTGAGGTGGCGAAAACCTCCGGCATGCCGCTGGCGCCGGTGATGATTTATGGTGATGACGTCACCCACGTCCTGACCGAAGAGGGTATCGCCTACCTGTACCGTGCGGAGAGCCTTGAAGAGCGCCGGGCGATGGTCGCCGCGGTGGCCGGGATCACCGATATCGGCCTTGGTGTGGACGCCAAACGCGTCGCCGCGCTGCGTCAGAGCGGCAAAGTGGTCTACCCGGAAGATCTCGGGATTCGCCGCAGCGATGCCACCCGCTCCCTGCTGGCCGCTGGCAGCGTCGCCGACCTGGTGGAGTGGTCCGACGGACTGTACAACCCACCGGCAAAATTCCGGAGCTGGTAATGAAAAATCTCTCCCCCCTGCACGCAGAAAGCCGCGTCAGCTGGCTGGCGCATACCGCCAGCGCCTGTCTGATTGACGAAGCCCGTCTGAGCCCGAAACCGGGTCTGGTGGATAGCCGCGGCAACGGCGCGCATCAGGACCTGAATCTGGCGCTGATGGAGCGCTCCGCCCGCAGCCTGCAGCCGACCTTTCACGCGCTGGCCGAGCAAAGCTGGCGTCGCCCGGCGGACATCGCCCTGCGCGAAACCGTCGGCCGCCTTGGCCGCGAAGGCGAAGCGCAGATGATGCTGGCGACGGGGGGGGTTAACACCCACCGCGGCGCTATCTGGGCGCTAGGCCTGCTGGTCAGCGCGGTGGCGATGTTGGGTGGAGAGGGTCAGTCACAGGCGATCGCCGACGCCGCCGCCGCCCTCGCCCGCCTGCCCGACGGCTTCGCGCCGAAAAGCTTTAGTAAAGGGCTTCGCGCCAGCCGCCGCTGGCAGGTGCCAGGCGCCCGCGAGGAAGCGCAGTGTGGTTTCCCGCATATCACCCGCCTGGCGCTGCCGCAACTGCAGCACAGCCGGGCGCGAGGCGCCAGTGAGCCGCAGGCGCAGCTTGATGCGCTGATGGCCATCATGACCTCGCTGAGCGATACCTGCGTGCTGTCGCGCGCCGGTATGGCCGGGCTGCAGGCCATGCAGCAAGGCGCTTGTGAGGTGCTGGCGGCTGGCGGTTGCGCCAGTTTCGCCGGGCGCGCCGCCCTGGCCCGCCTGGACGCAATCATGCTGGCGCTAAACGCCTCGCCGGGAGGCGCCGCCGATCTCCTTGCCGCCACCCTGTTTCTCGACAGAGTTGCCGGCTAACGCATTCAGAGGATGTTATGGAACAGATTACATTGTCATTTCCTGCCAGCCGCGCCCTGAGCGGCCGAGCGCTGGCAGGAGTCGTGGGTTCAGGCGATATGGAAGTACTTTATACCGCCGCACAGAGCGCCACGCTCAACGTACAGATCACCACCTCAGTGGATAACAGCCAGGCGCGCTGGCAGGCGCTGTTCGACAGGTTGAACCTGATCAACGGCCTGCCCGCCGGGCAGTTGATTATCCACGACTTCGGCGCCACGCCGGGCGTCGCCCGTATTCGTATTGAACAGGTTTTTGAGGAGGCCGCTCATGCGTAACGATCGCAGCTTTATCGAACTGCGCGCTCGCGAACGCGCCCACGCCCTGCTGGACGACGGCAGCTACCGCGAACTGCTGGATCCGTTTGACGGTATTATGTCGCCGTGGCTCGGCGCCCAGGGCATCGTCCCGCAATCCGATGACGGTATGGTGGTCGCCAAAGGCACGATCAACGGCCAGCCTGCGGTGGTGATTGCCATCGAGGGCACCTTCCAGGGAGGCAGTATGGGCGAAGTGTCCGGCGCCAAAATGGCCGCCGCGCTGGAGCTGGCGGCGGAAGATAACCGCAACGGTATCCCGACGCAGGCGGTGCTGTGCCTCGAAACCGGCGGCGTACGTCTGCAGGAGGCCAACCTCGGTCTGGCCGCCATCGCTGATATTCACGCGGCGATTGTCGATCTGCGCCGCTACACGCCGGTAGTCGGCATCATCGCCGGCACCGTCGGCTGCTTTGGCGGTATGTCTATCGCCGCCGCGCTGTGCAGCTATCTCATTGTCACTCGTGAAGCCCGTCTCGGCCTCAACGGCCCGCAGGTTATCGAGCAGGAAGCCGGCATTGAAGAGTACGACTCCCGCAACCGGCCGTTTATCTGGAGCATGACCGGCGGCGAAATTCGCGCCGCCAGCGGACTGGTCGACGCGCTGGTTAACGATGGCGTTAACGCCGTTAAAACCGCAATGAATGAGGCGATCGCCAAAGGCGTACCGGTACAGCACCGCAGCGACAACTATGACGATTATCTGCGTCGCTTGAGCCAGTTCGACACCCGCCAGCAGGCGGATACCGCGCAGATTAAACAGCTTTTTGCCCGGGAGGATAAATAATGAGTCAGTTCCCAAACCGCGCCGCGCTGTGGCTGAACAAACTGGCGCCCGACGCGCCGCTGATGAGCGGCCTGTGCCCTTCCGTCCAGGTGGCAGACGGCCAGATTAATGGCGAAAACGTGCGTTTTATCGCCGTGGTCCCGGATGCTAACAACCACTACCCGCGCGCCGCCGGCGGCGAAGTTGGCCTGCTGGAAGGCTGGACGCTGGCGAAAGTGGTTAATGAAACCATTGCCGCCGACGCCGACCAGCCAGTCAAACGGCCGATCGTCGCCGTGATCGATGTGCCAAGCCAGGCCTATGGCCGCCGCGAAGAAGCTTTCGGCATTCACCAGGCGCTGGCCGGGGCGGCTGGCGCTTATGCCAAAGCCCGTTTGGCCGGCCACCCGGTAATTGGCCTGATCGTCGGCAAAGCGATGTCCGGGGCGTTTCTGGCCCACGGCTACCAGGCCAACCGCCTGATCGCCTTTAACGATAGCGGCGTGCTGGTCCACGCGATGGGTAAAGCGTCGGCGGCGCGCATTACGCTGCGTACCGTAGAGGCGCTGGAGAAACTGGCGGCTACCATTCCGCCAATGGCCTACGACGTCAGCAACTATGCGACGCTCGGCCTGCTCTCCGCCCTGCTGGATATTAATAATCCGGATGCCCCTGACGACCACGATCTGTCGTTGGTCAGCAACACGCTGCGCGACGCCATCGCTGATGCGCGCACCGATGCCTCACTGAAGTGCCGCCTGGGCGCGGAAAACCGCCGCAGCTCGCAGCTGGTCCGCGATCGCATGCGCGCCAGCTGGTAAGACGTTCGTACGTAAGTAGTAGAAGAAAACCTGCCGGAAGCCGTCCCCCGGAGCGCGTAATAACCGCGCCGGGTAGGGACGGCTTTTAGAAAAAATAACAATCGCGCCAGTACTCTATCTTATTTACAGGTGATTTATGACTTATGTGATTATTCATGCTCTTGCCCCGATTTTCGTTATCATGCTGCTGGGCTTCTGGGCCGGTAAGGCCGGGATGGTAGATAACAAAAACGTCTCGCTGCTTAATATTTTTGTAATGGATTTTGCCTTACCCGCCACGCTGTTTAGCGCGACGGTACAAACGCCGTGGGCCGGTATCGTCGCCCAGTCGCCGTTGGTGCTGGTGTTGACCGGCGCGATGTGGATCACCTATGCCGCGATCTACTTCCTCGCCACCAGCGTGTTCAAACGCACGCCGCAGGATGCCGCGGTGCTGACCTTCACCGTCGCCCTGCCAAACTATGCCGCGTTAGGTCTGCCGATCCTCGGCAGCGTGCTGGGTGAAGGCGCGTCAACCTCACTGTCGGTAGCGGTCTCTATCGCCTGCGGCTCGGTGCTGATGACCCCGTTCTGCCTGCTGATTCTGGAACGTGAAAAAGCCCGCGCCGCGGGAGAAAACAGCGGTTCTACGCTGGCGATGCTGCCGGTGCTGATGTGGCGTTCGGTGAAAAAACCGATCGTCTGGGGCCCGCTGCTTGGGGTGGTGCTTTCCGCGATCGGCATTAAAATGCCGGACCTGCTGCTGGCGTCGATCAAACCGCTGGGCCTGGCCGCCACCGCCGCCGCGCTGTTCCTCACCGGGGTGATCCTGTCGGCGCGTAAACTGCAGCTCAATGCGCTGATCGCTACATCAACCATCGTGAAACTGCTGGTGCAGCCGTTTATTGCCTGGGGTCTGGTGATGTTACTTGGGCTGCACGGTTCCATTGCCATTACCGCGATCCTGATGATTGCCCTGGCCGCCGGCTTCTTTGGCGTGGTCTTCGGCAACCGCTTCGGCGTCCAGTCTCCGGATGCTGAAGCCGTGCTGCTGTTGAGCTCGGTTCTGTGTATCCTGTCGCTACCGCTGTTTATCTCTTTGACTTCAGGACTGTAAACCATGTCAGCAACGCCGCGTCCCCATGATCTAGTTTGGTTAAACCGCGCCAGCGCCCTGGAAGACATTGCCGAGCCGTGGGTGGCTCAGCAGTGGCGAGCCGCGCTGCCGGTGGTGGTGAGGCGCGACGTTGACGACCAGGCCCGCGTCCCGGTTGGGGTGCGGGGCATGAAGCGCGAGCAGCGCGCCGCCGGCTGGGTACAGGCGCGCAATATCGTGCGCAGCGTCACCCCGGAGATGCTTGTTGATCGTGAGGTCTTACTCCATTCGCCTTTTGTCTCTCAGCCGCCGGTCCAGGGGGCTATCGCCCTCACCTTACACCGCTGGCCCTGGAGCTGGGGCGTCACCGGCAGTACCGGCTACGCGCTGGCAACCGAGATCCCGGTGCTGCATGCGGCCAGCGATCTGGATCTGCTGATCCGCGCGCCACAACCGTTGGACCGCGAGGCGCTGCTGGAATGGCAGACCCGGGTGGCCCAACTCCCATGCCGCGCTGATACCCAGGTCGAAACGCCGTACGGCGCCTTCGCCCTTAATGAATGGCTGCGCGACGGGCGCGCGCTGCTGAAAACGTCCCGCGGCGCGCGCTTAACCGCGACGCCGTGGCACAGGGAGGAATAATGAAGATTTTATTTACCTTTCCCGGTCAGGGCGGCCAGCGCCCCGGCATGCTGGCGATGATCCCCGATCGCGAGGCAATCCTCACCCAGGCGCGCGCCGTGCTGGGGGATGAAGTCGATACTCTCGATAGCGCCGATGCGCTACAACACACCCGTGCGGTCCAGCTCTGTCTGCTGATCGCCGGTGTCGCCTGGGCGCGCGAGCTACAGCGTCAGGGCGTGGATCCGCAGATGGTCAGCGGCCTGTCCATCGGCGCGTTTCCGGCCGCGGTGATTGCCGGCGCGCTCGATTTCGCCAGCGCGTTGCGGCTGGTGGCCCTGCGCGGCGATTTAATGGAGCAGGCCTATCCCGAAGGTTACGGTCTGACGGCGATTATGGGTCTGACCCGTTCGCAGATTGAAGCCCTGCTGCAGGGCCATGAGGTTTATCTCGCCAACCTGAACGCCGAAACGCAGTTCGTGATTGCGGGCCGTGATGAGGCAATGGCCGAGGTGGCGCAGCTGGCGCTGCGAGCGGGGGCCAGTAAAGCCCAGCGGCTGGCGGTCAGCGTGCCGTCGCACTGCGCGCTGCTGGATAAACCCGCCGCTGAGCTGGCGAAAGCTTTTGCCGGCGCCAGCTTAAGGCGCCCACGGTGCGCCTATTTAAGCGGCTCGACGGCGCGCGTGCTGTGGGATCCGCAGCGGATCGCCGACGATCTGGCGATGAACATGGCGCGCCCGGTCCACTGGCAGGAGGCGATGGTCGCCGCCGATGAGCGCGATGCGCGCTTAGCCATTGAGATGCCCCCCGGCGGGGTGCTCACCTGCCTGACCCGCCAGGCGGGCTGGCGCGGGGAGACCATTGCGCTGGAGCGCAGCGGCCTGGACGTCGCCCGCCATCTGGCGCAGCGGCTTAGCGATTAATACTGCGGGCGTACATCCGTCCTTCCGCCGCCAGCGCCAGCAGGTCGGCATCGCGTTCGCGATGGTGCGAATAGACGATAGAGATCAGCTGGCGCATCTGGTAGGGTTCCGCCAGCTTTAGCAGCTGTACATCCTTCTCATACACTTTCTTCATCCGCCCCGGCAGCAGGGCAAAACCGACGCCAGCCTGCACCAGGCTAATCATCGAGAAAATATCATTCACCCGGGTGACGATCTCCGGCTCGAAGCCGGCGATATGGAATGCTTCCCGGAATCCGGCATAGGTGGCGAACCCCTCCGCCAGCGAAACAAACTTGCGGTCGGCGTAATCGCGCAGATCGGCGAGCCGTGAGGCATCCAGCCGTTCAGTCGCCGGGGCGGCGAGAAAAATATCGTCCTCAAACAGCGGCACCACGTCGAAAGCGGTATTATTGAACTCCCCTTCGTTGGTGGCGATCAGGATGGCATCGAGGGCATCGTCTTCCAGCATATCCAGCAGCATCTGATTTGAACCCATCGTCAGGTCCAGCTCCAGCTCCGGGCGACGCAGCTTCATCCCCATAATGATGCGCGGAACGGTTTCCAGGGTCAGAGAATAGAGGGTACCGATGCGCAACCGCCCCTGACCGACGCCTGCAACCTTGCGCGTCGCCTCGAGCCCGCGGTTCATCAGACTTATCACATCCTGGCAGTATTCAAGCAGCGTCCACGCCGCCTGCAGCGGCAGCAGGTTGCGCCCTTTGTGGACAAACAGCGGGCAGCCCACCCCCTCTTCCAGGGTATGCAGCGCGCGGTGAACGCTGACGCTGCTGAGTTTCATCGCTTCGGCGGTTCTGGCGATATTACCTTTCGCCATAAACATCATAAAGACCGACAGCTTGCGGAAGGTGATCTCCTGGTTAATATCCTCTTGCATGGCCCTTCCACACTCCTGGTTTAATTTTCTTATTTCAATTCAAACCAGTATATCTTTTATGACGCCAAAGTTGCAGGCAGCGCGCGGCCTCAGCCGGTAAATAACGCAAAAAAGGGAAGACCATGGTCTTCCCTTTTGTTCACTGTCGAGTTTGCTTTTACAGCGCCATATCGTGCTGCGGCGAGGCCTCGCGCGGCGTCTCTGCCGGCTTGGCGGTCGCGGTAGGTGCGGCCGCTGGCATCTGGATCACCGGCGGTTTCGTCAGCTGCAGGGTCGCAGCGGTGTCATCCCAAACCTGCTGGGTCAGCGCCACGTTACCGTTCAGCTTCTGGCCGTAGCTCGGCACAATAGCGTGAATGCGGCTCTGCCACTCCGGCGAGTTAAACTGCTGCGGGAACATCTGCTTGAGCACGTTCAGGGTGATCGGCGCGGCGGTGGAAGCCCCCGGCGAAGCGCCGAGCAGCGCGGAAATGGTTTTCTGCTGATCGACCACCACTTCGGTACCGAGCTTCAGCACGCCGCCCTTCTCTGCGTCTTTCTTGATGATCTGTACGCGCTGGCCGGCCTGGATCAGTTTCCAGTCTTCTTTACGCGCGTCCGGGTAGTACTCTTTCAGCGCAGCGAAACGGTCATCATCGCTGAGCATCACCTGGCTAACCAGGTATTTCACCAGATCGAAGTTGTCGAGACCGACGTGGGTCATCGGCAGCACGTTATTGGTGGTGGTAGTGCTGAGCAGATCGAAGAACGAACCATTTTTCAGGAACTTGGTCGAGAAGGTGGCGAATGGCCCAAACAGCACCACGCGCTTACCGTCGAGGTAACGTGCATCAAGGTGCGGCACCGACATCGGCGGCGCGCCGACTGAAGCCTGGCCATACACTTTCTCCAGGTGCTGCGCAGTGACCGCCGGGTTCTCGGTCATCAGGAACGAGCCGCCCACCGGGAAGCCGGCATAGTTGTCCGCTTCCGGAATACCGGTTTTTTGCAGCAGCTTCAACGCGCCGCCGCCGGCGCCGATAAAGACGTATTTGGCGTCAATAGTCTGCGCTTCCCCGCTCTGCACATTCTTAATCGTTACGTGCCAGGAGTTGTCGGCATTACGTTTGAAATCCGTTACCTCAGAGGAGGTCTGCAGGGTGAAGTGGTTATTTTTCTTCAGGCTGCCGATCAGCTGGCGAGTGATTTCGCCGTAGTTGACATCGGTACCCACCGGCGTCCAGGTGGCTGCCACTTTCTGCTGCGGATCGCGGCCTTCCATCACCAGCGGCGCCCACTGTTTAATTTGCGCGTGATCGGTGGAGAATTTCATCCCCTGGAATAAAGTGGTCTGCTGCAGCGCGTTATAACGCTTCTGCAGATAATCCACATTATCACCCCAGACGAAGCTCATATGCGGCGTGGAATTAATAAACGAGTGCGGATCGTGCAAAATACCGCGTTTCACCTGTGCCGACCAGAACTGACGGGAAATCATAAACTGCTCGTTAATATCGAGCGCTTTGCTGACGTCAATCGACCCGTCCGCCCGCTCCGGCGTATAGTTCAGCTCCATATTCGCCGAGTGGCCAGTACCGGCATTATTCCAGCCGTTGGAAGACTCCAGCGCCACGCCGTCCAGTTTCTCCACCATGGTCAGATCCCAGTCCGGCTGCAGCGCCTGCAGCCAGGTGCCGAGCGAGGCGCTCATGATCCCGCCGCCAATCAGCAGGAAGTCGGTTTTTTTCGAGGTATCCGCTTCAGCATGCGTCGCCGCGCTGACGAACATCGCTAATGCGGTTAAGGAAATAATCGTTTTTTTCATTGCAGGCATAATAGAATTATCACGTAGCACACGGTCATAAGAGGCAGCATATTAACGCACTTTTACTTTATTTTAAAATATCATTTACACTCTCGCATTTTAAACCAAACAGTTATTTAACTTAAAAAATCAATTTTAAAAATAGAGCGAAGACGGATAAAAAATAAGGTCGAAAATTCAATATCTATTGCCGGGTAAAATAAAAGATAAGAATTTCTTTAATTACAAAAGTCCAGGCGCGCATGCTCATCGCGCGCCTGGCAGAGAAGGGATTACTGGGCGGGAGTGACAGCGCTACGCTGGGCTTCACGCAGGGCGAGACGCAGATGATCGTGATGTTTGGTTAGCAGCTCCCGCGCGTGCCAGGCGTCAAGCCCGCTGAGCAGCATCAGGATCGCGGTGCGGCAGTGCTGATGACAGCTGGCCAGGGTGGCCTTTGCTTCACTGCGCGTGCAATCGGTGGCCGCCATCACAATCGCTATCTGCCGCTCCGCCCAGTGCGAATTGTCAGCCTGCACGTCCACCCGCAAATTGCTGTACACCCGACCGTCACGGATGGCGAGTCCGGTTGTCAGCATATTGACGATCTGCCTCTGGGCCAACTGAGCCTTCGGATTGGCTAACCCCGCCACCGCCTCCGGCCCGGTCTGCGGAGCAATAATGATATCCGCCAGCTGCGCCGCCTCGCTGGTCGGCTGCTGGGTGATGACCGCTATCGGGGCGCCCAGCGACCAGGCGTGGCGCATCGCCCCCCACACCCATGGCGTCTTGCCGCTGACGGTCAGCGCTAGCAGCATATCGCGGTTGCTGAAGTCCAGCGACTGCAGCTCAAAGGCGCCCAGGTCATAATTATTCGCTGCAGTCTCCCGCTCGGCCATCGCCGCCGTCTGCCCACCGGCAATCAGCCCCACCAGCGCGTGTTTACCTTCCGGCGAATAGTCGCTGACCGCCTCAATGGCCGTCCGGCCCGAAGCGCCGGCGCCAATAATGACCAGGCGCCCTCCTCGGCTTATCGTCGCGGTGGCGATATCAATCAGCCGGGCGATATCCGGCAGACAGGCGCCGACCGCCTCCGATATCTGCTTATCATCCTGATGCAGCATCGCCAGCATATCGGCGGTGGCGAGGCGATCGATGTGGGTGGTCTCCGGGTGACGACGAGCCTGCATTGACGCGGTTAGCGAACTGCTCATAACAACCTCCATTTACGACAGAAAAAGCGCATCTCGGCAAAATCAGCGGCCTGATGCATATCCTTATATTCATCAGGACTATTTAACCTCTGCCGCCACTATAAGTGGAATGTTCTGCGCTTTACCGCCGTCGGGGTCACAGTTTACCGTCCCCAACGCGCGTTTACGGGTGATTGTCGGTTATCTGAGCAATTCTGTCTGAGGTCTCATCTTCACCACCCGCCTGCATAGCCAGCCAGAAGGATTGCTGGCAAAGGTTATAAAACTGTTTGCGCATCGGGTTGATCTCCTGGCCGGCGGCGTCGATAACCTGCCAGTCAATCCAGCACTCCGGGCAGGATGCGCTATCCTGCTGCGCGATCTCGAGCTCATAGCGGCGCTGGATCACCACCCCGCTGCGATGCCGCCAGCGGGCGATCTCCCACTCTGCTTCCGCTTCATTATCCTGTTCACGATGCTGCGCCAGACGTTCAACGTGCCGCTGCCGGAGGATATCCCGGACCAGAGAAGCCAGTTCCATAGTGTCTCCCTTAAGCCTGTGGCGAAAAGCCGCAGTGTATCGCGCGCTGGAGGAGTCTGCCGTAGCAAAAGCGGCCTTTTGCTTTGATTACACGGCTTTATGTATGCCGCGCTATCGGCGATAATAATCTTTCACTGAATCTACCCGGGGTCGTCATGAAGGCTTCAGAGCACCCGCCTCGCGTTCGCCAACGCGCCTTACCGTTAAAGCTGAGCACCGCCGTGTCCTTGATGATCGGCAGCGTCATCGGCGCCGTGCTGCTGCTGGTGTATGCCTTGTGGTATATGCAGATCAGCAACGCCACCCGCGACGGTCTGAAAGAGACCGCGCTGGCGGTGGCGCGCACCATGGCCGATATGCCGCAGGTGAAGCGCGGACTGGAGGCGCCCCCGCAGCAGCAGATCATTCAGCCGCTGGCGCAGGCCATTACCCGCCGCAACGACCTGTTGTACGCTATCGTTACCGATATGCAGGGTATTCGCTATTCGCATCCGGACAGCTCAATCATCGGCAAACCGTTCATCGGCCACGATATTCAGCCGACGCTGCAGGGAAAAGAGAATGTCGCCATCAACCACGGGGTGCTGGCCCCGGCGCTACGGGTGTTTACGCCGGTGTTCAACGAACGGCATCAGCAAATCGGCGTGGTGGTGGTCGGCATTTCACTGAGTAAAGTGGACGAACAGATCGCCAACAGCCGTTGGGACGTGCTGCTGACCATCCTGTTCAGCGCGCTGGTCTGCGCGCTGGGCACCTGGAGCCTGGTTCGCGGCCTGAAGCGCGTGCTGCTGGGGCTGGAGCCGCACGAAATATCCACCCAGTTTCAGCAGCGTCAGGCCATGCTTCACGCCCTCAAGGAGGGGGTGGTAGCGGTCGATGCCCATGGCGAGGTAAATCTCATCAACCCCGCGGCGGAAGAGATCCTCTTTTCCGGCCCGGATAAGACTCTCGTTCACAGCCCCCTGCTCGACGATCTGCAGACCGTACTGCAGAGCGGCGAGCCAATGTACGACCGCGAACTGGGGTGCAATGGTCTGCTGCTGATCGGCAATACAGTGCCCATTCGCAGCCAGGGTGCGGTGGTCGGCGCCATCTGTACCTTCCGCGATAAAACTGAGGTCAGCCAATTGCTGCAGCGACTGGACGGCATGATGAGCTATGTGGATGCCCTGCGCACCACCTCCCATGAGTTTATGAATAAACTGCACGTGATCCTCGGTCTGCTGAATATGAAAAGCTACGGCAAACTCGAGGAATACGTGCTGCAGACCGCCCACCGCTACCAGGCGGACATCGGCGACATTCAGCACCGCATTAAATCCCCGGTGGTGGCCGGCTTCCTGATAAGTAAAATTCAGCGCGCCACAGAGTGCGGCTTTACCCTGACGCTGGCGGAGGAGAGCCTGGTGCCGGATTGTCCGAACGAGAAACAGGTCACGGTGCTGGTGACGGTGCTGGGCAACCTTATTGAGAACGCGCTGGACGCCATGAGCGGCCAGGCGGAGGGTGAGATCGGCCTGCTGCTGCACTACCAGGACGGCTGGCTAAGCGGTGAAGTGAGCGACGATGGGCCGGGGATCCCGGAGAACAACATCGACGCTATCTTTAACAAAGGCTTCTCCACCAAAGGCGAGAATCGCGGCGTCGGGCTGTTTCTTGCCAACCAGCAGTTGCGCGAGCTCGGCGGCACCCTCGCCGTCGAATCGGAACCCGGCGTATTTACCCAATTTTTTGTTCATCTCCCCTGGGATAGTAAAAGGAAACCTGCGTGATAAATGTTTTAATTGTTGACGATGATGCCATGGTGGCCGAACTGAATCGCCTGTACGTGGCAAGGGTTCCCGGCTTTCGTTGCAGCGGGAGCGCTTCGACGCTCAGTCAGGCCCAGGAGATGATTAACGATCCGCAGCAGGAGATCGATCTGGTGCTGCTGGATGTCTACATGCAGCAGGACAGCGGGCTCGATCTGCTGCCGACCATCCGCGAGTCGGGTCGCGCCATCGACGTTATCATGATTACCTCGGCGGCGGATGCCGCCACGGTACAGACCGCGATGCATTACGGGGTGGTCGATTACCTGATCAAACCCTTCCAGTTTCCGCGCTTTGAAGAGGCGCTCACCACCTGGCGGGAGAAGCGCAAGCTAATAACCGGCCAGCCCTATTACGAACAGGCAGATGTCGACCGCCTGCTGCACGGCGGCGCGCCGGAGGCCAGCGACGCGCGCAAGCTGCCTAAAGGATTAACCGCGCAAACGCTGCGCACACTCTGCCAGTGGATTGACGCCCATCCGGATGTCGAATTCTCTACCGATGAGCTGGCGGCGGCGGTGAATATCTCCCGCGTTTCCTGCCGCAAATATCTGATTTGGCTGGCGCAGATCAATATTCTCTATACCACTATCCACTACGGCGCTACCGGGCGGCCGGTCTATCGCTACCGTCTGGTCGCCGAACAGTACAGTTTGCTTAAGCAGTACAGTCAATAACCCGATAGCCGCTGTCCAGCGGCGCAAAACGCAGCCGCTGCGGCGATGAGAGAATAATGTCGCGATTTTTGGTAACGAAAATCGCGTCGATATCCTGCCGCTGACGCAGCGCTGCGCAGCCCTTCTCCACGCCGAGGCCGAACAGCAGCGTGGTCCAGATGTCGCCGTCTAAAGAATCCGCGGAAATGACCGTCACGCTGTCGAGTTCGTTGTCCAGCGGATAACCGCTGCGCGGGTCGAGAATATGGTGCCAGCGTTTGCCATCCTGTTCGAAATAGCGCTCGTAGGTCCCGGAGGTGACTACCGATTGCCCGTTGACCGTCAGGGAACCGATCAGCGCCTGCGCGTCGGCAAATGGTTTTTTCAGGCCAATGGCCCATTCGCCGAGGGTATGCACATTGCCGCCGAGGTTGATCAGCGCCTTCTCCACCTGCTGCTGACGGAGAAAATCGCGCACGCGGTCAGCGATATAGCCTTTGGCGATCGCCCCGAGATCCAGCTCCATCCCCGGCTGTTGGAGAAACACGCTGCAGGTTGCCTCATCAAGGATCACCTCCTGTGGGCGGGTCAGCGCCAGTCGGGCTCTTATCTCAGCCGCGTCAGGCACGCTGTGCCCGTGAAAACCAATTCGCCACAGCTTCACCAGCGGGCCGATGGCGAGGTTAAAGGCGCTGTCGCGCACCATGCTGGCGGCTTTGGCGCACTGGATCAGCTGAAAGACCGGTCGGCTGACGGTGACCGGATGACGCCCGGCGGCATGGTTGATATCCATCACCTGCGACTCGGCGCGGTTAACGGTGAGCAGGTCTTCGTAGCGCTTGATAAGCTGGAAAACGCGGGAGGCCATCGCCTCATCGTGGGAACAGAGTTTGAGCAGGATGGGCGAGCCCATCAACACGGCGGAGTAGCTATAGACGCGGTTATCGGACATCGGGCTCTCCTTAGAAGGGGCAAGCCGGGCGGCGAAAGCGCCAACCCGGCAGGAGCAAGGTTACAGGTTATCCTCTGGCACGTTTCGCCGCCTGATGGCCCGCGAGGGTACCGAAGATGATGATATCCGCCACCGCGTTACCGCCGATACGGTTGCCGCCGTGGATCCCGCCCACCACTTCACCGGCGGCGTAGGCGCCGCGGATCGGCTGCTGCGCCACATTCAGCACTTCGCCATCGGTATTAATGGTCACGCCGCCCATGGTGTGGTGCACCCCGGGGGCGATGCGAATGGCGTGGAACGGGCCTTCGTTAATCGGCGCGCGCAGCGCGGTGGTCCGGCCAAACTGTTCATCATGCTGTTTTTCCACCGCCCCGTTATAGCACTCGAGGGTGGCGAGGAAGGCATGGTAATCCATCCCCAGTTTCTCCGCCAGTTCCCGCGGTGAGCTGGCGCTGGTGACGAAGCCTTTGGCGATGTACTCGTCGGCAGCTTTGTTTTTCGCCCGCACATGCTCGTCGAAGACGATGTAAGCATAGTGTTCCGGCAGAGCGATAATCGCCGCCGAGACTTTATCGCGGGTCTCCATCTCGTTGAAGAAGCGGTTCCCCTGCTGGTTTACGAGAATAGCGCCGCCGCCGCGAATCGATTCGGAAATCAGATACGAGGTCTGCTGCTCGACGGTCGGGTGAATCTGAATTTCGCCCATGTCCACGGTGCCGGCGCCGATGCGTTCCAGCAACGCGATACCGCTCCCGGTAGCCCCTTTGTGGTTAGTGGTGACGAAGCCTTCAAGGTCAGGACGATACTTCACGACCATCGCGCTGTTAGCGCTGAAGCCGCCGGTGGCCACTACGATGCTTTTGGTCTGTACTTCAATGACCTCTTTTTCGTCGTTGATCAGACGTACACCGCTAACCTCATCCCCGCGCATCAGGATCTCTTCCACCGAGGTATCCAGCAGGACGTCAATACCGCGTTTGGTGATGTTGCGCACCAGGCCGCTAATCAGATAGCCGCCAACCGCTGACCCGTCGCGCGGACGGTGGGTACGGTCAATGCTCATCCCACCGGTGGTGGTAATGTCGTTGAGCATAATGCCCCGGTCCGCCAGCCACTCAATGGCTTGCGGCGCGTTTTCAACGAAACGGCGCAGCAGCTGCGGGTTGTTTTTGTTGTGGCCGCCCTTCAGGGTTTCCTGATAGAACAACTCCTTACTGTCTTCGATACCTTTCACTCGCTGGAAGCGGGTTTCCGCGGCGTTCATCCCGGCGGAAGCCTTGATGGTGTTCCCGCCGATGGTTGGCATTTTTTCGACGATCAGCACGCTGGCCCCTTCGTCGTGGGCCTGAATGGCTGCCGCCAGACCGGCGCCGCCGCTGCCGACTACCACCACATCATAGCTTTTCGGCGCGACGTCATTGCCGCCCTCTTCCGCCGCCAGCGCTTTACTCGATTTCAGCATCGCTTTGGCGACCGCTTTTTTCACCGCCTCGCTCTGGCTGGTGGCCCCGGAAATGGCATCGACGTGCGGGGTATTGGCGGTGAGAATACGTTCGCGGATCTCTTCGAAGCTGGTGGTGAATTCCACGGTCTGGACCGGGCTCGCCGCCAGTTCGATATCGGCAATATGGTCATTTTCGAGGCTGACGTTGATCACCAGCTCATTGGCGTCATCGTGGACGGTCTCAACAAACATCCCCGGTTTAAATTTGGCGTCGCCCATGCTCATGTCGCGGATCATCGCTTCCACCAGCGAGAAACGCCATAGCGGTTCCGGAATGTGCAGCGCTTCACGCTGGGTGCTGTCGATAAACAGCTCCAGCTCTTCGCCGGCGGCGATACGTGACGCCCAGTCCGGATAGGCGATGCAGGCGCGGCCCACGGCGATCAGGTCATAGCCGTGATCGAGGCCCTGCTCGGCATCGGCGGCGTTGACTACCCCGCCGACGCCCATCACCGGCACCTGGGCGAGGGTGTCAGAGCGCATCGCGCAGTATTTCTCGATTAGCGGCGTCGGATCGCTGGTATCGACGATAGACGGACGCAGGGTCGCGCCCACCGAGAAGTGCAGATAATCGACACCGCGGGCGGCCAGCTTTTCCAGCAGATACATGGTGTCGTCAAAGCGGATCCCCGGGACCTCCATCTCCTCCGGCGAGAAGCGATAGCCGATGATAAAGGCATCGTCGGCGTACTGGCGGGCCATTTTGTGGGTAATATCCAGCACCGCCAGTGGGAAACGGGCGCGGTTGTCGCGGCTACCGCCCCACTCGTCATCGCGCTGGTTGGAGTTCGGCGAATAGAACTGCTGAATGAGATAGGTGTTGGCGCCGTGAATTTCGACCCCGTCGAAACCGGCGAGAATGGCGCGACGAACGCCGTCGCCAAACTTGGCGATCATCCCTTCCACTTCTTCTCCGCTCAGCGCCCGCGGCATGGCGGCGCCCTCACGCGGCGCGGCAATAGCGCTCGGCGCCACCGGCTGGCGCCCCCCGATCAGCTGCGGGTCGACCATACGGCCGCCGTGGTAGATCTGCAGAATCGCTTTTGAACCCTCGGCTTTGATCGCCTCAGCGATTTTCGCCAGGCCGGCAATTTTTTCATCATTATCGATGCCGATCGCGCCCGGGAAGGCCAGACCGTAGTCATCAATAAAGCAGCACTCGACAATAATGGTACCGATGCTTCCGGCGCGCGCGCGGTAGTACTCCACCAGCTCGCTGGTGACAGTACCATCGAAATAACCGGTGCAGGTGGTCATTGGCGCCATGAGCAAACGGTTTTTCAGCTCGGTACCATTTGGTAAAGTAAATGGCTGCAAAATACGTTCGTTACTGGTCATAAGTTACGCTCCAGATTTTAAAATATTAAAAGCTCAGAATGAGGTGACGGAATCATTAATGGTTTTGGTTTTTTAATTCCTGTTGTCATGCCAATAATATAGCGCGTTTTTTAATTACTAAACCAATTACGTTAGTTATAAAACTATTTAACCCCAGCAATAACATCGCTACCTCTATTGTATTATTAAAATAATAAATAGTATTTACATAATACAAATGCGTGATAACAATTAGGATACTTTTGTTAACATAAACAATGACAAGGAAACAACAAAAAACATAATAAAATCATTAAGATACTAAAACAGAAAATAATTTCAGCATTTATTGTTCATTTTTCCTTTAACATCTATCGATATTTTCGCCAAAATAACACCTCATCACATAGGGTTATACTGATAATAAAAAAATAGTGAAATCACCGGCTTTTCTTGATCTTGATCAATTGCAACGGCCATTGAAAGCGCAATATATAAATAACCAACAAATTTAATTTAACGCCTCATAAAACGCGTTAAATAAGCGCCCTGTCGATACTCAGAAACGCAAAATAAAAACTAAAGTAACTTTTGTAATTAAAGAAACCACTGAGTAAGACGCTGGCGTAAACGTTATTTTCAACAACTTGCAGATACTCATTATGAAAGAGAAAAAGACAACCATACCGCCTGCCGGTGCAGTCAAGCCAACGACTGCGAATAAAAAACCTCTCCTGATGATGGCGCTGCCGATTATCGTTGCCGTGCTGTTATTGTTCGTCCCGGTCCCCGAAGGCCTGCCGCCGTACGCCTGGCACTACTTCGCTATCTTTGTCGGGGTGATCGTCGGGTTGATTTTTGAACCGCTGCCCGGCGCCGTTATCGGTATCACCGGCGTGGTAGTTATTGCCCTGTGCAGCCAGTGGCTGCTGTTCAGCCCGGATCAGATGGCCGCGCCAGGCTTCAAAATGGCTGGCGCCTCCTTTAAGTGGGCGGTGAGCGGCTTCGGCAACTCCACCGTGTGGCTTATCTTCGGCGCGTTCATGTTCGCCGCCGGCTACGATAAAACGCAGTTCGGCCGCCGCCTGGCGCTGATTCTGGTGAAATATCTTGGCCGTCGCAGCCTGACGCTCGGCTACGCCATCACCTTCGCGGATCTGCTGCTGGCGCCGTTTACGCCATCTAACACCGCACGCAGCGGGGGGACTATCTACCCGATTATCGCTAACCTGCCGCCGCTGTACGGTTCAAAGCCAAACGATCCGAGCGCACGTAAAATCGGTTCCTATCTGATGTGGGTAGCGATCACCGCCGCCTGTATTACCAGCTCGATGTTCCTGTCGGCTTTGGCCCCGAACCTGCTGGCCCTGGCGCTGGTCAAAAGCATTGTTGGCATCAATATCTCCTGGGGCACCTGGTTCATCGCCTTCCTGCCGCTGGGTATCCTGCTGATTCTGGCTATGCCGCTGCTGGCCTACTGGTTCTACCCGCCGGAAGTGAAAGTCAATAACGAAGTGCCACTGTGGGCCGCGCGTGAACTGGAAAAACTGGGCAAACTGTCGCGCAATGAAATTCTGCTGCTGGTATTCGTCTGCTTCGCGCTGATGATGTGGATCTTCGCCGCAGACTGGATCGAACCGGCGCTGGCTGCCCTGCTGGTTATCGTGCTGATGCTGTGGACCGGCGTGCTCTCCTGGAGCGATATCACCAACAACAAAGCGGCATGGAACACCTTTGTCTGGTTCGCCACCCTGGTGGCACTGGCCGACGGCCTCTCCTCCACCGGCTTTATCGCCTGGCTGGGTAAAGAGGGCGGCGCGCTGATGAGCGGCATCTCCCCGGGGATGGCGACCATCGTCCTGCTGCTGGCGTTCTACCTGCTGCACTATCTGTTTGCCAGCACCACCGCGCACACCACCGCGCTGCTGCCGGCCATGCTGACCATTGCCTCGACTATCCCGGGAATGAATATGGAAGTGTTTGTCCTGCTGATGGTCACCTCGCTGGGCGTGATGGGGATCATCACCCCGTACGGTACTGGCCCAAGCCCAATCTACTACGGCAGCGGCTACCTGCCGACCAAAGATTACTGGCGCCTCGGCACCATCTTTGGCGCCATCTTCCTGGCCGCCCTGCTGCTGATTGGCTATCCGTGGATGTCCATGATGTTCTGATTCATAACCGCCGGGACTACCCCGGCGGTTTTTATCTTTATGGAGTAAGTGACTATGTCGACTAAACCGTTTGTTTATCAGGATCCGTTTCCGCTGGCGCTCGACGATACGGAATACTATCTGCTCAGCAAAGAGCACGTCTCCGTCGCCGAATTTGACGGCCAGCAGGTCCTGAAAGTAGAGCCGCAGGCGCTGACCCTGCTCGCTCAGCAGGCCTTCCACGACGCCGCCTTTATGCTGCGCGTCTCCCATCAGCAACAGGTCGCCTCGATTTTGCTCGACCCGGAAGCCAGCGATAACGATAAATATGTCGCCCTGCAGTTCCTGCGCAACTCGGAAATTGCCGCCAAGGGCGTGCTGCCGACCTGCCAGGATACCGGCACCGCGATTATCATGGGGAAAAAAGGCCAGCGCGTCTGGACCGGCGGCGGCGATGAAGCCGCTCTGGCGCAGGGCGTTTACAACACCTATACCGAAGATAACCTGCGCTACTCACAGAACGCGCCGCTGGATATGTATAAAGAGGTTAACACCGGCACCAACCTGCCGGCGCAGATCGATCTCTATAGCGTCGACGGTGAAGAATATAAGTTCCTGTGCATGGCGAAAGGCGGCGGTTCCGCCAACAAAACCTATCTGTACCAGGAAACCAAGGCCCTGATCACCCCGGCGAAGCTGAAAAACTACCTCGTTGAGAAGATGCGCACTCTCGGCACCGCCGCCTGCCCGCCGTACCACATCGCGTTTGTGATCGGCGGCACCTCAGCGGAAGCGACGCTGAAGACCGTCAAACTGGCCTCGACCCGCTATTACGACGGTCTGCCGACCGAAGGTAACGAACACGGTCAGGCGTTCCGCGACGTGCAGCTGGAGCAAGAGCTGCTGCAGGAAGCGCAGAACCTCGGCCTCGGCGCGCAGTTTGGCGGGAAATACTTCGCCCACGATATCCGGGTGATCCGTCTGCCGCGCCACGGCGCCTCCTGCCCGATCGGCATGGGTGTCTCCTGCTCCGCCGACCGCAATATCAAAGCCAAAATTAACCGCGACGGTATCTGGATCGAGAAGCTGGAGAGCAATCCGGGAAAATATATTCCTGAACATCTGCGTCAGGCCGGCGAAGGCGAAGTGGTAAGCATCAACCTGAATCAGCCGATGAGCGAGATCCTGGCGCAGCTGTCGGCACATCCGGTCTCCACCCGCCTGAGCCTTAACGGCACCATTATCGTGGCCCGCGACATCGCCCACGCCAAGCTGAAGGAACTTTTCGACAACGGCGAGGCGCTGCCGCAGTACGTCAAAGATCACCCGATCTACTACGCGGGCCCGGCAAAAACGCCAGCCGGTTACGCTTCCGGCTCCCTCGGCCCAACCACTGCCGGCCGCATGGACTCTTACGTTGATCTGCTGCAGTCCCACGGCGCGAGCATGGTGATGCTGGCGAAAGGCAACCGCAGCCAGCAGGTGACCGATGCCTGCCATAAACACGGCGGCTTCTACCTTGGAAGCATCGGCGGCCCGGCGGCAGTGCTCGCCCAGCAGAGTATCAAGAGCCTCGAGTGCGTGGCCTATCCGGAACTGGGGATGGAAGCTATCTGGAAAATCGAAGTGGAAGATTTTCCGGCGTTTATCCTCGTCGATGATAAAGGCAACGACTTCTTCCAGCAGATCCAGAATAAGCAGTGCGCGGGCTGTAAACAGCACGGCTAACGCTATCCTCTGACGCTGATATCAGGCCGTCGCCGTTTGGGCGACGGCTTTTTTATGTCCGCGTTTACCCAGCTTGAATTCACTTCGCACCAGGCTATGCTCAACTACAAGCCCTCCGTTTTTTGCTGAAAAATAACAATAATTCTTATCTCAGGTGCCTCAGTGAACAGGATGAGCATCGTTATCCTCTGGGCGCTGGCGCTGCTGGTGCTCCAGCCGGCGCTGGCCGCCGAACCGCGACAGCAGCCAACCGCGCGCGAGCAGGCACGCACGGTCACGATTTTCCACCAACCTGTCGTCATGTTGCAGGCCACCTTTGGCCAGACCACGCCCGAAGAGCGCGTTTTGCGCACCCGCAGCGCCCTGCGCGCCTTCACCGAAGATGATATTCGCCAGCCGCTGCGGGTCGTGCCTGTTATCCGCTATGGTCAGCCAGGCAGACTGTTTCTGATGAACGGCAAACCGGTGCTGCTGCTGAGCCAGGCGGATCTCGACGAGGGCGATGATTTAACCCTCGACCAGGCAGCCCAGCGGGTGCTGGCGCGTATGGAAGCCCAGCGCACCAGCCTCCAGGAGCAGTTCAACAACCGCTATCTGTTCATCTCCGCCGGTAAAGCCCTGGCCGGGGCGCTGCTGCTGGCGCTGTTTTACTACGGCGCCTTCCGCGCCTGGCGGCGGGTGCGACGTTTTTTCCTGCTGCGGATCCTCGAAAAACGTAGCGCCATACCGCAGCACTGGCGGCGCTATCTCGGCAATATTGAAGTTCGACTCTATGCTGTGCTGGTCATCCTTCTCGGCATGCTGGCCTGTTATCTCTGGCTGAGCTGGGCCTTCAGCCTGTTTCCCTGGACGCGGGTGTGGAGCGAATCGCTGGGCGACTGGTCGCTGGGGGTGATCCGCGACCTCTCTCTGTCGATTGTCGCCTCCCTGCCGGGACTGATGATCGTGGTGCTTATTTTCCTTCTCACCTGGCTTATCATTCGCCTGGTGAAGGTGGTTCTCGACCAGGTCGCCGCCGGCCGCATTCAGGTTCCCGGCATTCATCCGGAGACCGTTAGCGCCACCCGTCGACTTATCTCGGTGGTCATCTGGTTGTTTGCCCTCTCCGCCGCCTACCCGTTCCTTCCCGGCGCCAACTCTCTCGCCTTCAAAGGCATTAGCGTGTTCTTCGGCCTGATGCTGACCCTCGGGTCAACCGGAGTGATGACCCATGCGATGAGCGGCCTGGTGCTGATCTACTCTCGGGCGCTGCGCAAAGGCGACTGGATCCGCCTCGCCGATAATGAGGGTCAGGTCAGCGAGATTGGCGTGCTGGCGACCAAAATTCTCACCCGCGAAAATTACATCGTTACCGTCCCGAACGCGGTGGTGGTGAGCGGGAAAATTATTAATCTCAGCGCCGAAAGCGCCGACGGTGGAGTCAACCTCACCACCAGCGTCACCATCGGCTACGATACGCCGTGGCGTCAGGTCCATGCGCTGCTGGAGCTGGCGGCGAGACGCACCCCGGGGATCGATCAGCAAATTGCCCCGGTGGTGCGTAAGCTGGGATTGCTCGACTGGTATACCTCGTATGAGCTGCAGGTGCGCTTACTCCCCACAACCAAGCTGCCGGATGGCCGCAACGCATTGCATAGCAGCATTATTGATGTGTTTAACGAATTCGGTGTGCAGATTATGTCGCCGAACTTTGTGATGCAGCCAAAGGCGGCGGTAGTGGTGCCGCAGGAAGCCTGGTACGCCGCCCCGGCCGTCGCGCCGCAGGAGCCGGAGAAATAAAGGTTAACGTAGCGGCATTTCTGCCGGGTGGCGGCTGCGCCTTACCCGGCCAGGGGTTCGTGCGGCCTGTCACTCATTTACCCACTTGCGCGACTGAAACTGCCGGTGCTGGCGGTCTCAAAATCGCTGAGACGTTCCCGGAAGGCCGGGGCAGCCCGCATGGATGCGGGCTGAGGGCCGTGTTTTGCAGGGACGCTGCCTCGGCCCGACCCGCAGCCTGCAGGGATAAGTCGAAGGGACCGCGCAGCGGCGATTTTGCTGGCCGGAGCCCGGGGGTACAGGGGGCGGCGGCGACTGGCCGCCCCCTGTGCGCTCCCTGCGCCATAAGAGACATAACGCAGAA
Source organism: Klebsiella sp. K47 (assembly GCF_051858335.1). Taxonomy (NCBI): domain Bacteria; kingdom Pseudomonadati; phylum Pseudomonadota; class Gammaproteobacteria; order Enterobacterales; family Enterobacteriaceae; genus Klebsiella; species Klebsiella sp. K47. Next base: position 278,059 of record NZ_JBPYUI010000003.1, read on the forward strand.
GATCAACCGGGAGCGCAATCTGCCCGGAATTAACATAGAAGTTGTAGCCCTGCCAAACATAGTGCGAACAGGGACATTTCCGGTTGTGCCGTTATTTCGCCGGGTGGCGGCTGCGCCTTACCCGGCCTACGGGGTCTACAGGCGATCTTCGCTTCCCAGGCCCGGCAAGCGCTGCGCCGGAGGGCAATCTATCGGCGCCATACCCGCCATTTCGCCGGGTGGCGGCTGCGCCTTACCCGGCCAGGGGTTCGTGCGGCCTGTCACTCATTTATCCATTTGCGCGACTGAAACTGCCGGTGCTGGCGGCCTCAAAATCGCTGAGACGTTCCCGGAAGGCCGGGGCAGCCCGCATGGATGCGGGCTGAGGGCCGTGTTTTGCAGGGACGCTGCCTCGGCCCGACCCGCAGCCTGCAGGGATAAACCGAAGACACCACGCAGTGGCGATTTTGCTGGCCGGAGCCCGGGGATACAGGGGGCGGCGGCGACTGGCCGCCCCCTGTGCGCTCCCTGCGCCATACGAGACAGAACGCAGAAGATCAACCGGGAGCGCAATCTGACCGGAATTAACATAGAAGTTGTAGCCCTGCCAAACGTTGTGGTCCTGCCAAACATAGTGCGAACAGGGACATTTCCGGTTGTGCCGCCATTTCGCCGGGTGGCGGCTACGCCTTACCCGGCCTACGGGGTCTACAGGCGATCTTCGCTTCCCAGGCCCGGCAAGCGCTGCGCCGGAGGGCAATCTATCGGCGCCATACCCGCCATTTCGCCGGGTGGCGGCTGCGCCTTACCCGGCCTACAACGACTGCCGGGCAATCCGACTCGGACGACGACTCAACCCTGCGCGGCGTCGATGTCGTCAAACACCTGCTGCGCCAGATGCATCGTGGCATTGGCCGCCGGCAGCCCGCAGTACAGCGCAGAGTGCATGATCAGCTCTTTCAGCTCATCGCGGGTCACCCCGTTGTTAAACGACGCGCGCAGATGCATCTTCAGCTCCGCCTCGCGATTGAGAGCGATCAGCATGGCAATAGTGATCATGCTGCGGGTATGGTGATCGAGCCCCGGACGCGTCCAGGTCTCGCCCCAGGCATAGCGGGTAATAAAGTCCTGAAACTCATCATTCAACGGCGTCAGATGCTGCAGCGTACGGTCGACGTGGGCGTCGCCCAATACTTTGCGCCGTACCGCCATCCCGTCCTGATAGCGCTGTTTATCATCCATGGCGTTCCCCCTGGAAAAAGCTCAGCAGCGCCGAAGTAAAGCTTTTCGGCGCCTCAATGTTAGACAGATGCGATGCCGCCAGAACCACCACCTCGGAGGCGGGGATCTGCTGCTGCAGGAAATGAGCGTCACCGACCGTGGTGACAGGGTCACTTTCCCCGGCGATGATTAGCGTCGGCAGCGGGATCTGCCCCACTTCGCCCCGCAGGTCGGCGGCGGCCAGCGCCTCACAGCAGGCGGCATAGCCTTCAGCATCGGTATGGGTCAGCTGGTGACAAAGCGCCTCGACCACCTCCGGCGCCTTCTGGCGAAACGCGTGGGTGAACCAGCGGTCTGCCGCTCCGGCGGCCACCACCGCCATCCCCTCCTGACGTACGGCCCGCGCCCGCGACAGCCAGCTGGCCTGATCGCCAATGCGCGCCGCGGTGTTGGCGACCGCCAGACCATGAAAACGCTCCGGCGCAAAGCGGCCCAGCCACAGGCCGGTCAAACCGCCCATCGAGATCCCGCAGAACCAGGCGCGGTCGATATTCAGGTGATCGAGCAGCGCAATCACATCCTCACCCAACTGGGCGAGGGTCACTTTGCCATTTTTCGTCGTTTTACCGTGGCCGTGCGTGTCGTAGCGCAGCACCCGGAAATGGGCGGTTAACGCCTCGATCTGCGGCTGCCACATCGCCCGGGTGGTGCCCAGCGAATTGGAGAGGACGATAACCGGCGCGCCATCCGGCCCGTCGAGTTGATAATCAAGATTCATCACGTTGCTCCTGATAACGCGCCAGCACCTGGCGCACAAAGCGTTCGGCGCTGCCGGTCGCCGTTGCCGGGTCCAGCAGCGTGGTTAAGCGTTCACGAGAGAGATACTGACTGACCTGTGGGTCAGCCGCGAGCAGATCGACCAGCGGGCAGTGACGGTCCAGCGCCTGGCGGCACAGCGCTTCGATGTGATGATGCGCCTCGGCTTTGCCAATGAATTCCGCCAGCGCCAGAGTCACCGCCTCAGCCATAATCAGCCCATGGGTGATATCGAGATCGGCGCGCATTTTCTGCGGGAAAACCTGCATGTCGCGCACCAGCGCCTCGCTTTGCGCCAACGCCCCGCCCACCAGGGTAATTAGCTCCGGCAGGGTCTCCCACTCCGCCTGCCAGCCGCCCAGCGCCCGCTCATGCTGCTGGAGTTGGCTGGCGTAGAGCGTCGCCATCAGTCCCGGCGTACGCTGGGCGGCGGTCAGGATCGCCGCGCAGGCCACCGGATTGCGCTTATGCGGCATCGTCGACGAACCGCCGCGACCTTCCGCCACCGGCTCGCCCACCTCAGCCACTTCGGTCTGCATCAGCAGGGAAAAGTCGTTAGCGAATTTCCCCAGCGTGCCGCAGACGCCGGCAAACCAGGCGCCCGCCTCCAGCAGCCGATCGCGCTGGCTGTGCCACGGAGTATCCGGCAGCGACAGACCGAGGATCTGCGCCAGCGCCAGGCCAACCGCCGGCCCTTTCTCTTTTAGCGCGTCCAGAGTGCCCGCGGCGCCGCCGAACTGCAGCACCAGCAGCCTCGGACGCATCTCGCGCAGCCGCTGCTGCCAGCGCAGGAGCGCGTCGAGGGTGCCCGCCAGCTTCAGGCCAAAGGTCACCGGCAGCGCGTGCTGCATCCAGGTCCGTCCCGGCATCACGGTATCGCGATAACGATCCGCCTGGAGTGCCAGGGCCGCCAACAGCTGCTCAAGCAGAGTCTCAGCGGCATCCAGCGCCCCGCGTAGCTGGAGCACCAGTCCGGTGTCGATGGCGTCCTGGCTGGTAGCGCCCCAGTGAACGTAGCGCGCAGCCTCGGGATCTCGCGCTTTTACCTGGGCCGTCAGCTGTTTCACCAGCGGGATGGCCAGATTACCGGCTCCCACTGCCGCCTCGCCCAGCGCGGCAAAATCGATGGCTTCGTGGCGGCAGGCCGCGACAATTGGCCCGACCGCTTCCGGCGGCACCATCCCGCAGGCGGCCTGCGCTTGCGCCAGCGCCGCTTCAAAATCCAGCATGCCCTGCACCCGCTGCGCGTCGCTGAACCAGTCGGTTAGCGGACTGCTGCGCAGCATCGGGGTCAACAAACTCATTCTGGCTCCTTAAACACGTTCAATAATCAGGGCGATCCCCTGTCCGACGCCGATGCACATGGTGCACAGGGCGTAACGACCGCCGGTCCGTTTCAGCTGATAAGCCGCGGTCATCGCCAGCCGGCCGCCGGAGGCGCCGAGCGGGTGGCCCAGCGCAATCGCCCCGCCGTTAGGGTTCACGTGGGCGGCATCGTCCGGTAAGCCCAAATCACGGGTCACCGCCAGCGCCTGCGCGGCGAAGGCTTCATTCAGCTCAATGACATCCATCTGGCCTAATGTCAGGCCGGTCTGCGCCAGCACCTTGCGCACCGCCGGCGCCGGGCCAAACCCCATGATCCGCGGCGCAACGCCAGCCGTCGCCACGCCGACCACCCGGGCCAGCGGCTGAAGATCGTTGGCCGACAGCGCCGTCTCGCTGGCCAGCAGCAGCGCGCAGGCGCCGTCGTTAACCCCGGAGGCGTTACCGGCGGTAACGCTGCCCTCGGCGCGCACCACGCCGCGCAGTTTAGCCAGCGCCTCCAGCGAGGTACTGCGCGGGTGCTCATCGCGGCTAAACAGCAGCGGCTCGCCTTTGCGCTGCGGCACCTGGACGGCGATCAGCTCATCGGCGAAACGCCCCGCCTCTTGCGCCGCGGCGGTACGCAACTGACTGCGTAAGGCGAACGCGTCCTGATCGGCACGGGAGATGGCAAACTCATCGGCGACGTTTTCCGCCGTCTCCGGCATGGAATGCACGCCGTACAGGGCTTTCATCTGCGGGTTAATAAAGCGCCAGCCGATGGTGGTATCCTCCATCTGCATGCTGCGGCTAAAGGCGCTCTCCGCTTTCCCCATCACAAACGGCGCGCGGGACATGCTCTCCACCCCACCGGCGATCATCAGCTGCGTCTCCCCGCTTTTAATCGCCCGCGCCGCGACGCCGATCGCGTCAAGGCTGGAACCGCACAGGCGGTTGATGGTGCTCCCGGGCACGCTCTCCGGCAGGCCGGCCAGCAGCAGCGCCATCCGCGCCACGTTGCGGTTATCTTCCCCGGCCTGGTTGGCGCAGCCAAAGATCACATCGTCAATGCGCGATGGATCCAGTCCCGGGTTCCGCGCCAGCAGCGCTTTCAGCGGCAGCGCCGCCAGGTCGTCAGCGCGCATCGTCGCCAGGGCACCGCCGAAACGGCCAAAGGGTGTACGCACCGCATCACAGATAAATGCCTGATTCATCATAGGTTCCTTACGCGCTTTCCGCCAGTTGTTGAAAGGTCAGTGGCACCGGAGTGATGCGCTGCAGCTCTTCAAAAGAGAGGCCGGTAAAGATTTCCCGCACCACCGGGCCGCGGTCGGTGATGTCGATCACCGCCAGGTCGGTATAGATCCGGCTGACGCAGCCGACGCCGGTCAGCGGGTAGCTGCACTGCGCCACCAGCTTGCACTCGCCGTCACGGGTCAGGTGGTCCATCATCACAAATACCTGGCGGGCGCCGATGGCCAGATCCATCGCCCCGCCAACGGCCGGGATCGCATCCGGCGCACCGGTGCTCCAGTTGGCGAGGTCGCCGCTGGCGGAAACCTGATAGGCCCCCAGCACGCAGATATCGAGATGGCCGCCGCGCATCATGGCGAAGGAGTCGCCGTGGTGGAAATAGCAGCCCCCCTGCAGGAGGGTGACATACTCTTTACCGGCATTGATCAGCTCGGGATCTTCTTCCCCGGGCTGCGGTTTCGGCCCCATCCCCAGCAGGCCGTTTTCGCTGTGCAGGAACACCTCTTTGTCAGCGGGCAGGTAATTGGCGATGCGGGTCGGCAGGCCGATACCGAGGTTGACGTAAGCGCCTTCGGGAATATCGCGGGCCACGCGCTGGGCCATTTCATCACGGGTCAGTTTTTGCATGTCGGGCTCCTCAGGCGCGTTGTGCGGCAGTCAGGTTTTCCAGCGAGAAGACGCGCTGGACGAAAATGCCGGGGGTGATGATGTTTTCCGGGTCGAGGTCGCCCAGCGCCACCAGCTGCGAGACCTCTACGATGGTGGTTTTCGCCGCTGTCGCCATGATCGGGCCAAAGTTGCGCGCCGCCTTGCGATAGACCAGGTTGCCCCAGCGGTCGCCCTGGTGGGCTTTAATCAGCGCGAAATCGGCTTTGATCGGGTACTCCAGCACGTAGTGGCGACCGTCGATTTCCCGTGTCTCCTTGCCTTCCGCCAGCGGCGTGCCGTAGCCGGTGGGGGTAAACACTGCCCCCAGCCCGGCGCCGGCCGCCTGGATCCGCGCCGCGAGGTTGCCCTGCGGCACCAGCTCCAGCTCCACTTTGCCGCGACGGTAGAGATCATCGAAAATCTGCGAATCCACCTGGCGCGGAAAGGAGCAGATCATTTTGCGCACCCGGCCCGCCTTGAGCAACGCGGCGAGACCCACTTCCCCGTTGCCGGCGTTGTTATTTATGATGGTCAGGTCGCGAGCGCCCTGGTCAATCAGGGCGTCAATCAGAAAGGTCGGCTGGCCGGCGGGGCCAAAGCCGCCGATCATAATAGTCGCCCCATCGTGGATCCCGGCGATGGCCTCGCTCAGCGTCGATACGCTTTTATCAATCATCAGGTCGCTCCAGTGATGTGCGGTAATCGCACTTTTATTCGTTGTTCGCACAAAATGTGACCCGCTTAACGATGTCGGTCAAGGGCGATAATCGAAATATGGTGCGATAATCGAACATCGGTTATCTTTAGCGAAAGAATGTGATCGATGGCAAATATGGGGAACAGAAATGGACAAGCATCCAGACGATTTACTGACCGGCGACGGCGATCCGTTTAAAGGCGATCCTAACTTTATGGCCTCCCTGGCGCGGGGTCTGGAGGTGATTCAGGCGTTCACGCCGCAGCGGCCCCTGCTGTCTATCTCACAGATCAGTCAGAAGACCGGCATCCCGCGCGCCGCGGTACGCCGCTGCCTGTATACCCTGAGCAAGCTGGGGTTCGTGTATGCCGAAGACGGTAAGAATTTCCAGCTGCGGCCGCGGATCCTGGCGCTGGGCCACGCCTGGCTGGCCTCGACGCCGCTGGCGCGTTCGGCGCAGCCGGTGCTGCGGCATCTGAGCGAAATGCTCAATGAGTCCTGCTCCATCGCCACCCTCGACGGCGACGATATCCTGTATATCGCCCGCGCCTCCAGCTCGCGGATTATGACCATCGACCTGGATATCGGCAGTCGCCTTCCGGCGTGGGCGACCTCGATGGGCCGGGTGCTGCTGAGCCATCAGCCGGAGGAGAAGCTCAACGATATGCTGGCCCGGGTGACCATGATCCGCTATACCCCACAGACGGTGGATTCGGTGGCGAAGCTGCGCGCCGAACTGAAACGGGTGCGTCAGCAGGGGTATGCCCTCAACGATCAGGAGCTGGAGATGGGGCTGCGCTCCCTCGCGGTCCCGCTGTTTAACGCTCAGGGGCAGGTTCAGGCGGCGCTCAACGTCGGGGTGCATGCGGGCCAGATGACGGCCCGCGAGATGATCGAGCGCGTGCTGCCGGAGCTGCAAAAAGCCGCCCGCGAGCTGACGCTGCTTCTGCGCTAACGACTGCGCTTGGCGTGCTGCTCCCAGGTCTCCTGCTTCGCCTGCGCCGATTTACGCAGCGCGACATAGCAGGCGCCGCTGCCGCCATGATGCGGAAGCGCGGCGCAGAAGGCCTGCACCTCCGGCAGCTCTTCCAGCCAGCGCGCCAGATAGCTGCGGATAATATTGGCGTGGGACTGGTCGTCGCGGCCTTTGCCGTGAACGATCAGCACATTGCGTAACCCCTCTTTCTGCGCCTGTACCATAAAGGCGAAGAGCATCTGCCGGCACTGTTCCACCGGCTGGCGCAGCAGGGAGAGGCTCGCCTGCTGGCTGTATTTCCCCCGCCGCAGCTTATCCAGCACGCCGCTCTGCAGCCCTTCTCGCTTAAACTCCAGCGGCGTGGCGAGCGGCACGATATCGAGATAGCCGGTGGTGAGAAAATTATCCAGCTGCAGGGTATCGACGCGTTGCGGGGCCCGGCTGTTACGCCCGGGATGCCAGTGCACGTCATTATTACGTTTCAGAGGCTGGACATCTTCCATGGCGTCAAGAAACAGGGATTTGTCATCAAGGTTCATGGGCTCTCCTCCAGCGGCTGTCGCCAGCTACTATAGCCGCCTCGCGCTCCCCTCTCAACGCGTTTAGCCGCGTTCGCTGGCAAAGTGAGCGCGACGGACGATTAAGGAAACAATTGTCGGCTCTGGCGGCGGAACAGGGTGATTAACGACGCCGTGAGCGGCGTCTGCCGGGTATCGCGCCGCTGGATCAGATAATAGGTGGCGGTGGGTAACACTTCACGGATGGGGATCATCACCAGTTTGTCGGCCATCAGCGGGTCGTTGCCCAGCTCCACCGGCAGGATGCTGAGAAAATCACTTTTCACCACCAGGCTGATGCAGGATGAGAACGTTTCGCAGACGATCCCCACCTTTGGCTCCCGTCCCAGCTGTTCGAAGCGCTCCTGCAGCTGCTTGAAGTAGCTGCCGCGCGGCGTCGGCATGGTCCAGTGGTGATCCATCAACTCCCCCAGCGAGGTGGCCTGCGCCGCCGGATGGCCCGCGCGGGCGAACACCGCGAACGGTTTCTCAAACAGTTTCTCAAAGCTGAACTCATGGTCGTACGGCCCGGGGTAATAGGTATTGATGGTGAAATCCAGCTCTCCCTGGCGCAGCTCATTGATCATCGCCAGCAGTTGGCCCTCCATGATCCGCACCTTTACCTGCGGATGCTGCTGATGAAAGCGGCAGATCACCGACGGCATCAGCGACCGGGCGACGCTGGCGCCGAGGCCAATATTAATTTGCCCGGCCTGCTCGCCCTGGCGCTGCAGCAGTTCGTCCTGCGCCGCCCGCAGCTCCTCAAGGATCAAGCTCGCATGTTGGTAAAAGCTTTCGCCGTTTTCGGTCAGCGCCACCCCCTGACTGCGGCGCACGAACAGCTGGGCGGAAAGCCCCTCCTCCAGCTCTTTAATCGCTTTGGTCAGGGCCGGCTGCGAGACCGCCAGCGCCCGGCTGGCACCGCGAATACTCCCTTCCCGGGCCACTTCGACGAAGGCGCGGATATGATGAAATTTAATCTGAAATGCCATGCTTTCGGTGATAACCATTGTTTATCAGACAGAAGAAATTCACATCTACTGTAATCCATCAGGCTGTGGCAGGTTAAGTGGGATACGGCCTGTAAAACGCAAGTGATAAACAAAAGCTATCACATCGTGAACGCCGTCACATTTTTTACTTATGACAGGATAAGCTATGCCGCAACTTGATGAATACCTCCGCCAGCTGGCGCCCTCCATGACCCAATGGCGCCGCGATTTTCACCTGCACGCTGAATCCGGCTGGCTGGAGTTTCGCACCGCCAGTAAGGTCGCGGATATTCTTGACGGGCTCGGCTATCAGCTGGCGCTAGGCCGCGACGTCATCGATGCCGACAGCCGGATGGGGCTGCCGGACGAGGAGACCCTGGCCCGGGCTTTCGAACGCGCCCGCGAACAGGGCGCGCCGGAGCGCTGGCTGCCGGCGTTTGAAGGTGGTTTCGCCGGCGTGGTGGCCACGCTCGACACCGGGCGGCCCGGGCCAACCCTGGCCTTTCGCGTCGATATGGATGCCCTCGATCTCAACGAACAGCATGACGATAGCCACCGCCCCCATCGCGATCATTTCGCCTCCTGCAACGCCGGCATGATGCACGCCTGCGGCCATGACGGCCATACCGCCATCGGGCTGGGGCTGGCGCATGTGCTCAAGCAGTATGCCGCCCAGCTCAATGGCGTCATTAAACTGATTTTCCAGCCTGCTGAAGAGGGTACCCGCGGCGCCCGCGCGATGGTGGCCGCCGGCGTGGTTGATGACGTGGATTATTTCACGGCGATCCATATTGGGACCGGCGTGCCGGCAGGTACCGTCGTCTGCGGTGGAGACAACTTTATGGCCACCACCAAATTCGACGTGCAGTTCAGCGGCGTGGCCGCCCACGCCGGCGGCAAGCCCGAGGACGG